>JACQZJ010000169.1 GCA_016213895.1 Planctomycetota bacterium | reverse complement strand
GTCGAGTCGCCGATGAACTCGGAGAGCGAGATCTGGTAGTCGAGCACGAGGTGGTCCCCCTCGGCGATCTGCGGCCGCACGGACACGGACGTGCCCGCGTCCTGCGTGCCGCCGAACGAGGTCGTGGCCACGGTGTCCGAGGCGTTCGTGCTGAGGAACGGCTGCTGCAGCACCGAGTGGAACGTGGCCTGCTGGTTGTTGTTGACCAGGACCTTCGGCAGGTTCAGGGAGCGGCCCTCGCTCACCGTGGCGAGCGCGCGCAAGAGCGTCGAGAACTCACCCGGGCTCAAGACCATGCCGCTGAAGCCCGGGCCCGTGGTGGAGTCGAGCGCGAGGGGGTCCGGGACATCGCCCAGGTCGAAGAGGGAGGACACGAGCGCCTGCGTCGCGCCGTTCGCCGCGAGCCTTCTCAGCTCCACGCCGAGGTCCGTGGTCTCGCCCGTGGTCATGCTGACCACCATCACCTCGAGCATGACCTGCGGCTGGCGCACGTCGAGCTGCAGGACGAGGTCGGCGAGCTGGGTGAGGAAGCGGGGCTCGCCCACGGCGAGCAGGGTGTTCGTGCCCTCGTCCGCGGCGAGCGTGAGCGGCGGGCCCTCGCCGGAATCGCCCGGCGGCGTCCCTGCGCCTCCGCGCTTCTCGCCCTTCGCGTCTTGCGGCGCTGGAGGGGCGGATTCCTCTGGCTTGATCTCGCGCACGCTCCGCTGCGCGGGTGGCGCGGCCGGGGGCGGCTCGTCCGGCGCCGGCTCGAAGAGCTCGGCGTCCACGAGCTGCTGGATCAGGGCCACGACCTCGCTGACGCCCCGGTTCCGGATGGGGAAGGCGCGGATCTGGCGGCGCGCCCGGGGCGGCACCGAGTCGAGCCGCTCGACGATGCCCGCGACGATCGCGTGCTGGCTCGCCGTGCCGGTCACGATCAGCGTGCCGGTGAGCTCGTCCGCCACCAGGCGGAACGTCGGCTCGCTCGCGGCCTTCTTCAGCGGCTCGTCCACGACCGACGAGATGAGCGCGGCCACGTCCTTCACGGGGAAGTAGCGCGGGGAGTACGTGAGCGACCGCACGCCCTCGCCCTGGTCGAGCTGCCTGACGACGTCCCGCCAGGCGTCCGCCTCGTCAAGCGGCGCCACGAGCATCAGCCCCGAGCCGTCCGGCAGGGCCACGGCCCGGCCGCGCGCCTTCTGGCCGTCCATGCCCTCGCGGGTCTGCATGATCTCGTTCGCCGCCGCCGCGGCGTCGTTCGCCAGGACGTGCAGGACGGCTCGGGACTCGACCACGACGTCCTTTGCCGGCACGTCGAGAAGCGCCAGGAGCTCGAGCGCCTGCAGGACCCGCGGTCGCGCGTCCGTCAAGAGGAGGAGCCGGGACGAGCCGAGCGCGGTCACGCTCGCGGACGGGCCGGTGAGCACGGTCTTCAAGGCCTCGACCGCGTCCTTCGGGGAGACGTGCTTCACCTGCGTGGCCACGGTCAGGAATCCCGGCAAGAACCAGCCCCGGGCCGGGTCCTCCAGGCGGCCGAGGGTGGGAGCGGCCGCGATCTTCACCACGCTCAGGAAGCCGTCTTCCCGGGTGCGGACCGTGGTGAAGCCGCGGGAGGCGAGCACGTGGTTCGTGAGTTCCCAGAGTTCCTGGTCGGTCACGGGCTCGCCGAGCCGAAGGGTCACGGAGCCGATGAGCTGCGTCCGGTCGTACTCGACGTTCAGGTCGAGGCGCTCGGCGCAGAGGTCGACCAGGCGAGCGAGGTCCACCTCGCCGTTCAGGGCGGTGCGGGAAGGAGGCTCCTCTGTGCGTGCACTATGGAAGGAAGTCACGGTCAGGACAATGAGAACGACCGAGCGGAGAGGCCGTGCGGGGGCGCGGAAGAGGGGCGTGTGCAGGGCAGCCATCGTGGTGCACGTATTGCACGCCGCGTGCCCAATGCATTGGACAATGGAGGGCGTCGCCCGATGACGTTGCGGGGAAGAGGATTACGGAGGTCCCGTGAGCCGCTGTCGGGGCAATTGCGGGGAGAGAAGTGTACACGGGAGTGGACGGTGACCGTCCACGGGAGTGGACACTGACCGTCCATTTCCGTGGACGGTTCACCGACCCGGCCTCAGCGAGCTCCGCTACCTTCCTCCGGCTTGCAGTGTGCGTAACCGGCTGAGTCAGAGCGCTTTCCGTCCGCTCTCGACATGGGGAGAAGGGTCACGGCTCTTCTCGGCACAGGGGTTGCGTTGTGCGCACGCATTCGCATCGCGCCCACGCCCGCTTGCGGGCTTTCCCGGAGGCAACTGATGGCTCTCCTCTCGCGCCACCCGAAGATGACCGTGCTGTGCTTCGTGCTGATGCTGATCGCCGGCGTGGTGTCCATGGGCATGCTCCTGTCCCAGGCCACCGACCCGATCCTGCAGATCCACGCCGGGAGCCTCACGACCTACCTGCCCGCGTCCGCGACGAACGTCCAGGACATCCGGCCGCTGGTCGGGCACCGCGGCGTCAACATCGAGGGCAGCTTGCGCGCGGCTCCGGGCTTCGCGCTCGCGATCCAGGGGAACCCCTTCGAGAACGAGTGGCGCGGCGGCCCGGGCATGAACGGCCCGGTGAACGTCGCCATGGGGACCTTCCGTGAGTTCGAAGTCGACCTCTCGTTCCCTGCGCCGGGCTTCCGCTGGAACGTCGGGCGCTCCTACAACCACCGGCAGCGGACCTCCGCTGACGCGCATCGGGACAGCGACGGCTACCAGGGGGTGAACTGGTTCCAGACGTCGCAGCCGGAGATCGTGCTGCATGAGGACGGCCAGGACCCGGACGACGACGTGCTCTACCTGGTCTACGGCGCGGACCGGTTCATCGAGTTCTCGCGGGTCTACCTCGCGGAAGGCACGAGCGACACCTTCCTCGCGGTGAACGGCGCGGCGGGCGTGGTCGTCTACGAGGAGGGCGAACCGGACACGTACACGTACTTCGACCAGCACGGGAACGAGGTCACGTTCTTCGGGTTCGGGTACTACGCCTACCACGCAAAGGGCCAGATCTGGAAGATGACCGACCCGGCGGGGAACGTGGCGTACGTCGGGGACGAGACCACGGGGAGCACGGCGATCTCGAGCGGTTACAACGTCAACGGCGGCATCGCGATCGCTTACGACACCGCGGGCCGGCGCTACACCTACACGTACACGACGCTCGACTCGGTGGAGCGCCTGACGCGGGTGAAGGCCGAGGAGGACGACGGCGGCTGGGTCGAGCGGGCGCGGGTGGAGTACACGTACTACTCGGACCAGGATCACGGCGACCCGGGCGACCTGAAGCTCGTGGAGGTCACGACGCCGTTGTCCGACTCGAACGTGGATCTCACGCAGAAGAAGTACTACCGCTACTTCGAGGGTTCGTACGACGCACAGAGCAACCCCGGCTACCCGCACGCCATCAAGATGGTGCTCGACTTCGAGGGCACGCGCAACTTCGACTGGGATGGCCAGACGTTTGACGAGGACTTTCTCGCGGTCGAGGACGAGTACCTCAGAGCGCACGCGACGATCGCTCTCGAGTACGACCAGGACCACCGCGCGCGCAAGACGATCATCCGGGGCGGCTGCTGCGGCATGAGCGACGGGACGTACGAGTATGAGTACGAGTCGAGCGCCAACTACTCGAACAACGTCCTGGGCTACGACACGGAGTGGTGCACGCGCACGATCGTGAAGCGGCCGGACGGCTCCTACCACACCCAGTACTTCGATGAGGTGGCGCAGCCCCTGGCGTCCGTGATCACGGGCGCGGACCCGGACACCAACCCGACGGCCCGCTGGGCCACGGACGTGGTGCGCGGGAACGTGGGCGAGATCCGGGCGGTCTACACCCCGGCCTGCACCACGGCCTACAACCACACGACGGGCGCCATCACCAAGTCGTCGACGGACGGCCTGCAGTGGATCCCCAATCGCTCGACCTCCGGGGACACGAAGAACTTCGTGGTGAACCGGAAGTTCCGCAAGGGCAGCTCGGGCACCCAGTACTACGACGGCGCGTGGACGTACGGCACGGCGAGCATCACGCCGTCCAGCGCGGACGCGGACGTGGTCCGGCCGTTTGTCGCGACGCGCCGCGTCTACCCGGACCTCGAGACGACCGACACGAGCTCACGAAGCTCATCCAGGACGCGGACACTACAAAGACGGGCTCGGGCCAGGACTAGGAGAACGTCTCGATCCCCTCGGGCTTCTCGAGTTCGGGAAGCCCGTTCCACATGAAAACGATCTGGACCCACGACGACCAGGGCCGCCAACTGACGATGACGCCGCCGGACGGCATGACACAGCGCTGGTACTACAGCCAGCTCGGGGACGAGCGGCCGGTGACCCTCCACTACCCGAAGTACACGACGGACCCCCTGTTCTACGGCCCCGCGGACGGCGCCGTGACCAACCACGCGGGCAAGACCGAGGCTTCGTTCCTGGTGGCCGTCAGCGGGGGCAGCACCGGCAGCGCGCAGGCGAACCACGTGGACGAGACCGACGACGACCCGATCACCGCCATGGACCTCGGCACGGTGTCGCGGCTGGTGGTGAACCTGTACTCGGAGGAGGGCACGCAGCTCGAGAGCAGTTGGCGCTACTTCGACGTGCCTACCTCCGGAGCGGGCACGGAAGGCACGCACTACGACGAGACCCTCTACGGCTACGACGACTCGGGCAGACCGACGCGGGTCAAGGAGCCGAGCGGGACGATCACCCGCACGGAGTACGACCTGCACGGCCACGTGATCGAGCGCCACGTCGGCACGAACGACTCCTTGTTCGACGGCGGGGAGCCCTCGGGCACGGACAACATGGTGAAGACCGAGGAGCTGGTCTACGACGACATCGACGACAATGGAGTCGGGGATCCGGGCGGCAACGGACTGCTGTCCCTGCGCACGCTGTTCGTGCAGGACGGAACGTCCGGTCAGCGTGAGACGAAGTTCACGTACGACCTGAAGGGAAATCTGCTCCTGCAGAAGAACCCGGTCTCACCGCACGCGTTCCTGAAGGTGGACAACCTCGGCCGCACGGTGGCGGCCGGGCTCTTCAGCTCGACGGATGACATCGTGGTCGGGACCGACGATCCCGTGCAGGAAGCGGACAACCGGGTCGGCCTGATGCAGCGGTTCTTCGACGAGCGCGGCGACCTGTGGAAGGCCCAAGTCCACAAGATCGACCCGTCGTCCGGGTCCAACCTGGACAACTTGGTCACCGAGTACTGGCGCGACGCGGACGGCCGCCTGACCAAGACCGACGGGTCCCAGCTCGCGAAGACCCGCTACGACACGCTCGGCCGGGTGACGCACGAGTTCACGCTGGCGACGACGAACGACACGGGCTACGCGGACGCCGACGACGTCACGGGCGACGTCGTGCTCGAGGAACGGCAGGCAGCCTTCGATCCGACCACGGGCCGCCTCTTCATGACCGCGACCATCGAGCGGAATCACGACGACGCCTCGACCACGGGCGCGCTCGACGCGAACGGCGACGGCGACTGGTTGAAGTACACGATGGACTCGTCCAACGTGAAGGGCCGAATCCAGATCGTCGGCCTGTGGTACGATGCCGACCGCGGTCGCCTGCAGGATCGCGTGGAGGTCGGAACCAACGAGGGAAACCTCTTCAATCGCGGAGCCATGTCGAATCCGCCGAATCGGTCCATCTCTCGGTTGCGCTACACCTACGCCTACAACGAGGACGGCACCCTGGGCACGGTCATCGACTCGGATAGCCACGTGGCCTTGTACGAGCACGACGACGCGGGCCGGCTCACCAAGGAGGCCAGGAACTACGACGCCAACGTGAACGGCGGAGCCCCGAGCGGCACGGACGACAACGTCACCGTGACGTACGCGTACCTGGACGGCCTGCTGAGATCGAGGACGGCGGACGTTCCAGGGAGCAACGACCAGGAGACCCTCTACATCTACGGGACCACGGAGGGCACGCCGGCCGCCTCCAAGGTCAGCACCGGTCACCTGCTCCGGGCCATCAAGTACGCGGACTCGACGAATCCCGCCGAGGACGCCGACGACATCGACGGCGTCGGCGGCAGCGACAGCGACATCGTGAGCTTCGCGTACAACGCCCAGGGCGAGGGGGTCTACCGGAAGGACCAGGCGGGCAACGTCCTGCAGGTGGACCTGGACGGCGCCGGGCGTCCGGCGGCCGTCAAGGCCACGGCCATCGCCGAGGACTTCGACTCCAGCGTCCAGCGCATCGACTGGGCGTACGACGACATGGGCCGCATCAGGACCCTCACGCAGTACGACTCGACCTCCGGGCAGACCGCCGTCGACCAGGAGCGCTTCAGCTACGACGGCTGGGGCCTCCCCGCGCTGGTCGAGTACGATCGGGACGGCTTGGTGGGCGAGCAGGGGTCGGTCAACGACTACGATATCGCCTACCTGAACGAGAAGGCCACGGACGGCCGCAACGCCTTGAGAAGGACCGAGATGACTCTGCCCTCGGGCAGGGACATCACCTATGCGTACTCCACCGCAAACTACGACGAGGACGCGAGCCGCGTGACCCAGGTGAAGATGGACGAGACGGTGCTCGCCGCGTACGACTACATTGGAGCAAGTCGCGTGGCAGAAACGACCTACGACGAGATCGACATCTACTCCTCGGCCTGGGCGGGTACCTCCGGGGAGTACGATGGCTGGGATGAGCTGACCCGGCCCAAGAAGAACCGGTGGACGAAGGAACTCGGACAGAACGACGTGCACGTGTTCTTCACCGACGTGAGCATGAGTTCCTGTTGCGGCGCGGGAACGAGCGAGGACACGGTGCTCGATCACCACGACGTCAAGTACGAGAACGACGGTCTTGGCCGGCGGACCTTGGAGCACGAGGGGACCCTGGTGGACGGCGCGATGACCAACACCTCTCGCAAGCACGAGGCCACGCTCGACCACCTCGCGAACTGGGTGGCGGCCAAGCTCGACAAGAACGGCGACGGGGACTGCCTGGACCTGGACATCGGCGAGTACGACGACGACCGCGCCTTTAACCTCGCCAACGAGCTCACCGGTATCGACCGAGACGATGACAGCGCCTTCGACGACGTGGTGCCGGCCTTCGACCCGAACGGCAACATGACGGACGACGGCGAGTGGCACGAGTACGTCTACGACGCCTTCAACCGGCTCGTGCAGATCAAGAACACGGCTACTCAAGCGCTCGAGGTCGAGCTCAAGTACAGCGGCCGCGGACTTCTTGTGGGTCGTCACGGCGATGTCGACGGCGGGACCGTGACGGAGAACGACCCTTGGTACCACCTCGTCTACGATGCTGAGGGGCAGCAGGCGGCGACCTTCCGGGCGAGCGACACGAGCCCCAAGGAGGAGTTCGTGCCGCATGACGCGGGGCTCGGCGGCTTCGGCGGCGGCTGGAACGACCGAAGGATCATCCTTCGCGACCGTGACGGGGGCAACGACGACTGGACCTCCCAGGCCAGCGGCCAGTTCAGCGAGAGGATCTACTACTGCCAGGATCCGCAGAAGAACGTCGTCGCCCTCATCGACGGCGACGGCAAGATGGTCGAGTGGGTGAAGTACTCGGTGCCCTTCGGGCTTCCGTGGGGCGACGTGGACTCGGACGGCGACCGCGACGGCGACGATGCCGATGCCGCGGACGCGATCTTCGATGCTTCAGGGTACGATGTGCGAGCCGACACGAATCTCGACGGACAGGTCACGGCAGCCGACGTCGGCGCGATTGCAGGCAGTCCTGAGGTTCACCTCGGCTACGGCAAGATCAGCGACTGCATGAGCCTCCGCGCCACGGCTGGGCTCCCGCTGTTACTCGTGGATGGCGCCGTCTACCTCGGCCCGGCTGGAGCATTGTCCCTCGACCTCGGGCGACTGAACTGCCGGGCCGCCGACCGGGAGTGCGGGTTCTCCCGGTACCGTCTTGGCCTGGTTCTGTCTTGCTTCACGTACCCACCGCCCGACGATGTCCCAGCGATGACATGGCATGATATCACGGAGCCTTATAGGGATGTACTCGAGAAGTTGCTGGAGGTTCTGCAGTCGTACATGGATGCCCGCAGAGACCAGATGCTCACGAACCCCCCGACGTGCACGGTGTCGGTTTACTGTGGAGGCATTCCCTTCCTCGAGATGGTCGGCATCGTTCACTGCTGGGTCACCGTGAAACACTGCGATGGTGGCAATCAACGGTACGAGAAGTGGCAATGGGACAATCCTGACATGGCCCCTGAAGGGAAGCAGCTTGGATCAAAAGACTCAAACGTCTTCATGAATAGGACTGGTGAATCAGACGATGCCATGTCGGATGGGGTGGGAGGGGACGTAGAACTCGTGCACAAGGAGGACTTCGACTGCATTGCGAACGAAAAGGAAAACACATGGGAGGATCCCCCTGCGTGCCAGAAACTGACTCCGGATGTAGTCGGCACCTACAGTGCGGCGGACTGGTACTTCCTGTTTGGGCCGAACAGCAACACATTCGCCCAATCGCTCATCTACTTCGTGGGCATAGACTATCAGCTGCCTGCAGGCGCGGTCGGCCGTGGGAACTTCGGCACCTTCAACTTCGATGGCTGACAGTGGCTCCCGCGGTGGTCTTCTCGGCGCAGCCGCCATAGTGCAGTGAGAATCCGCGAGAGGCCCGCGATGGAGCGCAACCCCGAGTAGGTGGCTCCTGGTAGCGTGCCGAGAGCGAGTGCGAGGAGCGAACGGAGCAACTGAAGGAATGCCAGAGCAGTTCAACTGCTGTGGCGGGAGCTTGGCTGAGTAGTCTCGGCCGGAGGTCCAGTGATGTCGACATGGGACGGCAGCAACCTGGTTCGGGCGCGACGGGCGTTTGGTTCCTTCCTGTGCGAGGTCGTTGCGGGGGCGGCCACGATGCGGTCGCACGGCCGGCGGTACCTGCCTCGCGCACTGCTGAGAGGACGGTGGGCAGTCGGAGGGCAGCCACAAGGGGAGGCGAAGCCGGAACGGGCTCTTGCCATTGTAGCGGCCATCCACAGATCGCACTCCGGTCCCCGCGCTCTTCTCTCGGTCCTACTCATAGTGAGTGCCTCATGGTGTGCTGGCTGTTCGACCCTGCGTTACGAGATCGACTCGTCTCCCAGCGGGTTACCAATCTACGAGTTCGGCTTGCCGACAGGAGAGCGGACTCCGGCGGTGCTTGTGGACCGATGGTTGAGTGATGAGGACTACCCATGGTGCGTTTCGGTGGAACACGACGGGCGCCTGTACACGGGGAGGCTGCGTTGGGCCGACTGGGGCTTCAAGGTCGGGTGGAGGGTGGTGATACTGGATATTCAGGGTGATGACGATGGTGCGGCGTGGGTGAAGACCCTTTCTGGCAGGGTCAGAGTTGCTTTGCCGGAGCCTGGGACGTGTCTGATCACCTACCGGTTCGGGTCGCACGATTCGAGGCTCGGAACCTTCGTTGTGACCGATGGATCCGCAAATGGCTTCTCTCGAGAGTTCGAGGATTGGCAGGGTAATTGGAATGGTCGGATTTGGCGAGTTGAGGCTGGGCACGTAGGGTTCAGGACTGATCAATGGTCCATCATAGGCGTGATGCCGGAGGTCAGTTGTCTTGGTGTCTCGTGGAAGTATGACAAGGAAGCCGCGGGGCTGGGGCTGAGCGTCGCTCCGGGATCGGTCGGAAGTGTGCGGGTGTCGAGGGATGGCGGGTCGGAGGCGGAGGTAGCGCCTGTGGAAGTGGAGCAGCTACTGGAGGGCACTCGCTTCCGTATCTCGCTTGACGATGTGAACGGTCAGGTGGGGTCGCTGGATGTGAGGATCTGGGGCGGGGGATGGCTGCATGTGCGTATCTCTGGGGAGCTCCGTGCGTCAGGTTAGTCCCGGAACAAGTACGTCCCCCCTGCATCTCTTTCCGAGAATGAAGGAGAAAAGCCGATTCCCATTACGTCTAAGCGGTTGAAGCAGATCCGACCGAGACGTCGTGGGAGGGCTTTTCAGGTGAACAAGATCATGCGGGCTTGGCTCGATCAGGGCAAGAGGCAAGTGCTCGATCGGCTCGCGGAGTTCGAGACGGAGCCGGAGGACGCGCCGATCATCACGGCTTCGCGGATTCGCTACGAGCCGGGGGGCAAGGTCCGGGCCATCGAAGTTGGCGGCATCGGGGCGATGCTGCAAGTGGCGAGGCGCACGGGTGTGGTCGAGGGGATCGATCGGCGCCTGCATCTCCTCAAGGCGCACCGGCCATACCACGAGTCGGACCACGTGCTGAAGATCGCGTTCAACGCCCTCTGCGGCGGGAGCTGCCTTGAGGACATCGAGCTGCGGCGCAACGACGAGGCGTTCCTGGACGCGTTGAGCGCGAAGACGATCCCCGATCCCACGACGGCGGGTGACTTCTGCCGGCGCTTCACGCCGCACGACGTGGACGCGTTGATGGCGGCGGCGGACGAGGCGCGGCTGCGGGTCTGGCAGGAGCAGCCGGACGAGTTGCAGGGCACCGCCAGCTACGGCCCCGAAGATCGTGGGCCCCCTGAACGGTTACCGTGTTCTATCCCGGAGGTCCTTCGTCAGGAGAGCGATACCACAAGCAGGTCAGCGCCGTTCAGATGCGCCCGATCCCGGAGGAGGTGAGCGTACCGTACCGCCGAACGGCATTGTGGATCCCGGCGCACGGACTGAACGTCGCCATCCTTACGTGCCTCGACCTTTTCGACTACAGCGCCGTGGCGGCTCTCGTGCGGTTGCGGGAGAAGATCGGCTCTCCTGCCGTTCCTGTGGGTGAATCCGGATTGTCGTCGCTTACGGAGTAGGAGGGAAGCGCTGCTCCCGCTTCGCCCGCGGCTTCGCCAGCACGTCCGTGCCGAGCCGCGCTTTCGGTTGAACGTGTCCTTCCGGCAAGCCTGCATGGAGGCGTCATAGCCCCCTGGCTATGGTCGGCCGTCCGGCAATCCCGCCGGGCAGACCTGCAAGGGAGCCGACCATGCCAAGGACCGCATCCCCCCTGCCCCTGCCGCTCGTGAAGGCGGCGGAGCGTCTTGACCAGTGGCGCCAGCAGCGCAGCGGCCGCCGCATCTCCGAGGAACTGTGGTCCCTGGCCGCGACCCTCGCGGGCCGCTACGGGGTGAACCGCACGGCGAGGGCCTTGCGGCTGCACTACCCCGACTTGAAGCAGCGCGTGGCGCGGAGTCGGTCGCTGGCCGCCGGATCGGGGCGAGGGCCGGCCTTCGTCGAGGTCCCGGGGACGCCGGCGCCGGCTGCGGCGTGGACTGAGTGTCGATGACGGCGAGCGTCCGCGGGATTCTGGCGCTGAAGACGCGTCACGTGGGTCTCGTCGGCGGGTCGTGTGCTTGTGGGGTCTGCGACGGACGGAGAGGCGAACTCGCTCCTTCGTGTGCTTCCGGCAGCCTTGCATGACGCGGTTTTCGCGGCCACCTACCCTCCTGCACCATCGAGACCCCTCACGGACGACGACTCATGGAGCAGCGAGGATCGGATCGGAGGGCCGAGGTGGCCAGGCTGGGTGCGCGCATCGAGCGCTGGCGGGCGACGAGGCAGAAGCGCTGGCCCATGCCTGCGCCGCTGTGGGAGCGGGCGGTGGCGCTGGCGCAGAGACACGGCGTGGGCCCGATCGCCCGCGGGCTGCGGCTGGACTACTATTCCCTGAAGCGGCGGCTCGGCGGTCCCAGGACCGCATCCCACGGCGCCGTTGAGGGCGAGCGCGCGTTCGTCGAGGTGGACCTGGTGGGCGTGCGCGGGAGCGAGGAGTGCCGCATCGAGGTGCCCGGTGGGGACGGGGCGAGTTGACGGTGGCGGTGCGGGGAGCGGCGGCGCGCGACCTGGTGTGGGGTCCGAGAGGGACGGCGAGGCGAATGCGCGCCTTGGATGTGGAAGTGGGGATGGGTGCGCCGCTCTTCGCTTGGCCCGCGCCGACCGCTATCGGTTTCGCTATCGGCGGAAACGCAGAGTCCGCAACTTGCGCGCCTGCAACGACTTGTCGCGACCCGCTCCCGGTCTTGAAAACCGTTGGGGCGCAAGCCCTCGGGGGTTCGAATCCCCCCTCCTCCGCCAGTTTCTCGCCGCCACGGCGCGCACGGGGGCGCATGGAATGGAAGAAGGGCGCGGGGTGGCGTGCCGGGGCGCGCGCAGTTCCGGGCGCAGGTGATCGCATAGGAACGTAGGCGGCCGTGCGCCCTGTGCTCGCGCTGGCGCCAGCGGGCGCCGGCGGCCCGGTGCGCTGTGTGCCCTACCGCTGGAGGGAGCCGATGTCGCACCTGGAGGATCTGGTTCACGAGTTCTACGAGTGGCAGGGGTACATCGTCCGCAGGAACATCCGGGTCGGCAGGCTCACGCACGGAGGCTGGACGATGGAGCTGGACATCATCGCGTTCCACCCTCACGAGAAGCGCGTGGTGCACCTGGAGCCGTCGCTCGACTCGGATTCATGGGCGGTCCAGGAGAGGATGTTCAAGAAGAAGTTCGATGCGGGAAGGATGTGCATCTTTGCCGATGTGCTCCCGTGGCTAGATCCGGCCACGCCCCTGGAGCAGATCGCGATCCTGGTGAGCCACCCGCGGAGGCGCGCGGCCATGGCCGGCGGCCGCCTGATCTCGGTGGACGAGTTCGTGCGAGACGTGCGGAAGAAGGTCCGAGCGGAGGGCAAGGCGGAGTCTCGCGCGATCTCGGAGCGCTATCCGCTGCTGCGCATGATGCAGCTCACGCACTCTGGCTACCACAGGGCGCTGTGGAGAGCTGAGCCGCGACGAAGAGCCTGAGCAGGCGCTGGTTCGGGGAGGCGAGGACGGAGGACGGCCGCTGGCTGGACCGCAGGTGGGCCAGGCTCGTGGGTGCATGGTGAAGCGCCTGGCCTGCTGGGGTACGCGGATGGCCGCGGGCGTCGCCTGCCCCCTCGGCGTCGCAGGCGAGTTCCAGACCCGGCAGGATGGCGCCGCCGGGGCCCGCCTTCCAGCGCGCGTGTGAGTTCCGGAAAGTCTGGCAGTAGGCAGTCCGGAAAGTCTGGCAGAGGACGTAAGCAGACCGAAGGGGGAGCCGCCCCGAGCCTGCCGTTCAGGCAGGCGAGGCGAGGGGCGGCGGTCCGGGGGAGGCGAAGCCTCCCCCGGGAGGATGGGGGTGTGGGGGAAGGGGCTGAGTCGTTCTCCACACGCCCTCACGATGTG
>JACQZJ010000175.1 GCA_016213895.1 Planctomycetota bacterium | reverse complement strand
GGTCGACCTCGAGGACGTCGCTGCTCTCGCTCTCGATCAGCGTGTCGCGCTGTCCGATGCGGCCCTCGAGCACAGTGACCACCGAGTAGAAGATCAGGCCCCCGCGCGACCCGATCTCCGGGTCGAGGTAGGAAGTCTGATTCAAGGTCGCGGTCGCAACCACGGCGGGGTCCTCTCCCACTCGCCAGCGGTAGATGCGGTAACCCGTCTTGAGCAAGGGGTTGCCGCGCACGTCTGCCTCGATCGCCACGTTCCGCGGGTTCGGGCTCCATTCGAGCAGGACGCCCTTCTTGCGCTGGCTCCAGCGCAACTCCAGCGGCGGAGCGATCCCGCGGTAGAGATCCTCCTTGGACCGCCTTTCGCGATACCCTTCCAGCTCGCGGTCCGCGAAGAAAATCTTCGAAGCGAACTCGAGCCGCTCAGGCGTGAACGCGAACATCGCAATCGGGTCGGACACCGGTCGCGCCTCGACCACAACCCAGAATGGATCATCGATCGCCAGCGGTTCCCGCTTGGTCTCGATCGCGATCGTCTGCCTTAACTCTTTACTGGAAAGGGCATTAAAGGCTAGGTAACTGAAGGCGAGGAATATAAGGACGAGGCAAACACCTGTCAACACAAGAATTCGATCCACGCCCGGGCGTCGCATCAGAGCCTGGCCCTCGCGGCAAGAATGTCCACTTTGAGAGAGAGGCGAACGGGAGGCCCGTCCCCTCTTGCGCCTCGGTGCCAGTCGCCTTCCTCGCACCGGCCGAGCGTGGCTTCGACCAGGTCCGCGGGCGGGTCGCGCTCGGAGCCCGCCAGGAGACGCTCGACCAGCTCCACGGCGCTCGCGGGATCGGCGAGGAGCGCGAGCGAGGCCTCGACCGTGCTCACCGGCAACTCGAAGGGCCCCGTGCTCGGAGTCGCGGCGAGCCTCAACGACTCCACCTCGAGGCCGCCCACCTCGGCCAGCGCGTGGAGAAGAGCCAGCACGGCGCGGCGCCGCGGCGAGTCCTCCTCGCGCGCCCCGAGCGATCCGATGACCGGCTCGAGAACCACGGGATCGACGCCGGCCGCGCGCGCCAGCGCTCGCAGCTCCTCGTTCGAGGCAGCCGGGCGGTCCGCGGGCCCGATCACCGCGGCGGCGAACCCCTCGAGCGCGAGAGTACGGACTCGCTGCGCCTCTCCCGCCAGGAACTCGACTCGGGCGCGCCGCTCGGCGCGCGCGCGCGCGCCGCCCCTCAGATAATGGAAAGGACCCGCGGCGCACAGGAGCAGCAGCAGGGAGAAGAGGAAGACCCTCACGGCGTTCCTCCCTGCGCGATCCTGCCGCGGAACGAGTAGACGGTCGTCTCCTCGAACTCGTCGCGCTCGGCCTCGATCTCCTCCACGGCCACGTCGCGCAGGCCGGCGCCGAGCGCGAGGCGCTGGCGCAGGATCGTCGCGACGCGCAGGTCGAGCAGGGGGGCGAGCGTCCGGCCGCTGACCTCCGCGCCGTCGCCGGTGCGCTCCAGCCGGCACTCCACCAGGCGCAGGTCGACCGCGCCGTACTCGGCGACGTCCGGCCCGAAGTTCCGTACCACCCTGGAGAGCAGCGCGGCGCGCGCGGCGCGGGAGCGGGCCATGCGCTCGAGGCCGCGCTCCTGGGCCAGGAGCTGCTCGCTCTCCGCCGCCAGGCGCAGCTCCTCGGCGCTCTGGGCGCGCACGTCCTCGGCGGCCGGCGTCACGTGCAGGGCGGCGATGCGCCCGGCCTCGGCGATGTCGCGCTCCGCCGCGAGGAAGGCCGCGAGGGAGACGAGCAGGGTCGCGACTCCCAGGCCAGGGAAGCGCCGCGCCGCGTCGCGCGAGCGGTTGCGGTCGAGCAGCTCGATCTGCGGGTCCTCGGCGCGCGCCGCCGCGATCGCCAGGCCGAGCGCGCAGCCCATCTGCGGCACGTAGGCGCGCGCCTCATCCGGCACGGTGCGGTCGACGTGCATGCGGTGGAGCGAGTCGATGCTCTCGACCTTCGCCGGGAAGAAGCCGCGGAACTCGTCGACTACCTCGGGGATGGCCGCGCCTTCCCCGAACAGGGTGATCACCTGCGGGTCGAAGCCGCCCTGTCCGTGGAAGAAAAACCGCGCGCCCTTGCCGATCTCGCCGGCGATGCGCTCGACCAGGCGCCGCGCTACGGGCCGCAACGCGCCGCCCGCGGCGCCGCTCCTGCCCTGCAGGCCGACCACGCCCAGGGGAAGGGTGCGGAAGGCGTGGCCGCGCTCCCGCAGGTAGACGATCTCCGTGGCCTGGAGGCCGATGGAGACCGCCACCCGGTCTCCGCTCGCCGGGCGGTCGTAGCGTACGAACAGGGCCAGCGCCGCGGGCGAGGGCAGCATGTTGTCGAACTCGAGGCCGAGCGCGGCCAGGTCGCTGACGAAGGCGTCGCGCAGGTCCTTGCGCACCGCGAAGAGGAGGCAGGGGACCTCCGCCTGCTGGCGCCTGGGTCCGAGGACCCGCGTGCGCACCACGTAGTCGTCGATCGCGCCGCGCAGGGAGCGGTGGGCCTCGTAGCGGGCGATCTCCCTGAGCCTCTCCTCGCCCACGTTGGGCACCATGATGAGGCGGTTGAACGTGGCCACCGAAGGCAGCCCGACGTAGATGCGGTCCAGGCGCCCGGGGCGCGCCTCGGCGAGGAACTGCTTGAGGGCCTCGCGCGCGCGCGCGTCGAGTCCGGCGCGCGGCCGCACCGCGCCGTCCTCGGCGCGGGCGTAGGGACGGTATTCGGCCCGGGTGACGACGAGGCGCGCGCCGCGGCGCTGCACCTTCACCGCCTTGAGGGCGCCGTCGCTCAACTCGATCCCGAATGCCGGGTACGTGAGCACCGTGCCTCCCTACTGCCTTCCCGCCGCGCGCTCGAGCACTTCCGGGTGCGGGATGGCGCCGCCCTGCTCCGCGACCAGGCGGGCGACGAACTGGACGTCGCTCCAGACCAGCGCCTTGGCGTTCTCGTTCTGCAGGAGGTAAGAGGGGTGGTACGTGGGCACCACGATCCTCCCCCGGCAGAGGAACTTCTTGCCGCGCAGGGGGCCGAGCGGCCCGCTGGCGCCGAGCAGGGTCCTGGTCGCCGGCAGCCCGAGCGCGCAGATGACCTTTGGTTCGACGACGTCGATCTGCCGCTCCAGGAACGGCCGGCAGGCCGCGACCTCCGCGGGGAGCGGGTCGCGGTTTCCCGGAGGCCGGCACTTCACGATGTTGGTGATGAAGACCGTCTCGCGCGAGAAGCCCATGGCCGTGATGATCTTCGCCAGGAGCTTGCCCGAGGCGCCGACGAAGGGACGGCCGCTCCTGTCCTCCTCGCCGCCCGGCCCCTCGCCCACGAACATCAGGTCGGCGTCCACGTTGCCCTCGCCCGGCACGGCCAGCGTGCGCGTGCGCGCAAGCTCGCAGAGCGTGCAGGCGCGCACTTCCGCGCCGATCTCCTCCATGCGCCTGACCTTGTCCGCGCCGCCGCTGAACCGGGCCGGCGCCGCGGGTTGCGCGTGCGCCTCCGGCGCGGGCCGGGCGGCAGGCGCGCTCCGCCTTCCCGCCGCGGGCAGGGGCCACTCCTCGATGCCGAACAGCAGGTCCGAATGGAGCTGCCGGGCGAGGCTCTCCCTCGCCAGTCGTCGCGGTTCGGCGCTTTCGGTCACGGGCAAGGCTCCCCGAGCAGGTCATCGCCGGCGCGGCCGGCGACACGGCAGCGGATGAAAGTAGAAGTTGGCATGCCGGCGGGCAACCGGAAGCGGCGCCCGCGCTCGCAAAGACCGCTGGAGAACGCGCCGCCGCCCGCCTCGACGAGCACCGTGGCGTTCGCTCCGATCAGCGCGCGGTCGCCTTCCTCGCGCAGGCGGCGTTCGGCGCGCAGAAGTTCGGCCACTCTGCCGCGCACGACCGGCGCCGGCACGCGCTCCGGCAGCCGCGCCGCGTCCGTGCCGGCGCGCGGCGAGAAGGGGAAGACATGCACCTTCGCGAAGCGCGCGGCGTCGACGGCCGCGAGCGTGCGGCGGAAGGCCTGCTCGGATTCGCCCGGGAAGCCGGCGATCACGTCCGTGGTGAGTGCGACGCCGGGGAGGGCGGCGCAGAGGTCCTCGATGCGGCGGCGATAGCCGTCCCACGTGTAAGGCCGGCGCATGGCCGAGAGCACGCCGTCGTCCCCGCTCTGGAGCGGCACGTGCAGGTGGGGCGCGAAGCGGCCGCTCGAGGCCAGGACCCGGGCGAGCGCCCGGTCCACCTCGTTCACCTCGAGCGACGAGAGGCGCACGCGGAACTCCCCGGGCAGGCGCGCCACGGCGAGCACGAGGCCGGCGAGGTCGTCGCCGCTGTCCCTGCCGTAGTGTCCGAGATGGACGCCGCAGAGCACCAGCTCGCGGAAGCCGCGTTCGAGCAGCGCCGCGGCCTCGGCCAGCACCTCGTGGCGCGGCCGGCTGCGCGATCCGCCGCGGATCCGGGGGATGACGCAGAAGGAGCACGCCGCGTCGCAGCCGTCCTGGACCTTGAGGAAGGCCCGCGTGCGGCTGGCGAACGCGGCGCCGTCGAGGGTTCGTCCGTTGTCAGACGCCGCGGGCGCCGCGCCACCCATGAAGTCCTCGAGGACCCGGCGCAGGCCGAGGCGGTCGCCCTGGCGGACGGCCAGGAGCCCCGCGTCGATGCGCTCGTAGCCGTCCCGGTCCGCGGGCGTCATGCAGCCGGTGACGAGGAGGCGCGCCCCGGGGTTCTGCCGGCGAAGGCGGCGCAGCGCCTGGCGTCCCTTCTGCACGGCGCGGTCCGTGACGGCGCACGCGTTCAAGACGACGAGGTCGGCGGCTTCCTGCTCGCCCGATTCGCGCAGGCCGAAACGCCGCAGCTCCGCGCGGACCACCTCCCCGTCGTAGCGGTTCACCTTGCACCCGAGGTCGACGATGCGGAAAAGCTCCACGGCGGCAGCATATCGCTCGCTCCCCGGGGGCGCATGGCGGGCCGCGCGGCGAAAGCGTATAACCCCTGCCCTTCGCGGGCTCGCCGGCCGCGAGCGCGCTGGAGCCATACGTGAGCCGAGCCTCGGTCCTCGCCGCCCTGGTCTTGATCCTGGTGGCCCTGCCGCGGGCGTTCCTCCTTCGCCCGGACTTCCGGCCGGACCAGCTGCCCGCGGCGCTCGAGCTGCCCGAGACCCTCGCTCCCGCCGAGGTCCTCCTGGCCCCGAGGCCCCTCACGGGATGCGCGCTGCTCTCCGCGGCCGCCCTGCTGCTGTTCTTCTGGCGCCGGGCGCTCGGGCAGGCACCCGCGGCGGCGTTGCTCCCCGGACTGGTGCTGCTCGCGCACCCCCAGTTCCTGACCGCCCAGCTCGCGCCGGCCGGCCAGTTCGACCTGGCGGCGCTCGCCCTGCTGCTTCTCGGCGCGTACCTCACGACCGTGGAGATGAGCACGCTCGTGGCCGCGGGCGTCGGGCTCCTGTTCCTCGCGGTCCTGGCCGCGCCTTCCGGGGCGGCGCTCTCGGCGCTCGCGGCCTACGTGCTCCTGGAGCGGGTGCCGGCCATGCACAAGGGCGGGGTGTTGCTCCTCATGTATGGAGCGGCTCGAGCGCTCGGCGCGCCCGCCCTGGCGCTCTACCTGCCGGACTCCGCGGCGCTCGTGCCGTGGCCTTGCGCGGAGGATCAGGCCCTGCTGCAGCGCTTCCTCCAGGCAGCCGCCTCTCTCTTCCCGGCAGAGCCCCAACTTCTCCCCACCCCGGGTGCGCTGCCGGCGGCGCTCGCGGTCCTGGCGCTCTTCGCGGCGGCACTGATCGTCGTTCCCGAGCGGCGCTTCGGCGGCCGCTATGCCGGCCTCCTCGGCCTCGCCGCCCTGGCCCTGCTGGCCGGCGCGGCGCCGCGAGGCGGCGGCCTCGGCGCGGCCGCGAGCGCGGCTCCGCTCGTCCTGCTCTCGCTCTGGATCGCGGGGATCAGCGACGACGTGCAGCGCACTCTGCCCCGCACCCTCCTTGGTTGGGCGCTCGGGATCGCCCTGCTCGCCGCCTCGGGGCTGCTCGCCTTCACCCAGCTCCCGGCCTTCGCGGCGCGCCGCTCCTACTACGCCGCGCTTGCCAGCACGGCCGCGAGCGCCGGCGGGCACCCGCTCGAACGGGCGAAGCTCCGCGCCTTGCTCGAGACAGCGCCTGCGGCCGAGGTCGCGCGCCTGGCCGAGGCGCGCCTCGGCCTGCAACCGGGCGGCGCGCCCGCTGCCCCGGCCGCGGACCGGGACGTGGCGCTGGCGGCCGCGCTCAGTGCGTCGCCCGATCTGGCGCTCCGCCTGCTCGAGCAGGCCGAGCGCGCCGCCGCGACCGATCCGGGCCTCCTGCGGCGAATCCGCACCGACCAGCTCTCGGTGCTGGTGCGCGGCGGCTTGCTGGCGGAAGCTCTGGCGCGGGCCGAGCGCTTCCTGGCCGAGGCCGAGGGTGACGCGCGGGCCGACATCCTGGCCTGCCGGGCCACGGCCCACGCCTGCCTCGCGTTCCGCGGCTCCGCGAGCGAGATCGGGCCCGTGGGCCGGGAGAAGGAGAGCGCCCTGGCGTTCGAGGACTTCGCCGCGGCGCTCGCGGCCGCGCCGGGCTCCGCGCGCGCGCTCTTGGAGAGGGGGCGCCTGCGGCTGGCTCTCGGGGACGGCACGGGCGCGCTCAAGGACCTGGAAGAGTGCGCGCGCCTCAGGCCGGACCTGGCCGCTCCGCGCCTGGAGCTGGCCCGCCTCTACTTCACGCGCGCCCAGGAGGACGCCGGGGAGCGCGAGCTGGAGCGCGCGCGCGAGCTCGCGGGAGCGGCGCACCCCGAAGTGCTCCTGGTGACGGCGCATCTGCAGCTGGCGCGCGGCGACCTGCTCGGCGCCGTGGGGAGCGCCGAGCGGCTGCAGACCGAGGTCGGCCGCCTGCGCGGCGGCAAGGAGGAGCTGGCCGCGCTGTTCGCGCTCCTCGCGCGCGCGGCGGAGGACGGCAGCAACTTCGGGCTGGCCGAGGCCATGACCAGGCTCGCGCTCTCCCACGGTGCGGATCGCGGCGGCGATTCGAGCGCGCGCCTGGCGCGGCTCCTGCGGCGCGAGCGCCGCTTCGCCGAGGTGGTCCAGGTCTACGAAGAGGCCCGCCGCCGCGGCATCCCCGTGCCGGACCTCCAGGCGGAACTCAGCCAGGCGCTGAAGAACGCGGGCTACGACCACTTCATGAAGGGGGAAAGAAACGAGGCCCGGCCGCTCTTCCTGCGTGCGATCCAGGAGAGCCCGGGCTTCCACGACCTGGGCGCCGTGCCCTCGCTGCTCCGGAGCATCGCCGACGAGGCGCGCGGCGCCGACGAGGAAGCGATCACGGCCGAGGCGAGGCGGGCCTTCGAGATGGGCAGCTCCGCCCTGTCCCGCAACGACCTGGCCGAGGCGGAGCGGCTGCTCGAGGCATCGATCGCCCTGCTGCCGCAGAATCCCTACGCCCACTACCACCTGGGTTTGGCCCTTGGCCGCCTCGGCCGGCCGGAAGAGGCCAGGGAGGCCCTGTCCGCTGCCCTGCGGAGCGCCGAGGCGCTGTCCGAGCAGGACCTGGCCTCGCGGATTCGCGATCTCCTGGAACAGCAGTAGGGGAAGCGCCCGAGCCGCGTCGTCCGGTCGGATCCAGTTCCTGGATTTCCGATCAAGCCGCGCTTCGACAGGTTCCGATGATGGGTCTTGCAGCGGGCGCGTCCTCTCGGGATGCGGGCTGCCGTCAAGGCGGAGAGGGAGCGCGCACGAGGCGCGGTCCACGTTCAGGGAGCCGCGGCATGCCCAGTGTCGGATCGATCCTGTTGCTCTGCCTTCTGCTCCCTCCTCAGCCCGGCGAAGACGTGAAGAGCGTGGCCGTCGCCCGCGGGCGCTCCTTGCTCGACGGCCGGCAGTTCGATGAGGCGGTGGAGCAGTTCCAGCGCGCGGTGGAGGCCGATCCGGCCGATCCGGACGCGCACTATCTGCTCGGGATCTCGCTCTTCGGCGCCGGCAGGTTCGCGGAGGCCGAGGAGCCGCTGAAGCGCGTGGCGGAGACCTACCCGGAAGACGCGCAGCCCCTCGAGTTCCTCGGCCGCGTCTACTTCCAGCTCGAGCAGTTCGAGCAGGCGTGCGTCGTCCTGGAGCGCGCAGCGCTGCTGAATCCGGGCGAGGCGCGCACCTTCAACCACCTCGGGGCCGCGCTCCTGCGGCTTGGCAGGTCGGACGAGGCCCTCGGCGCCTTCAGGAGGACCATCGAGCTGGACCCGGCCTTCGCGGTCGGCCACTTCAACGTCGGCGTGCTCTGCCAGATGCGCGGCCAGCGCCTGGCCGCGATCCACGACCTGGAGGAGGCGGCGCGCCTCGACGAGCTGGATCCGGACGCGACCAGCGCGCTCGGCGACCTGTACCTCGAGAGCGGCGAGCTGGAGCAGGCGCGCGTCTGGTACGGGCTGTCGGCGCAGCGGCGGCCGGAGCGGGCCCGCCCCTGGGTCGCGCTCGGGGCCGTCAACGAGCGCCTGGGCGAGGCGCGCCAGGCGGCCGAGGCCTACCGCGGCGCGTGCGCGGCGCAGGATGCCGGGGCCGGCCCGTTCCTCTCCCTGGGCGACCTGCTCGCCGCGCGCGGGCGGCCGCGGGAGGCGGCCGCCGCCTATCGCGGCGCGCTCGAGCGCGAGCCCGGTCTGGAGCGGGCCGTGCGGTCGCTCGCGGACCTGGCCGAGGACATGGGCGACCTCGAGGCCGCGATCCCGTACCTGGAAGAGCTGGCGCGGAGCGAGCAGCCGGACCCGGAGATCGTGCGGCGGCTGTCGGAGGCGCGCGAGGCCACCGGCGACGCGGAGGGAGCGCGCGCGGCCTACGCCTTGCTCGCCCTCACCGGCGACGGGTCGCGGCGCAGCCTGCTGGCGCTTGCCGACCGCATGGCGACGTCGCTCCTGCCGGGCATTCGCGACGTCCAGTGCGCCCACGAGCTGGCGCAGGCTCTCGTGGAAGGCAGCCGCGGGCAGAGCGCCGGCGCGCTCTTCGTCCTCTCGCGAGCCGAGAGCGCGCTGGGAAGAGGCGACGCGGCCGCGCTCAGCCTGGAGCGCGCCGCGGCCTTGATCGACCCGCGCGCGCCGCTCTGCGCCCTGCTCAAGCGCGAGGCGCTGCGGGCGCGCGCCAGCGGCCGGGACTGAACGCGGCTAGCGGATCCCCCAGACGTCCCGCGCGTACTCGCGGATCGTGCGGTCGCTGGAGAACTTGCCCGAGCGCGCCACGTTGAGAATGCTCCTGCGCGTCCAGCCGTCCTGGTCGAGGAAGGCGCGGCTGACGCGCTCCTGCACGTCGATGAAGGCGCCGAGGTCGGCGAGGACGTGGAACGGGTCGCGCTGCAGCAGGCCGTCCACCAGGTCCGCGAACAGGCCCGGCTGGCGCGGGCAGAAGCGGTTCGCGCGCACCGCCTGCAGCACGCGCGCGACGCGCGAGTCCTGCTCCGATGCCTCGGCAGGCCGGACGCCGCGCGCGTCGCGCGCGGCGATCTCCTCGGCGGTCAGGCCGAAGATGAACATGTTCTCGTCGCCCGCCTCGGCGAGCATCTCGATGTTGGCGCCGTCCAGCGTGCCCACGGTGAGGGCGCCGTTCATCATGAACTTCATGTTCCCGGTGCCGGACGCCTCCTTGCCGGCCGTCGAGATCTGCTCGCTGACGTTGGCCGCCGGGATGATGCGCTCCGCGAGCGTGACGCGGTAGTCGGGGATGAAGGCGATGCGCATCCAGTCGCGCGTTCGCGGATCGGCGTTGACCACGGCCGCCAGGCAGTGGATCAGCTTGATGATGCGCTTGGCCGCGGCGTAGCTCGGCGCGGCCTTGCCGGCGAAGAGGTAGGTGCGCGGCACGAGCGGGGCGACGCCGTCCTCGACGAGCACGAGGTACTCGTGGGCGATGCGGAAGGCGTTCATGAGCTGGCGCTTGTACTCGTGGATGCGCTTCACCTGCACGTCGAACAGCGAGCGCGGGTCGGCGCTGACGCCCGTGCTGCGGCGGATGTGCCCCACGAGGCGCTCCTTGTGCCGCTGCTTGACCTGCGCGAAATCGGCCCGGAACTGGGCGTCGTCGCACTTCTCCTCGAGCCCGCGCAGGGCGTCCAGGTTGATGATCCAGTGGTCGCCGAGCGTGCGCGTGATGAGCGCGGCGAGCGGCGCGTTCGCCGTCAGGAGCCAGCGGCGCTGGGTGACGCCGTTCGTCTTGTTGTTGAACCTCTCGGGCCAGAGGGCGGCGAAGCCCGGGACGAGCGCGCTCTGCAGCAGGCGCGAGTGCAGCTCCGACACGCCGTTCACCGAGTGGCTGCCGACGATCGACAGGTGCATCATGCGCACGCAGCGCTCGTGGTTCTCGTCGATGAGCGAGAGGTCGCGGCGCCGTTCCACGTCGCCGGGAAAGGTCCGGTCCACCAGCTTCAGGAAGTCCTCGTTGAGGTCGTAGATGATCTGCAGGTGGCGCGGCACCACCTTCTCGAGCAGCGCCACGGGCCACTTCTCCTGGGCCTCGGGGAGGAGGGTGTGGTTGGTGTAGGCGATCGTGCCGCGCGCGATCCTCAGGGCGTCGTCCCAGGGGATCGCCCAGTCGTCGAGCAGGATGCGCATCAGCTCCGCGACGGCCAGCGCCGGATGGGTGTCGTTGAGCTGGATTGCCACCCGCTCGGGCAGCGCCAGCAGGTCGTCCCGGGTGCCGCCGTGCTTCTCGATGACGTCCTGGAGCGCGCATGCCACGAAGAAGTACTCCTGCAGCAGGCGCAGTTCGCGGCCGGCGGGGATGTCGTCCGAGGGGTAGAGGACCTTGGAGATCCTCTCCGAGCGGATCTTCTCCTCCAGCGCCCGCACGTAGTCGCCGCGATGGAAGATCTCGACGTCGAAGGCCTCTGAGGCCTGGGCCGAGTAGAGGCGCAGGTAGTTGACCGTACGGCCGCCGTACCCCACGATCGGCAGATCGGACGGCAGCCCGGTGAGCTCGCGCCAGCCCGTCCAGCTCCCCGCCTTCTGCTTCATCTTGTCCGAGCGGCGCGGCGCCTGGCCGTAGACCCGGACCTTGCGCTGCTGGTCCGGCCGCACGATGAGCCACGGCGTTCCCGGCGAACGCCAGACGTCCGGCACCTCCTCTTGATAGCCGTCGCGGAAGACCTGGCGAAACAGCCCGAACTCGTAGTTGATGCCGTAGCCGTACGCCGCCAGGCCGAGCGTGGCCATGGAGTCGAGGAAGCAGGCGGCGAGGCGGCCGAGGCCGCCGTTGCCGAGCGCCGGGTCCGGCTCCATCTCCGCCAGCTCGTCGATGTCCGCGCCCAGCTCGCCGAGCGCGGCGGCGCACTGCTCGTGGATGCCGAGGCTGATCAGGTTGTTGGTCAGGGCGCGCCCGGCGAGGAACTCCATCGACAGGTAGTAGATGCGCTTGGCGCCGTAGCGCTTCATGCGCTGTTCGGTGTGCAGCATGGCGTCGATGATCGTGTCGCGCACCGCGAGCGAGGTGGCGATGAAGCGCTCGCGCAGGTCCAGGGATTGCCATTCCTTGGCCAGCGAGTAGCGCGCGTAGCGCAGGATGGCCTGCTTCATGCTCTCCGGGGTGACGGAACCTGCGGCCGTCGGCACGGCGGTCGGCGGAGTCATGCGGCTCCTCCTGGCGTGCGCGGACAGGCGCCCATTATCCCGGGAGTCGCGCGGCGGCGGCGCTGCAACCAGCGGAGCGCGCGCCGCACGGGCGCTCGCGGCTCCGCGCCTGGACGCGCCGCCGTCATGCCTGGAAGGGCCATGCCAGCAGCTCTCTTCGTCCTGCGGCCGCGGGGGAGTTGACCCGCCGGCGCCGCCCTTCGCCAGCCCTCATCGTCAGCGTTTCGAGCGCGCGCGCGCGGGCACCAGGATCGGGAAGGGGAAGGGGACGTCGGCCAGGCGCCGCGAGAACTCGAACACGAACCAGCCGGCGAGGACGCCGGCGGCCACGTCGAGCACCCAGTGGAACGCGAGATAGATGGTCGACAGGAGGATGAGGGCGCCGCAGCAGGCCGCCGCCCAGCGGAAGCGCCGGGAAGAGCTGGACCAGGCGATGAGCACCAGCGAGACCGTGAGCGACGTGTGGTAGGAGGGGAAGCAGTTGTCCGGGCCGCTCATCGGGCGCAGGATGTTCAGCAGGTGCGGGCTGACGTTGTCCATGAGCGGCTGGGCGAGGGACGGTGAGTACCAGAAGGGCTCTCCGACCGGGAAGAACAGGTAGAAGGGCAGGCAGAAGACGTAGTTGAGCGCGTAGACGTACGCCGTCATCCTGACGCGCCGCGGGTCGTCGAGCCGGTCGTAGGCGTGGGCCGACCCGAAGAGCAGCGCCGGGAAGAGGATCAGGTAGGCGAAGGTCAAGAGCCAGGTCAGGGGAGCGGAGAGCAGGAACTGCTGGATCGAGGCCACCAGCGTTCCCTCGAACTCATAGAGGAACGGAGTGAAGTCGATCCTGAGCGAGCGCGTCAGGGCCTGGTCGGACGCGGTCTGCGCCAGGTCGAACAGGAAGACGCAGAGCCAGATCGCCACCGCCAGGCGAAAGGTCGGCCGGCGCGGCAGCTCGCGCCAGACGTTCGCGCTCGCGCGCGCGGCGCCCCGCCCGATCGCCAACCGCACGAAGAGCACGGTGAAGGCGGCGATCAGCAGCACCTGGAAAACGGCGAGGAACGTCTTCATGCTTTCCCGGCGCCCTCCCGGCCGGCCGCGGTTGCCACGTGCATAACGTAACAGAGGATTTACGTTGAGGTTGTCGGATTCTTGCAGCCCATTCTCCCGGCGCGAGCGAACATTCGCGGGAAATCCGCATCAGGGAGGCCTCGAGTGATCGGAATCGCAGACGTCCAGCGGGCGCGCGAGCGCATCGCCGCGGGCGCGCACGTGACGCCGCTCCTCTCGTCGCGGCTCCTCGGCGAGGCCGCCGGCGGTACGGTCTTTCTCAAGGCCGAGTCCCTGCAGCGCACCGGCTCCTTCAAGTTCCGGGGCGCGCTGAACGCCGTCCGCAGCCTGGACTCGCGCCAGCTCGCCCGCGGCGTGGCCACCTACTCCTCCGGCAACCACGCACAAGCCCTCGCGCTCGCCGCCCGCCTGGCGGGCTGCCGGGCCGTGGTGTTCATGCCGCAGGATGCGCCGCGCATCAAGGTCGAGGCGACCCGCGCCTACGGGGCCGAGGTGCGCTTCGCGGGCACGACCTCGGCCGAGCGCAAGGCGGCTGCCGAGGCCGCGGCGGAGAGCGAGGGGCTGGTCATCGTCCCGCCCTTCGACCATCCGGGAGTAGTGGCCGGCCAGGGAACGGCCGGCCTGGAGATCGCCGAGCAGGCCCCGGGCGCGGACGTCGTGCTCGTGCCCGTGGGAGGCGGCGGGCTGCTCTCGGGAGTGGCGCTCGCGCTCTCCGCGGTCCTGCCGGCGGCACGCGTCTACGGAGTCGAGCCGCGCTCCGCCGACTGCCTGAGCCGGGCGCTCGCGGCAGGCGAGCCGGTCACGATCGAGCCGCCCAGGACCATCGCCGACGGGTTGAAGCCCCTCAGGGTCGGAGACCTGCCCTTCTCCATCCTCCGCGACCGGGTCGCGGCCTCGCTCCTGGTGGACGACGCCGAGATCCTCCGGGCGGTGCGCTTCCTGGCCCTTCGCGCCCGCCTCGTGGTCGAACCGTCGGGCGCGGTCGGGGTGGCGGCGCTCCTTTCCGGCAAGCTGCCGCTCGAGGGGCGCACGGCCGTGGCTGTGCTCTCGGGCGGCAACGTCGAGCCCGCGCTCCTGGCGCGCCTGCTCGCCTCGCCGAGCGGCGGAGCCTGAACACAACGGGCTCGAGAACTCCCTATGGCAACCGCACGACGGCCGGCGCCGCCGCGTCGCTGGACAGCGTGGCGACGTCCAGCGTGACTCCCACGGCCCCTTCCTCAGAGCGTCCCACGCAGAGTTCGCGGGCGTCCTCGGGGACGTGGATCGCGACGATGGGCCGGCCGCCGTGCATGACCGGCTGCACGCCGCCTGCCGCCACGAAGGTCTGCTCGCCCATCCGGCGCCAGGCCACGGACACCAGCGGCGTCAGCGGTCGCTCTTCGTCCACTTCGAGCGCGACGTAGAAGGTCACCATGGCGGGCACGACCAACCGCACGTCGCGCCGCCCGGGCACAACCTCGAGCGGCGGCACCGCGAGTTCAGGCTCGCTCGAGAGCGTGAGCGTTCCCCCGTCTTCGGCTCGGGTGACGATGCGGAAGCGCCCGTCGTCGTCGCTCAGCGTCAGGGAGCGATCGCCGGCCGCGGTGGTCGCCACCACGAGCTGGCGCGGCACCGCTTCGCCGCGCGGATTCACGACCACGCCTGCGGTGACGGTCTCGTTGGCGGCGGGCAGGTGCAACACGAAGTCTTGCCGCCGTCCAGCTTGGACTTCGACGGGCTTCACGACCTGCCCGAGGTCGTCGCGTGCGGTCAACGTGTAGGAGCCTGGCGGCACGCACGAGAAGGCGAAGTTCCCCGACGTGCCCGTCTTCTCTTCGCAGCGCCATGCTTGGCCTTGGAGGATGACCGTCGCGCCGGGAACGCCCTTGCCGCGCATCACGGCGCCCTGGACCACCGTCCACTCCCTACCGAACACCAGGGTGCCCAGGTCCACAACGGTCCCTGCGTTCGACGTCGTGACGCTCGCGAGCTCGTGCAGGGGAGGGGACAGCGCCGGGCTCACCTTGATCAAGAGGCAAACGCTCGCCGCAGGCGGCAGGCCGTCGAGCGCGAAACGGCCCTCGGCGTCCCCAGCGGCTTCCCGTGCCGCGCGGTCCACCCGCGCCGCTCCCAGGCTCTCGCCGCGCCAGAGCGCCGGGGGAACTGCCGGCAACTCGCTCCCAGGCGCGGGGATCGCGTGCACGATGATGTTCTGGAGCGGCGCGCCGTCCTCAGGGCCGACGATCCGGCCGCCGACCCCGCAGGCGGGGAGGCGCTCGTCAGGCTGCCGGCCGAGGGCGAAGGCGCCCTGCCATGCGTTGATCCGCACCTCGTTGGCTGCGAGCTGTCGCACGCCTCAACGGCGGGCTAAGGTGCATGCTCATGGCCGAGAACCTGTACGAGAGCCTGGAGGACTTCATCGCGCACCTGCGCGGAGTGCGCTCCGCGTCCGCGCACACGGTGAAGGCGTACGAGACCGACCTGATCCAGTTCATCGAGTTCGCGCGCGCGCGCGGGGCGCGGAGCGCCGGCGCCGTCGACACGCTCCTGCTGCGCGAGTACATCCGCCACTACCGGACCGGCGGAGACGGCCAGGGAGCGCGGGCGAAGAGCTCCATGGCGCGCAAGATCTCGGCCCTGCGCGCGCTCTTCCGTTTCCTGCTGGAGCGCGACCGGGTGGAGGCCAATCCGGCGGCCGCGCTGCGCCAGCCCAAGCGCGATCGCCCGCTGCCGCGCTTCCTGGACGAGGCCGCGGTGGAGCGCCTGCTCGCCGCGCCGCAAGGCGACTCGTTCGCCGCCCTGCGGGACCGCGCGCTCCTCGAGCTGCTCTACTCCACGGGCGCGCGTCTCGCCGAGGCCGTGGGAGCGGACGTCGCGGACCTCGACCGCTCCTGCGAGTCGCTCTGCGTGCGCGGCAAGGGCAAGAAGGAGCGCCTCTGCGTCCTGGGCGGGCCCGCGGCGCGCGCCATGCGCCTCTATCTCGAGGCGCGTGCGGCTCGCCTCGGAAAGGCGCGCCGCTCTGAGCGCGCGCTCTTCCTCAACGACCGCCGCGGCGCGGGCAACCTCGGCCGCCTCACCGACCGCAGCGTGCGCCGCCTGCTCAAGGCGCATCTCGCGCGCGCCGGCCTCGACCCGGCGACCTCGCCGCATACCCTGCGCCACTCCTTCGCCACGCACCTCCTGAACCGCGGAGCGAACCTCAGGCTGGTGCAGGAGTTCCTGGGCCACGAGCACGTCACCACGACGCAGATCTACACGCACGTGGACGCGCGCCGCCTGAAGGAGACCTACCGGCGCGCCCACCCGCGCGCCTGACGGCGCCGCCCGCGCCGGCGCTACACTGCCGGCTGCCGTGACGTACCCGCAGGTCCACGAAGAACAGCTCCCAGGCCCGCTCGAGACGTTCCATTGCTTCCAGCAGTTGCGCGGCCGCGCGCCGTCCGTGCTCCTCGACGGCCAGCCGCCCGCCGCGGCGCTGAACCGGCGGGCGTACGTGCTCTTCGACCCCTTCGAGGTCGTCTCCTTTCCGGTCGGGTCGGACCTCGCGGCGCCGGCCGTGGACCCGATCGCGGCGCTGTTCGCGCGCCTCGAGCGTTTCTCCGCGCCGCGCCGCGGCGGGCGCGCTCGCTTTCGCGGCGGCGCGGCCGGCTTTCTCTCCTACGACCTGGGCCGCTTCCTGGAGAAGCTGCCGCGGAGCGCGCTGCTCTCCAGCGCGGCGCCCGACCTCTGGTTCGGCCTGTTCAACCGCGGTTTGGAGATCGACCTCGAGAGCGGCGCGGGGACGCTTTTCGTCGCGGAGGTGCCGGGAAGCGCGCGCCGCGGGCGAGGCTACGCGGCGGCTGCCCTGGCCGACGCGCGCGCCCGTCTCGCCGCGCCGCCGGCGCCGCTGCCCGCCGCCCAGGCGGCCGGCCCGCTCCGTTCGAACTTCGCGCGCGCCTCCTACGCAGCGGCCGTGGAGCGCGTGCGCGAGTACATAACCCGCGGCGACGTCTACCAGGTCAACCTCGCGCAGCGCTTCGCCGCGGAGTTCCGCGGCGACCCGGCCGCGGTCTACCAGCGCCTGCGCGCGCTGAATCCGGCGCCCTTCGCGGCGTTCGTCGACACCGGCGCGGTGCACATCCTCTCGTCCTCGCCCGAGCGCTTCCTGCTGCTCGAGGGGGACGCCGTGGAGACGCGGCCGATCAAGGGCACGCGGCCGCGCACCGGCCGCGCGCTGGAGGACGAACGGCTGAAGCAGGACCTGATGACCTCGGCCAAGGACGCGGCCGAGCTGGCGATGATCGTCGACCTCTTGCGCAACGACCTCGGGCGCGTGGCCCGCTTCGGCAGCGTCGAAGTGGCCGAGGCCGCGCGCCTCACGACCCACGCCACCGTGTTCCATCGCGAGGCGACGGTGCGGGCGCGCCTCAGGCCCGACGCCGGGGCGAGCGACCTGATCCGCGCCGCCTTTCCGGGCGGGTCGGTGACCGGGGCGCCGAAGATCCGCGCCATGGAAGTGATCGAGGAGCTGGAAGGAGTGCGGCGCGGACCATTCACCGGCTCGATCGGCTGGATCGGCTTCGACGGCGACCTGGACCTGAACATCGCCATCCGCACGCTCGTGATCGAAGAGGGCAGGGCGCACTTCCACGCCGGCGGCGGGGTCGTGCTCGATTCCGACCCGGAGGCCGAGTACGAGGAAACGCTGGCCAAGGCGCGCGCCCTGGCGGGCGCCCTGGGCAGCCCGCTGCCGGATTGACCGCCGCGCCGCGCGCGAGTTGGCGCCCCGGTTGTTCCACGCCTCGCCGTCCCGGCGTAGAATCCGGGAGACTGCTACCCGAGTGGAGGCTCACATGTCCGCGCGCCTGATCATCGGAACCTTGGCCCTCGCGCTCTTCGCCCCGTCCGCCTCGCTTCTCGGCCAGGACGAGGAGGCCAAGTCGTCCGCCGATCCCACCGAGCACCTCACGGCCCTGGCCGACGGCCTGAGGGAGCGCAAGACCAGCGACGACGACATCCGCCACGAGGCGGACACGAAGACCGTCGAGGCCATCGACCACCTCAACCTCGACTTCAAGAACTACGGCGAGAAGGACCAGAAGAAGGTGGCCGACGAGGTGGAGAGGATTTTCAAGATTCGCACCGAGGAGGAGGAGAACCGCATCTACATCGCGGCCGCGGCCTTCATGTCGGACATCGGTCCCCTGGGGGAGGAGCCGCTGAAGAGCGCGATGAAGGTCAAGCACCTGGAGAAGCGCCTCGAGGTGCAGGTGATGCTGATCGAATCGCTCGGCAAGCACAAGAACCCGAAGAACGTCGAGCTGTTCGTCGATCTGCTGAAAGAGGAAGAGGTCAAGGTGGTCGTCGCGGCGGTCAAGGCGCTCGCGGAGTACCGCGACGCCGACGCCAAGCTGCGCAAGGAGGTCACCGAGGCGCTGGTCAAGCAGTACGCCAACACGCACAACCTGGACGTGCGGGAGAAGGGCAAGAACCCGGTGTGGCGCGAGCGCCTGCTCGCCCTCGAGGTGCCGATGAACGAGGCCCTCGCCGCCCTGACGCTGCAGAGCTTCCAGTCCGCGCCGGAGTGGGAGAAGTGGTTCAACGACAACCGCAACAAGAAGTGGTGACGCTGCCCGCGCCGCCGCGGGCCGCATGAGCCGCGGCAGAGGAGCGCTGTTCGCCGGCCTGCTCCTGCTTCCCGGTTGCGGGGAGGGGGGCGCGCCCGCGGCGCAGGAGCCGGTCGTGGAGGAGGCGGCCGCGCCCGAGGTCGTGCGCCTGCTCTCCGGCGAGTCCCCGCCGCTCGCCGCCTTCCTCGTTCCCCTGCGCCCGGCGCCCGAGGCCGCGGAGTGGTGCGCCGCCAGGCTGCGGGCGATCGCCGGCGGCGGGCAGGAGCTGTCGTTCTTCTCCCTGCGCCTCTACCACCTGGGCGAGGCCGGGCAGGAGGCCGTTCCTCTGGGCGATCTGGCGCTGTCCTTCGAGCAGCGCGGCGCGGAGCGCGCGAACGTCGTCTTCGGCGAGAGCCTGCGCACGCCCGAGGCGCGCGCCAGCGCGCTCGGCTACAAGGCCCTCGAGACGTTCTCGGGGCGCGCTCTCGACGCGGGGAAGTCGTTCGAGGCGATCGTCGCCTTCCCGGGGCGTTTCGACCTCGCGGGCGTGGACGCCGCGCTCCTGCGCGCGGGCGAGCGAGCCGTGGCGCTCTGCCCGGCGGAGCTGCCGTTGGCGGACTACGAGCGCCTGCTGGCGGAGCCGTCGCGCGACATCGTGGTGGCGAGCCTCGCGCGCGCGGGCGCGCGGGATTCCATCAGCGGGGACGAGGAGCCGCGGCGCTGAGCGGCGCCGGGCAGGACGCGCAGGATGCACGAACAGCAAGGCGGTCAGGATATGGCGAGCAGCGAACCAGAGGGCGGCGCGGCGGCGCCGGGGGCGGCCGATGAAACGAACGCGGCGGGGGAAGTGCGGCGGTTGCTTGGCGAGCTGGACGCGTGCGCGCCGGCCCCGGTCACCCCACGCGACGTGGCCGAGTCGCTGCGACTCAACACGCGCATCCTGCAGTACGTCCATGACGCGCACACGCGCCTGGTCAAGGTCCTGGAGCGCGGCGACCGCGCCGAGATGTACATCCAGGCCACGGAGGCCTTGAACCGCACGTTCCGCCGGCTGCACGAGTCGCAGCAGGAGCTGGCCGAACGGCTGCAGGAGGAGCGGCGCCGCAACCCGCTGCTCGTGGCTGTCTCGGCCGTGGCCGCGGGGCTGCTCGTGGTCGTGGCGGCGGTGTTCGTCCTCGGCGGCGTGCGGGACGACCTCGGTTCCGAGGTGGAGCGGCTCGCCGCGGCTCGGGAGCGGCAGCTGGAAGAGACGGATGCCTCGCGGCGCCAGCAGGACGCGGCGAGCAGCGAGCTCCTGGAGACCATCAACCAGGGCTTCGCCGCGAACCGCGTGCTCGCCAACGAGAACCGCGCGCAGGGCAGCGAGATCGCCGGCCTGAAGCAGCTCCTGGCCGGAGTCGAGGAGGAGCAAGCCGCTCTCGCCCGCGCCCGGGACGAGGCCGCGCGCGAGGCGCAGCGGCTCGGCGCGGAGAACACGCGCCTGGCGCTCGATCTGGACCAGGCGCGGAGCGAGTTGGTGGCGCGCGACCTCTCCGGGGACAGGCTGCGCGAGATTCTCGCCGGCCGCGGGGAGGAACGCGAGGCACCGGCCGCGGAGGGCGCGGAGCCTCCGCCCGCCGCGCGGCCGGGCGCCCCTGCGACAGCCGAAGCGCCCGAGGCGCCTGAGGCAGAGGAAGCCGGGGAGGCCGGAACGGAGGCGGCCGCGGCCGATGGCGCCCGCGGCCGCCGCGAGCCAGCGCTGCTGCCGGCTGAATCGCCGGAGGTCCAGGCGCTCAACGCCTTCCTGCGGGACGCCGGCGTGATCGACCTGCGGGCGCTGCGCTGCGAGGGCGCCGCGGACGGCGCGCTGGTCCGCGCCGTGTTCGAGGTGCGCAGCGAGCAGGGCTTTCCGATCGGCATCCACGAGGCGGCGCGCACCCGCGTCACGGTCGATCCCTCCACCATGAGCGCGACCCTGATCCTCGAGGAGGGCGTGTCGGTCCTGCGCGGAATCCGGCAACCCTTCCCGGAAGGAGTCCTGCGCATCGCCATCGCCGCCGTGGCGCCCGGATCCTGGGAGGCGCCCGGTCTCACCGAGGTCGTCCGCCTCGAGCCGAGCGCCGCGCCCTCGGAGGCCGCGCAACAAGCGGACGCATCCGGCGCCAGGGCCGCGCCGCCCTTCGATCCTCGCCCCACGCTCGCGCGCCTGAACAACCGGCTCAAGCAGGACGGCCGCGGTTCGTGCGAGTTCTTCCTGCTGGACGGGATCGAAGAGGGGGCGCTGATCCGCGCCGGGCTGCACCTCTACGAGCCGAGTGGCGCTCTCGCCCGCACGGTCGTGGCCGCGCGCTGCGAGGTGGATGTCGACGCCGCGGAAGAGCGCGTCGTCTTGCGCTTCAGGGGTCGCCCAGGTAGCGGTGCCTCGCCTCAACCGGCCTCGAGCCTGCCGCGGGCGGCAAGCCGCCGCGGGGCGGTTCGCCCTCGGGGCGGGTATTGCTTCCTCCCGCATGCTTGATCTTTCGCCCGCAAACCACGTTAATGGAGACTTGATGGCCCGGTTTCAGGCTGCTGCGCCGGGCCGGTTTCTTGTGGCCCTTCCCGTGCGGCCTCTTATGGCCGGACGTATCGATAGATGAAGCACCTGGTTGCAGCCGTCCCCGGGCTGAAGGGGGACGTTGCGCAGGCGGCCGACTTCACGCGCGGGCGCGCCACGGAGACCTTCCTTCGCGAACGAGGGTCCGGGAGCGTGGCATGATGGAGGCCGTGGCCGCACTGGCGGGAATCCTGGCGGGCGCGCTCGCCTGCCTCGCCATCCTGCGGCTGCGGCACTCGGGCGCGCTCAGGAGCGGGGAGGAACTCCTCGAAACGTCGCGCAGAGAGGCGGAGGACCTCCGGCGGGAGACGGAGATCCGCCTCAAGGACGAGGAGATCCGCCGGCGGGAGGAACTCGAGCGCCAGGCCGACCGGATGCGCGAGGAGTGGGAAGAGCACGAGCGGCGCATGTCGCGTAAGGAGGCCCTCTTCGACCGCAAGTTCGAGGTGATCGGGGTCAAGGAGAACCACCTCGAGGAGCAGGCTCGCCGGCAGCAGGCGCGGCAGGAGGCGCTGGACCTCCTGGAGGCCGACCGGCGCCGCGTGCTGGAGGAGACGAAGCAGGGCCTGGCCCGCGTCTCGGGACTTTCCCGCGAGCAGGCGGCCGAGGCTTTCATCCAGGGCTTCGAGGACGAGATGCGCGAGGAATGCGCCTCCCGCATCCGCCGCATGCAGGAGCGCGCCGAGGAGGAAGCCGAGATGCGCGCCCAGAAGATCCTGGGCGACTCGGTCCAGCGCCTGGCCCTCAGCTACTGCGCGGAGTCGGTCACTTCGACCGTGGTCTTGCCGAACGACGACATGAAGGGCCGCATCATCGG
>JACQZJ010000028.1:69703-110544 GCA_016213895.1 Planctomycetota bacterium | reverse complement strand
TGCGCTTCGGCGCCGAGGAGGACAGGGACCTCGCGGAGGAGCGGCGCCTCTTCTTCGTCGGCATGACGCGCGCGCGCGAGCGCCTGATCCTCTCGCACGCGCGCCGGCGCGCCTGGCGCGGCGCGCGCCGCGAGATGGCGCCGTCCCCCTTCCTGCGCGAGATCGAGGAGCAGCTCCTGAAGCGCATCGAGCGCGCGCCCCCTGGGAAGGGCGGCCGCGGCGGGGAACGGCAGCTCCGCCTCTTCGAGGAGTGAGCGCGGCCGGCGCAGCTCCTCACGCGCGCGGTGCGGCCGGCTCGTCCTGGGCAGCGAGCCGCCGGAGGTCGTCGAGCGGGTCGTCGGGAACACGGAAGTGGCTGGCCCGGATCTTCGCTCCGGCGGCGACCGCGAGGGCCGGCGCGCGCAGGTCGCCGCGCCACTCCGCCTTGGCGCCCAGGCGCACCAGCCCGCCAGAGAGCACCTGCCGGCAGTCGAGCTCGCCCTCCACCTCGATCCCTTCGTGCGCCACGACGCGGTGCTGCGCCACGACCCGCCCGCGGCGGCGGATGATCAGCTTGCCGCAGGTCTCGACGCTGAGCACTCCCTTGTAGCTGCTGACGACCACGTCCTCGATGAGGACCGACTTGTTGCACGCCGGGCAGGGCACGGACATGGTGCGGCCTCCGACCGTGATGGGACGGCCGCAGTGGTAGCAGTAGATCCGCTGCTGTCCGCCAGGCCTGGCCATGCGCGCTGCGCGCGCGGCGCGGAACTCCGGCCGCGGGCGCGTGTCTCGCGGAGGCTCTCTGGACGCCGGCTACTTCTTCTGCGCGGGCGGGGGGGTCTCGGGCGCCGGCGGCTGCCGGCCGGCCGGAGGCGCGGTCTTGGCCGCGTCCGGGCCGACGTTCACGTGCCCGGTGAAGGAAGCGCCCTCGGCCACGACCAGCTTCGGCGCCACCAGGTCTCCCTTGACCCGCGCCGTGGCGCTGAGTTCGACCTTCTCGCTGGCGGTGACGTTCCCCTCGATGGAGCCGTCCACGTGGATCAGCCCGGCGTTGACGGACGCCACGCAGCGCCCCTTGTCCGCGACCTCGATCTGGCCCTTCGCGCGGATCGTGCCCTCGACCTTGCCGAGGATGCGCGCCCGGGACTCCACCGTCATCTCGCCCTTGATGAACGCATCCGCGCCGATGACCGTCTCGCTGGGCTTCATCTCATTCATGTGCGTCTCCCGAAACGTGTGCGAATCGACCTTGACCGCGGATCACCTTACGGCTTCGCCGCGCACCGTGCTGGCGGAAACCGCGCGCCCAGGCGCCGGCGCACGGCCATGACCAGGAGCGCCGCACAGACCATGAGCCCCACGGTCAGCCCCCACCACAGGCCGCGCGGCCCCAGGCCGATAACGAAGGCCAGGAGGACTCCCGGCGGCAGTCCCAGCACCCACTACCCCAGGAGGTTGATCATCATTAGCAGGCGCGTCTCCCCCGCGCCGCGCAGCACGCCGCACGCCACGGCCTGCGTGCCGTCGAACACCTGGAACAAGCCGGCGATCGGCAGCAGCGCGGCGGCCAGGGCGATCGGGACGGCCAGGCGGGCAAGGGCGGCGGCTTCGCGCGGGATCTCGGATCGAAGTTTGTCGCCGGGCAGCCGCATCCTTACAAACTAGCAGGCCGTGCGGTCCGCCCGGAGTCGTGCCGCCCGGAAGCCATGGAGTCGAGTCGCCCTTGGACCTGAAGTCACGCGCGAAGAGGTCGCTCGTGCCGGTCGAGACCTTCTTGATCGGCGCCTGGATCTCCCTCGTGCTGGCGGTCAGGGTCGCCGCCGCCAATCACCTGGCGCTGGTCGCCGGCGGAGCGGCGCGCCGCCTGGACGCGCTCCTGGCGCGGGCGGTGCGGGAGGACCGCCTCCTGGCGCTCAGCCAGAGCGCCGCCGAGCTGAACCGCGGCCTCTTCTTCAAGGCCGGCTTGGCCGAGGCGCTGCTCGGCGTCTTCCTGGTCCTGCTCGCGCTGCGCCGCCAGGCCAGGGGCCTCGCTCTGCTCCTGCCGTTCGCGGCCCTGGCCCTGGCGCTGCTCGATCTCCTGCTCCTCGCGCCGGAGGCCGCGCTGCTCGGCCGCGCCCTGGAGGGGCTCCCGGCCAGCGAGGCCGCGGCGCGCTCCCACGGCCTGTCCTGGCTGCTGCACGCCGGGGCGGGCCGCGACGTCGCGCAGGTCCTGGTGCTCTTCGCGATGTTCCTGCTGCTCGCCCGGGGCGCGCTCAAGCGATGAAGAAGCGCGAGCCGGCCGATGTCTCCCTGCCCGTCCTCTTCGCGGATCCCCACGTCCTCGCGATCGACAAGCCGCCCGGCATCCTGAGCGTGCCGACCGCGGGCGGCGGTGAGCGCAACGTCGCCGATCGCCTGCGGCGCCAGGCGGAAGCCAGGGGGGAAATGCTCTTCGCGGTGCACCGCCTCGACCGCGACACGTCGGGCGTGCTGCTCTTCGCGCGCAGCGTCGCGGCGAGGGAGGCCCTGGAGCGCGCGTTTCGCGAGCGCGCGGTGCAGAAGCTCTACCTCGCGCTGGTGAACGGCCACCCCCGCCGGCCGGGCGGGACGATCAAGACGTACATCGTCGAGCAGGGCAGCATGGCGCGCTCGAGCCCTGCGCCCGTGCGCGCCGGCAAGCTGGCGATCACGCGCTACCGCGTGGTGGAACGTTTCGCGCAGGCCGCGCTCGTCGAGGCCGTTCCCGAGACCGGCCGCTTCAACCAGATCCGCGTGCATCTCGCGGGCATCGGCTGCCCGCTGGTCGGCGAACGCAAGTACGCGGTCGCGTCCCGTCTCGCGCTGCGCCACGGCCGCCCGCTCCTGCACGCCGCGGCCTTGACCTTCCCGCATCCCGCGAGCGGCCAGCGTCTGACCGTGCGAGCCGACCCGCCCGCCGACTTCGCCGAAGTGCTGGCGCGCCTGCGGGGCTGAGGGGCCGGCGCCGAGTTCGAGCAAGCGGATCGCGAAGACGCGCTGCGAGCGCACACTCGTTCTCTAGGCTGTCGGCCCGACCGCTGAATCTGGAGTCGCGCATGAAAGACACGGTCATTCTCGTGACGCGGAACGGCCTCGGAATCACTCGCCCCGAGGACGAGGACTTCGGCCTGCTGATGCTCGAAAAGCTGTTCCACACCATGGAGAAGGAGCCCGAGAAGCCGCGGGCGATCTGCTTCTACACCGAGGGGGTGCGCGCCGTGTGCCAGGGCTCGCAGCACGTGCTCGGGCTGCGTCTGCTGGAGGGTATGGGCGTGCGCATCCTCTCCTGCCAGACCTGCCTCATGCGCTACGGGCTCATGGACAAGGTCGCGGTCGGCGAGATCGGCGGGCTGCCGGACGTGGTGCGGGAGCTCGACCAGGCCGACAAGGTGATCACCGTGTGAGGGAAGCGCGGCGCTCAGTCCCGCACCGGGGTGGGCGGCCGGAACAAGGCGTGCTATCAGCAGGGGGCTGGCGGCCGGGGCCGACCCGACCGCAGCCTCGATCCGTGCGGCCCGTGAAGCCCGCGAATCGAACCCGATGAACGCCAACTCGAGGAGAATAACCCATGTTCATGCATCGCTGTGACAGCGTGCTCCCCTACCTCCATTTCGCGCGCGCGAACGGCGGCGCCGCGGACCTGCTGGATGACACGACGGCGGACTGGGCGCGGCCCAGGGTCGCCGGCACGGCCGCGTACGCGCCCAGCGTCGACGCCTGGCAGGATGACCAGCACGTCTACGTCGAGGCCGACCTCCCTGGCTTCTCCATGGAGGATGTCGAGGTGCTGGTCCACGAGGACAGCCTCGTCCTGCGCGGCGCACGCCGCCGCGAGGAGTGCTGCGCCGAGGTGTCCTGGTACCGCTGGGAGCGCCGCCAGGGCTCCTTCGTGCGCGTGATTCCGCTGCCCCGCGACATCGACCGGGACAACGTCGAAGCAACCCTGAAGGACGGCGTGCTGCGCGTGAAGGTCCGCAAGGCCGCGTCCGCGCAGCCGCGCAAGATCGAGGTGAAGGGCGCTCCCGCCGGCGAGAAGTGATCTCGCCGGTTCTGCCGCGCACGCGTGGTCGCGGCGAGACCGCCGCGTGTTTCCGCCCGGCGTCCGCGTGTCGAGCGCTGCAAGCGAAAAATCCTCTAGCGACTCGACATCTTGTGTCGAATTAGTCATTCTCCTGACAGTCAGCGCGCGCTGTGCGCTCTGACAAACTGGTTTCAACTCCTGGAGGGGTTTCGAAATGGCGGCAAGGAGAACCAAGAAGAAGGCGACGAAGAAGAAGGTGACCAAGAAGAAGGCCACGAAGAAGGTGGCGAAGAAGAAGGCCACCAAGAAGAAGGCCAAGGCGCGCCGCTGCTAGTCGCCTCGTGCGCGACCGGTCCCGGCCGCTGACGACCGGTTCCGGCGCGCAAGGAACGAACCTGACCGCGAGCCACGCGACGACCGTCGTGCGGCTCGCGTTCCTTTTCCGGCCGCCTGCCACGAGCCGTGGCGCGCAGCCGCCTTCTCCGGGTATGGTCTGCGGCGCGAGAGCGTCCCCGGCCGCCGGGCGGCGGCGCGGGCACTCCGCGAAGATGTCGAGGTCGAACCGATGTTGATCGCCGCGTTGCTGCTCGATGTGACCGTGCGCCTCATGCTCGAGGAAATGGTCGATCTGGACCGCCTGACCCGGCCCGCGAACTACGTCTGCCGGCAGTTCTCCTCCTACGACAGGGGGAGCCACGACGCGGACAACTGGTTCGCCAACGGCGACTGCGGCAACTACCTGCGCCAGGAGGAGGGCGCCTTCGTGCTCGCCGAAGCCGAGGGCCCGGGGGCCATCGTGCGCATCTGGTCCGCCAATCCCGCGGGCACGCTGCGCATCCACCTGGACGGGCGCGTGGCGCTGGAAGAAGACTTCAGGGCGCTCCTCTCCGGCGAGGCGGCCGCCTTTCCGCCGCCTTTCGGCGCCATGCGAAGCCGCGGCGGCAACCTCTACTACCCCTTTTCTTACGCCAAGAGGATGAAGGTGACCTGCTCCGAGGGCGGACAGTACTTCCACGTGAACTACCGCACCTACGCTCCCGGGACCCGCGTCGAGACCTGGTCGCAGGACCGCGCGCCGCCGCTCCCGGAGCTCCGCGTGATGCCCCCCGGCGAGCCGACCACGGAGCACGCGCTGGCCGGGCCCGGCATCGTCCGGCGCCTGGAGATCGACCTGCCGCAAGACGCGCAGGGGCTGCGCGCCAGGATGCTGCGCATCCTGGCCGACGGCGAGCTGTGCGTCTGCTGCCCCCTCGGCGACTTCTTCGGCAGCGCTCCGGGCGTGAACGCGCACGAGACACTGCCCATCGGCATGACCGGCGACGGCGTGGGCTACTGCAACTTCCCCATGCCCTACGCGCGCACCCTCGAGATCGACGTGGACGCGAGCGTGCGCCTCTGGACCGAGGCCGGCGAACGGCCGCTGCGCTTCTTCGCCTGGTGGCGCGGCTCGAACGCTCTCGCCACGCGCCCGATGAGCGACTGGCCGGTGCTCAACGCCACGGGCACGGGCCGGTTCGTGGGCTGCGCCCTGGCCGTGCGCAATCCGGTGAAGGCTTGGTGGGGCGAGGGGGACGAGAAGGTCTACGTCGACGGCGAGGAGTTCCCCAGCACCTTCGGCACCGGCACCGAGGACTACTTCGGCTACGCCTGGTGCAACACGGCCTTGTTCGAAGCCCCCTACCACAGCCAGTCGCGCGCCGACGGTCCGGCCAACTTCGGCTGCTGCGCCGTGTCCCGCTTCCACGTGCTCGACGACATCCCGTTCAGCGAGTCGCTGCGCTTCGACCTCGAGGTCTGGCACTGGGCCGAGACGAGCATGGGCTACAGCACGGTCGCCTACTGGTACGCCGCGCCCGGGTCGACGCACGACTTCGCGCCCCCAGGCCTCGAGGAGCGCGCCGTGCTGCCGCTGCCGGAGTTCGCGGCGGTCAAGGGTGCGATCGAGGGCGAGTCCTTCACCGTGGCCGCCATCAGCGCGGGCGTTGCCGAGCCGCAGGACCTCGGCTTCGCCGAGGGCTTCAGCCGCGACGCGCACCTCTGGTGGCGCGACGCCGCGCCCGGCGACGAGCTCCGCCTGCGCTTCGTCTCGCCGGCCGGCGGCAGCAGGCGCCTGGTCCTGCGCCTCACGCGCGCTCCCGACTACGGCGTGGTGCGCCTCGAGGTCAACGGCAAGGTCCTGGCCGAGGAGATCGACCTCTACGCGGAGAGCGTCCTGCCGGACGAGGAGCGCGTCTTCGAGGACGTGCCTCTCTCCGCGGGCGAGAACGAGATGGTCGTCAGCATCGTCGGCACGAACGACCTGGCCGCGCCCAAGAACTACATGTTCGGCATCGACTACGTGCGCGTCCCCGAGTGACGGCGCGGCGGGCCGAACCGGGTCAGGCGCGCGCGGCCTGCAGCGCGGCCAGCACCTTCTCCGGCGTGATGGGCAGGTCCTTCACGCGTACGCCCACGGCGTCGTAGATGGCGTTGGCGATGGCCGGCGCCGTCGGCACCATGCCCGGCTCGCCCACCCCCTTGGCGCCAAAAGGCCCGGACCTCTCGTCGGTCTCGACGAACACCAGCTCGATGGGGAAGTCCATCTCGCACGCGGTCGGAATCTTGTAGTCGGTGAATCCCGGGTTGAGGATGCGCCCGGCGCGCGTCTTGACCTCCTCGTAGAGGGCGTAGCCCACGCCCTGGGCGAGCGCGCCGTAGAGCTGTCCCTTCAGTGTCACCGGGTTCAGCACGCGGCCGACGTCGTGCGCCGCCACCAGCGAGAGGATCTTCACCTCGCCCGTCTCGCGGTCCACCTCGACCTCGACCGCCTGCGTGCCGTAGGCGTAGTTCTCCGACATGTTGCCGCGGCCCTTGCTCCAGTCCGGCAGCTCGGTGTTCGGCTCGTAGAAGGCCTCCTGGGTGAAGATCGTGCCGCGGTCGCGGTAGTGCACGGCGCGCAGCAGCCGGCCGAACTCGATCCTGAGCGCCGGATCCTCGGGCGCGTCCCTGAGGAACAGCCAGCCTTCCTTCAGCTCGAAGTTGCCGGCCTGCGCCGCCCGGGCCACATCGAGATCGGGCGGGCGATAGGCCGGGTCCCTGCGGCGCAGCGCACGCACGTTGCGCTCGACCTCCACCGGGAAGATCGTCTCGGCCCAGTGGAAGAGCTTCTCCCTGAGCCGGGCCGCGGCGAGGAGCGCGGCGTTCCCGGCCATGAAGGCGCCGCGGCTGGCGTGCGTGCCTACGTCCCACGGGCAGGTCGCGGTGTCGGTCTGGTTGACGAACACGTTCTCCGGCCGGATCCCGACCGCCTCGGCCACGGCCTGGCGCAGCACGGTGTGCAGGCCCTGGCCCATCTCCACGCCGCCGTACGAGACGTTGACGTTGCCGAAGTCGTCGAGCTTGAGCACGATGCCGGAGCCGTCCGAGCGGTAGATCTTGCCGCCGCCGCCCACGTGGATGAGCGAGGCGAGACCCACGCCGCGCGCCACACGCCTCTCCGCGCCGCGCTTCTCGCGCCAGTTGAGCCGCCCGGCCGCCGACTCGAGGCACTCCCTGAGGCCGCAGGTCGTGACCTTCAGCCCCATCGGCGTCGCTTCCCCGGGCTCGTTGCAGTTCAAGAGGCGCAGGTCCAGGGGGTCGATCCCGGCCGCCGCGGCCAGGTCGTCGAGGCTGCTCTCGATCGGCCAGGTGACCTCGGGATTGCCGTAGCCGCGCATCGCCTGGCAGTAGGTGTTGTTGGTGTAGACAAGCCGGGCGCGAAAACGCACGTTCGGCACGCGGTACAGGGACGTCACCGGCAGAAGCATCACGCTGGGATAGGTCGCTCCCCAGGAAGTGTACGCGCCGTTGTCCTGGAGCACCTCGACGTCGCGGAAGGTGAGCCGCCCGCTGGCATCGCATCCCTGAGCAATCCTGGTCCGCGCCGACTGCCGCGGGGAGAGGCAGGAAAACTCCTCCTCGCGGTCGTAGACGATCTTGACCGGCCGGCCGCTCCGCCACGCCAGCAGGATGGCGATGTACTCGTAGGCGTGCGTGTCGAGGCCGGTGCCGAATCCGCCGCCGAGCGCCGGCACGATGACGCGCGTGTTCCTGCCGCCCAGGCCGAGCGCGTTGAGCGCCTGATTGAAGTCGCGCTGCGCCAGGAACGGGATCTGCGTCTTGGCCCAGATCGTCAGGTTGCCGGCGGCGTCGAACTCGGCGAGGCAGCCGGCCGTGCCCATGCAGCTCTGCTGGATGAGCGGCGTCGAGTACTCGCCGGTGACGACGTGGCGCGCGGCGCGCCTCCCGGCCTCGATGTCCCCGGAGTCGTGCCCGTACGCCAGGTCGAGCACGTTGCTCGCGCGGCGCGCGCCGTCCGGGGCGACCTCGTGCACGAGCGGCGCGCCCGGCGCCATGGCCTCCTCCGGCGTGAACACGCCGGGGAGCGGCTCGTACTCCACCTCGATCAGCTCCACGGCCTCGGCGGCCGCGTCCGCGTCAGCGGCCGCCACGGCCGCGATCTCATCCCGGAACTGGCGGACCTTGTCCTTCTTCAGGGCGAAGTTGTCCCTGAGGAAGCCGATGCGGATCTCGGGCGTGTCGTAGGCGGTGATCACCGCGTGCACGCCGGGCACCTGCCGCGCGCGCGACACGTCGATCTTCTTGATGCGGGCGTGGGCGTGCTCGCTGAACTTGATCTTGCCGAACAGCATGCCCGGGCGCGCGAGGTCGTGGATGTAGAGCGCCCGCCCGGACGCCTTGTCGCCTCCCTCGGGCCGGCGCACTTCCTTGCCGATGAACGAGAACTCGCTCACGCTCCCCGCTCCTCGCGGCCAGGCGCGCGCGTGGCCGCCGCCTGGACTGCCTCCACGATCTGCGCGTAGCCGGTGCAGCGGCACAGGTTGCCCGCCAGCTCCTCGCGGATCTCCGCCTCGGTCGGGTGCGGCGTGCGCAAGAGCAACGCCGCGGCCGTCAGAATCATGCCGGGCGAGCAGAAGCCGCACTGCACTCCGCCCTCCTCGACGAACGCCTCCTGCAGCGCGGCCAGCCGGCCCTCGGCGTCCCGCAGCCCCTCGATCGTGGTGACCGACCTGCCCTCGACCTCGAGCACGGGGAACAGGCAGGAGTTGATCGCGGCCCCGTCGACCAGGACCGTGCACGCGCCGCACTCGCCCTCGCCGCAGCCCTCTTTCGTGCCCGTGTGCCCCAGCGGCCCGCGCAGCACGTCGATCAGGCGCGCCCAGGGCTCCGCCTGGACAGAGACCTGCCTGCCGTTCAGCTCGAAGGAAACGACGTGCGCCATCCTGTTCGTCCCGATACGCGGCGGAACGTGCTCTAGTCTAGCGCACCGCGGCCGTGGAGTCCCCATCCCCGGTGATGCGCGGCCCCTGGCGAAACTCCGACTGAAAAGGTGCGAAAATCTCTCGACGACGCGCTCGCGGCCGTGGCTAGACTGGCCGCGCATCGGTCTCCGAGCCGCCTCGGAGACCGCAGGCCGCTGTGCTGGACGCGTCTGGATCGTTCGGGAATCGTGGAAGTGCTTCGGGCTGGGCTCGCGCTGCATCTCCGTGCCCGGTCCGTGAGTGCTCCTGGCGAGCGTGCTTGTTGATGACCTCCGCACAGCTCAGTCGGCGACCGGCGCTTCTCGAACGCCGGGCTCTGCCCACTGCCACGGTCGCACAACCTGCGTCCCGCCCGAATCCCGCGCCCGTGTCCGCCAATCCACACAACTCTCGCTGGCACACGTGACAACCGAAGGAGGAACCCGTCAATGAGAGCCTGGCAGCTCTTCATCGTGCTCGCAGGCGTCCTGCTGACCGCGAACGCGGCCCAGGCGCAGACGCCGGCGAGCGGCGGCGGCCAGGATGCCGCGCGCCTCGCGCCGGACGAGATCAAGACCAACCTGGTCAAGATCCTGCGCACCAGCAACAAGGCGCAGACCAACCGCTACGTGCCCAAGGTCTACGAGTTCCAGAACGTCAACCCCTACGCCGTCATCCGCTGGGTGCGGCGCTTCGCCGAGATCGAGGAAAGCGCCTGGTTCGCCTTCGCCAACGAGGACGCGAGCGGCGGCAAGCTCCTCGTCTCCTGCCCTGAGTACCAGATCGAGGGCCTCGACCGCCTCATGGCCCTCATCGACCGCGACGGGCTGAACAGCGCGTCCGGCGACGTGCGCGTGCTCTACCGGCTCAAGCACCGCGACGGCTCGGACCCGGTGCTCCTCGCGGCGTGCGCGCAGGAGGGCACACCCACCGCCGCCGCGCTCTTCGACGACCACCTGAACGCCTGGTTCCTGGAGGACGCGCCGTCGGGCGTCGACCGCATCTGTCAGGCCGTGGTCGACGTCTACGACAAGCCCAGCCCGCAGCTCGAGGCCCTGGCCACCGTCTACGAGGTCGACTTCAGCAACGACGGCCAGCTCGGCCTGGACTACATCGCCTGGAAGAACGGCCCGGGCCGCAACCTCTTCGCCATCGGCGCCTTCCGCGAGAAGGAGGGCATCTCCCACCAGGACGGCCCGGGCACATCCGCCCTGCTCTACAACTCCGGCAAGCACACCCAGAACCTGCCCGGCAACTCCTGGAGCGCGCACGGCAGCAACGGAGCCTACTTCTACGACATGCCCTCGGCCTACTTCGACTTCCTCGAGGCAAACGGCAAGGCGCGCGTGCTCACGCGCGCCAAGCTCGCCGTCCTGGACGGCCGCACCGGGCTCCTCGAGGTCGGCGACGAGATCCTCTACTACGAGGAGCAGCACCTCCCCGACCTGCGCGCCGGCCGTCGCTTGAAGCCCCTCGATCCCTACGGCGACCTCGAGGCGCTGGTCGACACCGCCGCCGCGGGCGAGACCACCGATGACTTCGGCGTGCTCGTCGCCGACTACCCGGACAACCGCGTGGTCACGCCCGAGCTGCGCGAGCGCTCGCTCGGTGAGGTGGAGACCGGGCTCTTCCTGCGCATCACCCCGCAGATCAACCAGGCCTACTGCGACGTGGACTTCTTCATGTCCTACGTCGACCACACCGGCTACGAGGACAACGGCTACCCGACCGTGGCGAGCCGCAGCATCGACACCGAGTTCAAGGTCCCGCACGACGGCCGCGAGGTCACCCTCGGCGGCCTGGTGCGCAAGCGGCGCGTGGACAGCACGGGCAAGATGCCCTGGCTCGGCGACATCCCGGTGCTGGGCTACCTGTTCGGCGGCGAGTCGCACCTCGAGCAGGAGACGCTGGTCATGACCACGCTCTCCTGCCGCGTCGTCCCCTTCGGCGAGGGCGGCCCCGCGCCCGCCGAGCGCGCGGTCGAGGAGGCAGTCAGGGGCGAAGGAAACGTCCCGACCGCGCCCAATCCTCCGGGCTTCATCCGCGAGTAGGCGAACGGAACGGAAGGAAACGAACCATGAACCTCAGAATCAGCATGCTCGCCCTGCTCCTGCCCGGTGTCCTGGCGCCCGCCGCGGCCGCCCAGCACGCCGGGGCCGGCCCCGACGAGGCCGCCGGCGTGCAGCGCCGCCACGGCAACGAGAGCCCGGCCGCGGGCTTCTCGGCCGGCGAACCCAACAGCCGCATCAACGACTACTTCAACCAGGACGAGCAGATCAACATCAACCCGGACTCGGGCGTGATCAAGGTGCTGCGCGTCAACCAGAAGAACCTGATCAACGACTTCGTCACCGCCTACTTCCCGCTGAAGAACGTGCAGCCGCGCGAGCTGAGAAACGTGCTGCGCGTGATCACCGGCCAGGAGGGAGGACACGCGGACGTGATCCGCGACAAGGTGAAGAACGAGGCCTTCCTGCAGGTCATCTGCCCGAAGTTCCAGCTCCCCTGGATCGAAGCGGCCGTGGCCGCTCTCGACGTGCCCTGGCTCAGGCAGGCGCAGGACGGCTCGGTGACCGGGCGTTATCAGGCCAAGTACCGCCCCTCGGGCGAGCTTGACCAGTTCGCCACGCCCTACGCCGGCGAGGGCACGAGCGACGTCGATCCGGACTTGAACTACGTGTCCAGGCGCGACGAGCCCTACCGCGTCGAGGAGTACTTGAAGGCCTGCGCCAAGCACGACCTGCCGCCGCCCCAGGCCCTCTTGCGCTTCACTATCTACGAGATCGACACCAACAACGACCTCCTGCTCGGCGTGGACTGGATCTCCTGGAAGAACGGCCCGGGCCGCTCGCTCTTCGAGGCCATCTTCGCCGGCCAGGACAGCAACCAGCACTACAGCGACGCGACCGGCACCGCCGATCCCAACCTCGGCGCCTTCACCATCGTCAACCCCGGCGTGCACCAGGTCGACTTCGGCATCAGCCAGCGCTTCCTTTCCTTCAACTACCTGCTCACTTCGGCCTACCTCGACTTCCTGCGCGTCAAAGGCAAGGCGCGCGTGCTGGCGCAGCCCGAGATCTTCGTGCGCACCCACCGCCCGGCCACCTGGGCCTCCGTGGACGAGTTCCTCGGCTTCACCGTGAGCACGCCCGTGACCACGGGCGAGGCCGGCGCCTTCGGCAACGTGCCCCAGCGCCTGAACACCGCCACCGCGACCGTGATCCACAACCCCTACAACGACTACGAGCCCCCGCCCGACGTCGCGGCGCACAACCGCTTCTTGAACCACGAGTTCCAGGGCGCGCTCGGCCTCGAGCTGAACGTCTTCTCCTCGATCGGCCTGGAATCGACCGAGACCGAGATCGAGCTCATCGCCAGCGATCTCGCCGGCACCACTCCCCAGGGCACGCCCATCGTCAGTGCGCGGCGCATCGTCACCACAGTGCGCCTGGTAGACGGCCAGCCCTTCGCCTTCGGCGGCCTGACGCGCGAGGAGGACGTGAAGGCGTCCAACAAGGCACCCTGGCTGGGGAGCATCCCCGTCCTCGGCTACCTCTTCGGCCAGGAGGTGACCAGCGCGCGCCGCAAGGAGATCGTGGTCACGGTCATTCCGCACTTCTACCAGGGCTGCCCGGACGGCGTGGCCGACCCAGCCATGATCGACACCATGGCCATGGCCAAGGGCGAGAAGGAAATCGAGGTCCCCGAGGACTCCTTCGGCTTCGATCAGTGGCTCTTCGACCGCGTGGAGCACTGAGATCGCGGCGTCCCCCCCGCCTCGCGCGCGCCGCCGCGCTCAGGAGAGCAGGCGGCGCAAGAGGACCTGAACCAGCACGCGGCGGTATTGCGCCGAGGTGCGCACGTCGTCGATGGGAGAGACCTCGGCAGCGGCCGCGGCCGCCGCCTGCTCGATCGCCTCGGGCGTGAGGCGCGCTCCCTCGAGGACGGCCTCGGCGCGCCGGAGCCGCAGCGGCGTCCTTGCCACGGCGCAGGCGGCGAGGCGCGCCCGGGAGCAGATGCCGCTCGCCTGCTCCACGAGCGCGGCCACGCCGGCGAGCGCGAGGTCCATGCGCACGCGTCCCTTGCGCAGGTAGCCGGAGCGAGCGCCTGGCGCCGGGCGCTCGACCAACACCGCGGTGAGGATCTCGCCCGGCCGCAGGCACGTCTCTCCCGGCCCGCGGAAGAAATCCGCGAGCGGCACCTCGCGCCGCGAGGCGGCGCTTCGCAGCTCGGCGCGCGCCTCGTACACGAGCAGGGGCGGCACGAGGTCCGCGGCCGGCGAGGCGTTGGCGATGTTGCCCCCGATGGTGGCGACGTTCCGGATCTGCGCGCTGCCGAGCCATTGCGCCGCCTGCGCCAGGGCGGGCAGGGCGGCGCCGATCTCTGGGCCGGCGGCAAGGCGCGCCACGCTTGCCATGGCCCCGATGCGCAGCGTCCTACCCGCCTGGATCTCGGCCAGCTCCGGAATCGAGCGCAGCGAGACGAGCGCGGCGGGCGGCGGGCAGACGCGCTTCCTCAGGTGCACCAGCAGGTCGGTGCCCCCGGCGATGAGCCGTGCCGCCGGCTGCTCGGCGAGCAGCCGCCAGGCGTCCTCCAGGGTGCGGGGTTGGTGGTACTCGTACTTGGCGGGCATCGTGGCTCACTTGCGGTCACGCGATGATACCGCGCGCGCGCAGGCTCGCGATCTCCTCGCGGGCGACGCCCGCCTCGGCCAGGACCGCGTCGGTCTCTTCGCCGTAGCGCGGGGGAAACGGCAGCACGCCGCCGATCTCGTCGAGGTGCGCGGTCGGGACCGCCGGAGGCGGCAGCCGCACCGTTGCGCCTGCCGGCGTCCTGGTGCGGAGCAGGGCGTCCTGGAGGAAGGGCAGGCCGCTGACCTCCTCGAGCGGCGTGATCGGCGCGTGCGGCACGGAGGCGGCGGCGAGCGCCTCGGCCACGGCGCCCAGGCACTGTGCCCGCGTGATCTCCTCGATGGCCGCGTGCAGCTCGGCCTTGTGCTGGCGCCTGCCTTCGTTCGTGGCGAAGCGCTCCTGGCGCAGGGCGGCGAAGAATGGCTGCTCGGTGAAGCGTCGCCACTGGCCGTCGCTGCCGATCGCCACGAAGATGAAGCCGTCCGCCGTGCGGTAGGCGTTCACCGGAATGAACTGGCGGTGCTCGTTGCCCGAACGGCGCAGCTCCTCCGGCGGGCTGCCCATGTCGAGCATGGGCAGGAAAGTGTGCAGCCAGGAGGCCGCGACCCGCGCCATGGAGATGTCGATCATCCTGCCGCGGCCGGTCTCGGCGCGCTCCATCAGGGCGAGGATGGTCTGGGCGAAGGCCTCGTCGCCCGCTTTCAGGTCAACGATAGGCAGGCCGCAGAGGAGCGGCGGGCCGGCGGGATCGCCGGTCAGGTCCATGTAGCCGACCAAGGCCTGCACCATCGGGTCGTAGCCCGGGACCTCCGGGTGAACGGCGCCCATGGCCGAGATGCCGCACCAGACGAGATCGGCGCGCTCCCGACGCAGGCGCTCGTAGTCGATGCCGAGCTTCGGCAGGTGCGCCGGCAGGGTATTGGTGCAGAAGACGTCGGCCGGCAGCTCGCGCAGCAGGCGGTGCAGGAGAGCGCGCCCCTCCTCCTCCTTGAGGTTCAGGGCGATCGCCTCTTTCCCCACGTTGGGGGCCACGTAGTAGCTGTGGCGATCCGCGCCCGCCACCGGCCGGCCGATGTAGCGGTTCGGATCGCCGCGCGCCGTCTGTCCGGGAACGGGCGTGGGCTCGATGCGGATCACGCGCCAGCCGAGATGGACGAAGCGCAGGGTGGCGTAGGGCATGGCGAGCGCCTGCTCGACGCTCAAGACCACGCGCCGCTTCGCGCCCGCGCCGCGCTTTCGCCTCGCACCCGCCATCAGAACCTGATCGGCTCGGCGTAGCCGCCGTAGACGTCGCGCAAGACCCCGCAGACCTCGCCCACGGTGGCGTAGGCCAGGACGGCGTCCATCGCGGCCGGCATGACGTTCTCGCCGGCGCGCGCCGCGCGCTCCAGCTCGGCGAGGGCGCGCCGCACCGCGTGCTCGCCGCGCACGCGCCGCACGTTCGCGAGGCGCTCGACCTGCTTCTTCGCCTCCTCCTCGCGGTAGGGGTGCAGCTCGACGGAGCGTTCCTCTTCCTCCTCGACGAAGCAGTTCTGCCCGACCTTGCGCTCTTGCCCCGAGCGGATCCTCTTTTCACGCTCGTAGGCCTCACGGCTCACGGCGGCCTGGATCGAGCCGGAGGAGATGCTAGCCACGATGCCTCCCTGCCCTTCGACCTCGTCCATGACCGCGCTGATGAGCCTCTCCATCTCGTTGGTCGTGGTCTCGACGAAGTACGACCCAGCGAGAGGATCGACCGTGTCGCACAATCCGATCTCGAGCATGAGGATCTGCATGGTCCGGAGCGAGATGTGCGCCGCCCGCTCGCTGGGGATGGTGTAGGCCTCGTCGTAGGAGCAGAGCGCCATGGTCTGCGTGCCGGACAGCGCGCTCGCCAGGGCGTAGCAGGTCGAGCGCATGATGTTGTTCTCCGGCTGCTGGATGGTCAGCCCGCCGCCCCCGCCGCCGGCGATCATGCGCATCTGCTGCGAGCGCGGATCGCGCGCGCCGTAGCGCTCCTTCAAGATCCTGGCCCAAAGCCTGCGCCCGGCGCGGAACTTGGCGACCTGCTCCCAGAGGTTGCCGAAGATGTCGAAGTTGAAGGACAGGCCGCTGGCGAAGTCGTCGATCGAGAGCCCGCGCGCCAGGGCGTGGTCGAGGTACGCGCAGGCGATCAGGAGGCCGTAGGCCATCTCCTGCGCCGGCGTGGCGCCCGACTCGCGGATGTGGTAGCCGCACACCGAGACCGGGAAGTACTTCGGCACGTGCTTCGTGCAGAACTCGATGGTGTCGCCCACGAGCTTCACCGACGGGTCGACCGGGAAGATCCAGGTGCCGCGGCCGACGAACTCCTTGAGGATGTCGTTCTGCGCCGTGCCGCGCAGCGTGGCGAGGTCGAGCCCGCGCTTCCTGGCCATGGCGAAGTACATGGCCATGATCGGCACGGCCGCGCCGTTGATGGTCAAGGACACGCTGATGCGGTTCAAGTCGATGCCCGAGAACGCCTCCTCCATGTCGGCGAGCGTGTCTACGGCCATGCCCACGCGGCCGACCTCGCCCTCGGCCAGCGGATCGTCCGAGTCGCGCCCGCACTGCGTGGGCAGGTCGAAGGCCACGTTCAGGCCGGTGTTGCCCGTCTTGATCAGGTAGAGGAAGCGCTCGCGCGTCTCCTGCGCCGTGCCGAAGCCCGAGTACTGGCGCATGGTCCAGGGGCGCTTCCTGTACATGAGCGGGTGGATGCCGCGCGTGAAAGGGTACTCCCCGGGCAGGCCGACCGCGGCCGTGCCGCCACTCTCCTCGACCTCGCGCGGCGTGTAGAGCGGCTTGATCTCGAGCCCGGACTCCCATGCGACCGGGGCGACATCGTCTTTCCCTGCCTCGCTCACGGCCTGACCCTTTCGCGAATGAAGCGCACGATCTCCTCGAAGGGCGTGCCGATGGGGAAGACGCCGTCCACGCCCAATTCGCGCAGCGCCGCCTCGTCGCCCGCGGGGATGACCCCGCCCACGATCCACAGGCGCTCAGCCAGGTTCCGGGCGCGCAACTCCGCGCCGACCTTCCGGCAGAGCGGCAGGTGCGCGCCCGACATCACCGACAGGCCGATGACCTCGGCGTCGAGGCGCTCCGCCGCCTCGGCGATCTCTTCCGGCGACTGGCGCAGGCCGGTGTAGACGACCTGCATGCCGGCGTCGAGGAGCGCGCGGCACACGACCTTGGCGCCCACGTCGTGGCCGTCGAGCCCGGGTTTGGCGATCAGCACGCGGATGGGTGCCGCCGCCTCGTTGCCGCCGCCGCTCATCTCGTCAGCCCTCGCGCGATGTTGATCTTCAGGATCTCGGAGGTGCCGCCGCCGATCAGGGTGAAGCGCACGTCGCGCAGGTAGCGCTCGACCGGGTACTCCTTGGCGAAGCCGTAACTCGCGAACACGCGTGAAGCGCGGTCGCAGACGCGGAGCGCGGCCTCGCTGGCGAAGAGCTTGGCCATGCCCGCCTCGTCGTCGTTGGGGAGGCCTTGGTCGCTGCGCCAGGCGGCCCACCAGGTCAGGCGCCGCGCCGCCTCCAGGTCGACCGCCATGTCGGCGAGGTGCGCCTGCACCGCCTGGAAGCGGCCGATGGGCTGGCCGAACTGCACGCGCTCCTTCGCGTAGGCGACCGCCTCGGCGAGCGCCGCGCGCGCCACGCCGAGCGCCAGCGCCGCGGTCACCACGCGGATCTCGGCCAGGATCTCGCGCAAGTAGGAGAAGCCCGCGCCGCGCTCGCCGAGCAGGCAGGTCGCCGGCGTCTCGTTGAAGCTCACCTCCGAGGTCACCGAGGAGCGCACGCCCATCTTGTCGATGCCGCGCCCCACCTCGAGGCCGGCGGCGTCCTTCTCCACCAGGAAGAAGGACAACTCCTTCGCGCCAGTGCGCGCCAGCACGGTGAACATGTCCGCCACCGGCGCCGAGGTGATCCAGGTCTTCTGGCCGGTGATGAACCAGTCCCCGGTCTTCTCCACGGCGCGCGTCGTCAGGCTCAATAGGTCCGAACCCGCGTTCGGCTCGGTCATGCAGATGGTGCCGACCACGTCGCCGCTGAGCGCCGGCACGAAGAAGCGGCGGCGCAGCTCGCCCGTCGTGAACTTGTGCACGAAGTACGTGCCCATGAGCGACTGCATGGTGCACGCGGCCGCGACCGAGAGGCTCGCGGCCGCCAGCTCCTCGACCGCGAGGATGTAGGTGAAGACGTCCGTGCCGGCGCCTTCCGGCTCGGGGTAGCGCATGCCGAAGAGCCCGAGCTCCCCGACCTTCTGGAACAGCTCGCGCGGGAAGCGCGGATTCTCGTCCAGGTCCCTGGCCTGCGGCTTCACCTCGCGCTCGGCGAAGGCGCGGAAGGTCTCGCGGACCGCCTCCTGCTCCGCCGTCAACGAGAAGTCCATGGCGCCCCTCCGTGCTTCAGCGGCCGCGCAGGCGCGCGGTCTCCTGCTCGTCGATTTCGAGCGTCTCGGGGTCGAGCGCCACGCCGTAGAGCGCGCGCGCCGCCACGAGCGACACCACCTCGTTTCGGACCTCCTCCCTGACCGTCTCCGCCGGCCGGCGCCTGGGGTCGCCGTAGCCGCCGCCGCCGCCCGCCTGCTGCACGTAGACGGTGCCGCGCGGCACGCCGCGCACCAGGTCCTTGCTGGCGGCGCGGCGCACGCGCCCGTCCGGGTAGCGCAGCTCGATGAAGTTGAGGGTGCCGGGGCGCCCGCCGAACAGGCCGAAGGCGGGCTCCACGTCGCCGTCGCCGAAGGCGACGATCTGCGTGTCGTCCGCGCCGACCTGGTACACGGTCTCCACGCCGAGCCCGCCGCGGAACTCGCCCGCGCCTCCCGAGTCGGCGAGGTACTCGTGCGAGATCAGGCGGTGCGGCGTCTGCTGCTCGAACATCTCGTAGTCCTGGTCGAGGACGCCGCCCGACGCGTCGATCATGCCGATGTGGTCGTAGCCGTCGCAGCCGCTGAGTGCGCCCGAGCCGCCCTTCAGGCCCATGAAGAGGATGTCCACGTAGCTGCCGCGGCGGCGCGGGTCCTGGCCGGTGGAGAGGGAGCAGAGCAGCTGGTTCCAACCGGCGGTGACGCGCTCGGGGATGGCCGGCGCCAGCGCGCGGATGATCGCGTCCGCGTTCGGCGGGCACAGGTGGTTGCCGAACGTGGTCGCCGCCGGGTAGGAGGCGTTCAGGATCGTGCCCTCGGGGATGACGATCTCGATGGGCCGCAACATGCCGTCGTTGTGCGGGATGTTGGGGTTGACCATCTGCAGGAAAGTGAGGATCGTCGCCGAGGCGCTCGAGGTGTAGGTGCCGTTGACGAAGCCGTCGGTCTGCGGATCGGTGGCGGAGTAGTCGAAGCGGATGCGCTCGTCCGCAACGGTGATCTCCACGCGGATGGTGTAGCGCGAGCCCGGCGTCTTGCCGTCGAAGTAGACCTGCGCCTCGCCGTGGTACGTCCCGCTCGGAATGGAGCGGATCTCCGCCTCCATCATCTTCGCGGTCGCCTCGAACAGGTGCTCCTTGTGCGCCTCGAAGACATCGAGCCCGTACTTGTCGATCAGCTCGAGCAGCCGCCGCTCCCCCACCGTGCAGCTCCCGATCTCGGCGCGCATGTCCTCCATGACGATCGGCAGGCGGATGTTGGCGAAGATCAGGTCCCAGACGTCCTTGCGCAGCTTGCCGCGGTCGTACACCTTGACCGCCGGGATGCGCAGCGCCTCCTGCCACACCTCGGTGGCGTTCGGGTTGTAGCCGCCGCGCACCGCGCCGCCGATGTCCGCCTGGTGGCCCTTGGTCGCGGCCCAGGCCACGAGCCGCTCGCGGTGGAAGATCGGCTTGAAGGCGGCGACGTCGTTGTTCTGGTTGCCGAAGGTGAAGACGTCGTTGTGGAAGAAGACGTCGCCGGGGTGCACGTCGCCCTTGAAGGCCGCGGCGATGTGCCGGCAGACCGGGCTGAGCGAGAAGCTCAGGATCGGCAGGTTCTCTGTCTGCTCGAGCATGCGCCCTTCGGCGTCGTAAAGGCCGGTGACGAAGTCCTTGGCCTCGCACAGGATGGGCGAGCGCGTGCTCTTCTCCATGCTCACGCTCATCTCGCCGGTGATCGCCTTGAGCGCGCGGCCGATGATGGAGACCAGCACCTTGTCGATCTTGACGTCACTCATTGCCGCCGCTCCCGGCGCAAGCGGTCAGCACGCAGCTGCCCAGGCCGTCCACCCGCGCGCTGAAGCTCTCGCTCACGAAGATGGTGGTGTCCGTGCGCTCGATCAAGGCCGGCCCGGGGATGACGTTCCCCGCCCGCAGGCGGTGGCCGTCGTAGACCGGCGCCTCGCCGAAGGCGGAGCGCTCCGGCAGGAAGACGCGCCGCTTGCCCTTCAACGCCGCGCCCGGATCCGCGCCGCCCGCCGCGAGGCGCGGCAGCGCGGGCTTTTCAGCCAGGCCGACCGATTTCACACGCACGTTGATCAGCTCGAGAGGAGTGCCCTCGGCGGCGAGGTCGTAGCCGTAGAGCTGGTTGTGGCGCGCGTGGAAGAGAGCGGCGATGGCCTCGAGGTCGGCGCGCTCGATGGCGGCGCGCGGCACCGGCACGGTGACCTCGTGGTACTGCTTGACGTAGCGCAGGTCGAGGGCCGCCTGGTGCGTGGCGCGCTCCGGCGGGATGCCCTCCACTTCGAGCTGGCTTCCTCCGGCAGCGGTCATCTCGTCGACCAGGCAGAGCAGGGCGCGCCAGTCAGCACTCGCGAGAGGCGTCACGAAGGAGCGCACGAAGTCGTGCTGCAGGTCGGAGAGCAGCATGCCGGCCGCGCACAGCACCGAGGCGGTGGGCGGCACGAGCAGCGTCGGGATCTCCAGCTCGCGCGCGATCATGCAGGCGTGCAGCGCTCCCGCGCCGCCCGCCACCACCAGCGGGAAGGCGCGCGGATCGAGCCCGCGCTTGACCGTGACCTCGCGCACGCCGTGAGCCATGTTGGTGTTGATCACGCGGTATATGCCGGCCGCGGCCTCGTCGACATCCAGCGCCAGCGGCCAGGCGAAGTAGGCCGGGTCGAGGTAGCCGAGCTGCAGGTCCGCGTCCGTGCAGGTTGCGAGTTCGCCGCTCCTTCCGTAGCAGGCCGGGCCCGGACGCGCGCCGGCCGACTGCGGTCCCATGTTCAGGAGCCCTCCCTCGTCCACCCAGCCGATGCTGCCGCCGCCCGCGCCGATGGTCGTGATGGCGAGCATGGGCAAGGCGATGCGCAGGCGGTCGATCTCGCCCTCGTTGTTGAGCGCGGCCTCGCCCTTCTGCACCAGCGAAGCGTCGAAGCTCGTGCCGCCCATGTCCACGACCACGGCGTCGCTGCGGCCGTGCTCGAGCGCGTAGGCCACGCCCGCGCGCGGGCCCGCGGCCGGGCCGGAAAGGAGGGTGCTCGCCGCGTGCTGCGCGGTGACCTCGGGCAGGGCCACGCCGCCGTTCGACTGCATGATGAGCAGCACCCCGCGGAAGCCGACTTCCTTCAGGCGGGAAGCGAGGTTCTGCATGTACGCGCCGAAGACAGGGCCGACGTAGGCGTTCAGCACCGTGGTCGAGGCGCGGTTGTAGAAGCGGATGGTCGGCAGCACCTCGGTGGACACGCTGAGGTAGGCGCCGGGCAGCACGGCGCGCACGATCGCCGTGACGCGCTTCTCGTGCGCCGGGTTGGCGAAGGCGTTCATCAGGCAGACGGCCACCGCGGCGCAGCCCTCCTGCTTCAGCAGGGAGGCGGCGGCGCGCACGTCGTCTTCGGCGAGCGGCAGGAGCTCGGCGCCCGCGTGATCCAGGCGCCCGCGCACCGGCCGGCGCAGGCGGCGCGGCACGAGCGGCACCACGTTCCGCAGGCGGTTGTTGTACTGCTCCTCGCGGATGCCGCGCCGCATCTCCAGAGCGTCGCGCACGCCCGTGGTGGTGATCAGCCCGGTCTTGGCCCCGCCGCGCGTCAAGACCGCGTTCGTGGTCACGGTCGTGCCGTGCACGATCGTCGTCACCTGCGCGGCGAGCGCCTCGCGCGACTCTCCCTTGGACTCGGCGATCGCGGCCAGACCATCGAGCACCCCGATGGAGGGGTCCTCGGGAGTGGAGAGCACCTTGAACGTCTCCACCGCGCCGGCCGGGGACCAGAGGAACAGGTCGGTGAACGTACCGCCAACGTCGATCCCGATCTTGTAGCGCATGGCCTCCACCATTCCGGAGCGCGCCGCGCAAGCCGGCGCACGGAAGCGCCCAGTCTGCCCGTTGCCGCAGCCCCAGGCAAGGAGCGGGACGGGTTCGTGCGCGCTGGGGTGCGGATGGCGGCCGCCGGGGAATCCGGCGCGGCAGGACGGGAGCGGACGCACGGGCTGGCGCCGCGGGCCGGGAAAGCAGGACGCCCGCCGAGCGCTGGACGCTACAGTCTCCGAGCACCGGCCGCGTGGGCTCGGGCGGCTGCACGTTCGGTGATCCCACATGACGATCCCCTGGCACGAGATCTCGGAGCGGATGTTGCGCGAGCGGCCGGTCTTCGTGGTGGGCGTGCCGCGGAGCGGCACCACGGTCCTCCGCAACACCCTCGAGAACCACCCGAGCTTCCAGGCGAAGTCGCCGGTCTCGGTCGAGACCAAGGTATTCCAGAAGCCGCACCTCCTGCCGCGCATCCTCGAAACCGAAGGCGCGCACCTGCGGCGCTTCCTGCTCGATGACGATGCGGCGGCTCGCGAGTTCCTGGAGACCCTGCGCCGGATCGAACAGGACGGGGGCGGCGAGACCGACCTCATCCGCGCGTACTTCCACTTCGCCATGCTGGCCCGTGGAGTGAAGCGGCTGATCGAGAAGACCCCGCGCCACCTCGCCTATCAGGAGGAGATCCTCGCGGCCTTCCCGCTGGCCCGCATCATCATCACTTTCCGCCACCCGATCGACGTCTACAGCTCCTGCCGCAAGAAGCTCCAGAAGGCGCGGAAGCGCGGGAAGCCTTTGGCCGAGCAGCGCTGGCTGGAGTGGACGCCCGGTCAGTTCGCGAAGCGCTTCCGGCAATGGGCGCGGGAGATCGACGAGTCCTTCGCCAGGCGGCCGGACCGCGTCTACCGCGTCGCCTACGAGCGCCTGACGGCCGATTCACGGCGAGTGCTCGCCGAGATCTGCGCCTTCCTGGACGAGCCCTTCGACGAGCAGGCGATGTTCGCTCCCCGCGACGTCGTCATCGACAGATCCGGATCGCCGCGCCCGCGCAGCCGCATCGTCGAGAACCGGAAGCGCTGGCAGAAGTTCCTTGGCGAGGAGGAGGCGCGCGACGTCGAGGACCAGCTCGAGGACTCCCTCCCGCGCCTCCGCTACGAACGCTACACGCAGGCTTGAGAGCCGCGCGCTGGACCTTCAGGCCTCCGGCCCCGGCTCGCCGTGCGCTGCTGTCGCAGGCGAGCGGCTACGCCAGAGCCTCCGCGAGCGTCTGCGAGTCGATGACGCGATCGATCCACCGCTCGAGAGTCGGAAGATCCGCGGCCTGGACGCGGGCGAGCGCCGCACCGTCCAGCTCGCCGAAGCGCAGCCGCAGGAACCGCACGAGCCCCTCCCTCAGGCCCTCCTGGCGGCCTTGTTCCAGGCCTTGTTCCAGGCCCTCTGCACGGCCTTCCTGGCGACCTTCCGCTCTCAGCTTCTCCGCGAGGTTCATGACCGTCTCCTCGACCTCCGGGCCGGCGTGCGCACGTGCGCACAGCGCCTTCATTCCGGCATCTGTCACGCACTCGCCGCGCGCCTCGTACAGGTAGTTTAGCAGCATCACGAAGGCCCGCAAACCCGAGCGCTCGTCGAGCAGGCGGCCGAATAGCTCGCCCCACTCGAGCATGCATGCCAGGAGATCCGGCGCGTGGTAGTTCTTCAGAACGAGCAGGGCCAGAAGCGCCAGGGCCGGTTCGATCACGAGCCTCGCCTTCAGCTCCGCATCCGTCATGCCGGACAGGTCGATCAGCAGGAAGCGCAGCTCGGGCAGGTACGCGCCGAGCGCCGCGCGGCTCGCCGCGTCTCCTTGCAGCATCTCCGAGAGGCGCTGCGGCGCCGCCCACGCCCGCTCGCCGTGGTAAAGCACGAGCGGAAGGATGGCTGGCAGCGTCGTCGCGCCCGGGTTCTCGCCCAGCCACCGGTCCCAGATCCGGACCTCGGAACGTAGGAGGCGAAACGGCATGACTCGGTCCGGCGTGCTCTGGTGCTCGAAGAGCACGTAGAGCAGCGCGGCTTCTTCGCCCATCCGCACCGAGAAGAGCAAGTCCGTGAACCGCTCGGAGAGCTTCTCGTCCACGAAGCTGCCGGGCACGAGCAGAAGGGTGTTGAAGTCGATGCGCCCGCGAATGTCCGGCGGCAGGAAGGCCCTGAGCAGGGCTACGGCCTGCGGCGCCTCCGAGAACACCGCCTTGGCGAGCCTGTCGTGCGGCTGAGGAGTCATGGGGTTCCGCCCGCGCTGAGTCGACACCCTGCGCGGACGAGGCGCACGCCGAGGGGTTACAGGCGGAATCAGGAGCAGCCGCGAAACGCCCGTCTCTCCTTGTCCTCGCCCGGCTCTCGTCGAGATCGCCGAGCGACAGCACCGCACGCGCGCGCCTTCAGGTCAGCGAGCGTCTTCACGTCCGACAGCCACGGCACGCGCGCCCTCGCGGACTCGGCCTCTTCCGCCCGCCGCTCGGCGAGCGTGGCGTTCTGCCCCGCGCGCCTGGCCTGCGTGCGCGCCGTGCTTCGCTCCACGAGCGCCCGGCCCGCGAGCAGCAGCGCCGCGAGAAGCGCCGCGGCGGCGGTCGCCGCGAGCGCCTTGTTGCGCGTCGCCCGCCTCTTGAGTTCCGAGAGCGGCCGCGAGACTTTTTCGCGCTCGCGCAGGAGCCGCCGCAGGTACCCCTCGACCTCGGGCGCCTCTGCGGCGCGAGGCGCCTCGAAATCGGGCCTCTCACCGCGATCCACGCGGTCGATGAGGGCACGGTACAGGCGCTCCGCCTGCTTCCTCGCCTCGGACGAATCGCTGGCCATGCCCCGGGCCTCCTTCTCCCGTGCGACACGCCGAGTCTGCTGACGCCGGGCAGGCGGCGGAAGGAACGCGGGGCGCCTTGCGCGCCCGGCTCCCCCTCTGGTAGTCAGTGAGCGTGATGCGCGGCGTGAACGGGCAGGGCGAGACCAGGGACGCGATCGGCCTGGGCGTCGCGCTTCTCCTCTTGCTGGCGTGCGCGTCCTTCCTGCCGGCGCTCGACGGCGGCTACGTCTGGGACGACGACCGCCACGTGACCGGGAACGTTGCGCTGCGCAGCGCCGACGGCCTGCGGCGCATCTGGTTCGAGCCCGGCGCCACGCAGCAGTACTACCCCTTGACCTTCACCTCGTTCTGGCTCGAGTACCAGGCGTTCGGCGCGAGCCCGTTCCCCCAGCATCTCGCCAACGTCCTGCTGCATGTCCTGAACGCGATCCTGCTCTGGCGCGTCCTCTCCCGACTCTCCGTGCCCGGCGCGCTCGTCGCGGCCGCCCTCTTCGCCGTTCACCCCGTGCACGTCGAATCCGTGGCCTGGATCTCGGAGCGCAAGAACCTGCTTTCGGCCGCGTTCTACCTGGCCGCCGCCCTCTCCTACCTGCGCTTCGCGCGCATCGGCGCGGGTGAAGGCGCGGCTCCGACGGGCTGGCGGCACTACGCCGCCGCGGCCGCGCTTTTTCTCGCCGCGCTCCTGTCGAAGACCACGGCGTGCACTCTGCCGGCCGCGCTGCTCCTCGCGATTTGGTGGAAGCGAGGCCGACTGACGTCTCGCGACGTCGTTCCCGCGCTGCCGCTCCTTGCCGCGGGCCTGGGCATGGCCTGCTGGACCGCCTGGATGGAGAAGGTCCACATCGGCATCGGCAGAATCGACCTGAGCCTGTCCTTCCTCGAACGCGTGCTGATCGCCGGCCGGGCGCTCTGGTTCTACCTCGGCAAGCTCTTCTTCCCCGCGGAACTGACTTTCATCTACCCGCGCTTCGTCATCGACGCGGCCGACCCGCTCCAAGTCGCCGCGCCCGCAGCCGCGCTCCTCCTCGTGGTCGTGCTGTTCCTCCTGCGCCGCCGCCTCGGCACGGGCCCGCTCGTCGCCGCGCTCTTTTTCGGCGGGACCCTGCTGCCGGCCCTCGGGTTCGTCGACTTCTTCCCGATGATCTACTCCTTCGTCGCGGACCACTTCCAATACCTCGCGAGCATCGGGCCGCTCGCCCTCTGCGGCGCGCTCCTCGCCCGCACCCGCGCCGGGCTCGTCGCCGCGATCGCGCTGCTCGCCGTGCTCCCCGCGCTCACCTGGCGGCAGTGCGGGATCTACGGGAGCGCCGAGATCCTCTGGCGTGACACGCTGCAAAAGAACCCCTCCGCGCTGATGGCGAGCGTCAACCTCGCGGACCTCCTGCGCAGGGAGGGGCGGCTCGCGGAGTCACTCGAGGCCTTGCGCCACGCGGACGACGTCGACCCCGCGCTCGTCCACCCCGTGGTGCGGGCGATCGCCTGCTACAGCGCGGGCCAGAGCCTCGCGTTTTCCGGCGAGTACGACGCCGCCATCGCGCGCTTCCACGAGGCGCGCGCGATCTGCCCCGAGTACCACGAGCCGCTCTTCGGCCTGGGCTGGGTGCACGCCTTGAAGGGCGAGCGCGCCGCGGCCCTCGGCTGCCTCGCCACCCTGCTCCGCGACTTCCCAAACCACGAGCCGGCGCGCACCTGGTACCGGAAGCTGCTGGCCGAGGAGGAGCAGGACCGCTGACGCGCGCCCGGCGCTGCCCCGCCCCTCACTCCGCCTTCCACTCCGGGATGCGGCCCGGCGTCCAGGGCGCGCCGGCCGCCTCCAGGTCGGCCTCGAGCTGCTTGATGTCCTGTTCGATGAGCGCGCGCAGGCCGAGGAGCACACGCTCGAGCGCCTCGCCGGCGTAGCGGCAGGCGTCGCGCTCGGTCTGCGTCGGCGGCGCGGTCGTGCTCCACTGGTTCGAGACCACGTTGTCGATGCGGGCGCTGATCGAGAGCGGCACGGGCTCCTCGCGCTCGATGAGCGTGCTGTCGCCGGACAGCTCGGTCTGGATGTCCTGCAGGCGGCGTTCGATCTCGTGCGCCCGCACGAGCAGAGCCGGGTCGGCCCCGGGCGTGGCGAGGAAAGCCGCCTTGAGGTGCTTGACGCGCTCCGCGGTCTCGCCGGCGAGGTGGACGGCGCCGGTCGCGGCGCGCTGCAGGCGCCGTGCCCGTAGGCGGAAGGCCACGATCTCGGCGCGCTCCGCGCCGGCGGGCGCCGCCGGCTCGAGCGCGAGCACGGCGAAGGACTCGGGCCCGGCGAGGTCCGTGACCACGCCGTCCACCTGGCGCGAGAGCGTGACCTGGTACTCCCCGGGCGGCACCGGTGGGCCGCCGCCGCCGTCCGCGCCGATCGCGATCGGGTTCGCGCCGGCGAAGCGCAGGTCCCAGGACACGCGGTGCAGCCCCTTGTCACGCGGGCCGTTGATGCGGCGCACCACGTCGCCGGCCGCGTCACGAATCGTGAGCATGATGCCGGGCTCGCTCTCGCGATCCTCGGCGCGCAGCTCGTCGATCGTGGGATAGCGCGCGGGCTGCCCTTCGGTCGCGGCCGCTCCCGACTCCTCCTCCTTGGCGGCCACGGCCTCCTCCCCGGCCTTGGCTTCGCCGGCCTCTTCCTGCGTCTCCGCAGGCTTGGCCTCCTCGGCCTCAGCCTGCGATTCGCCGGCCTTGGCCTGCGCCTCCTCGGCCTTCTTCTTCGCCTCCGCGACCGCCTTGTCCGCCTCGCTCTCGGCCTCCTTCCGCCGCTCCTTGCGGCTCATCACCTTCTCCTTGAGGTAGTAGGTGAAGGTCGCGCCAAAAGGCGGATTCGGCGCAGTGAAGAACGTGGCGCCCTGCGACCCGCGCCCGTCCCCGCCGAGCCGGCTGGTCTCGACGTACTGCAGGGCGTCCTTCACCGGGAAGAGCAGCGCCCCCTGCTGGAACGTCTCCTCGCTCGCCTGGCGCAGGGGCGAGTAGTCGTCGAGCACGTAAATGCCGCGCCCGAAGGTCGCGAGCACCAGGTCGTTCTCGCGGCGTTGGACCTCGAGGTCGCGCACCGCGATGGTCGGCAGGCCGCTCTTCAACTGGATCCACTTCTTGCCGCCGTCGAGCGTGAAGAACAGGCCAAACTCCGTGCCGGCGAACAGCAGCTCCGGCCGCTCGTGGTCCAGGGCCACGCTGTAGACGATGTTCCGCTCCGGCAGGTCGCCGGCGATCGAGTCCCAGGTATGGCCGCGGTCCGCGCTCTTCAGCAGGTAGGGCTTGAAGTCGCCCAGCTTGTGATTGTCGAACGCGGCGAACACCGTGTCCGCGTGATGACGCGACGCCTTGAGGCAGCTCACGTACGTCATGTCCGGCACGCCGGGGAAGGACTCGATCTTCTCCCACGCGGCGCCGCTGTCCCCGCTCACGTGCACCAGGCCGTCGTCCGTGCCGGCGTAGAGCAGCCCTTCCTGGAGCGGCGACTCGTCGAGCGCCACGATGTTGCCGTAGATCGACGTGGAGCGGTGTTTGGCCACGGCGTCGGCCTTCTGCTTGCGTCCCATGACCTCGAGCTGATTGCGGTCGATGCCGCGGCTCATATCGCCGCTCACGGCCCGCCAGCTCCCGCCGCGGTCGTCCGAGCGGAACAGGATGTTCGCGCCGAAATAGAGCCGCTCGGGCGCGTGCGGGCTGATGAGCAAGGGCGAATCCCAGTTCCACTTGAGCGGCGGCTCGTTCGGCGCCTCGCGCGGCTTGATGTCCGCCTGCTCGCCCGTGCGGCGGTCATAGCGCACCAGCCCGCCGTGCTGCCACTGGCTGTACACGATGTTCGGATCGAAGGGATCGACGGCCGGCTCGAAGCCGTCGCCGCCGACCGTGACGAACCACTCCTCGCTGGCGATGCCGGCCGCGCAGCGCGTGCGCGACGGGCCGCCAATGGTGTTGTTGTCCTGCGTGCCGCCGTAGACGAAATAGAAGGGCTCGGAGCTGTCGGCCGCCACGCGGTAGAACTGCGTCACCGGCAGGTTCTCCTTGAAGTCCCAGGCCGCGCCGCGATCGAAGGTCTCGTAGATGCCGCCGTCGCAGCCGACCAGCAGGTGGTTCGTGTCCTCCGGGTCGATCCACAGGGCGTGGTCGTCCACGTGCCGGTCCGCGCGCGGCATGACGTTCCAGGTGCGGCCGCCGTCCTCGGTGACATGCAGCAGCGTGTCCATCGAGTAGCAGCGCTCCGCGTCGCGCGGATCGCAAATCAGCTCGCAGTAGTACTGCGGGCTCACGACCGTGTAGCTGCTGCGCTTCTCCCAGGTCTCGCCGCGGTCCAGGGACACGAACACGCCGCCCTCCGCGTCCGTCGCCTCGACGATGGCGTAGAGCACGTCCGCGTTGGCCGGCGAGACGTCCAGGCCGATGCGCCCGAGATCCACGCCCGGCAGGCCGCTCGTGATCTTGCGCCAGCTCTTGCCGCCGTCCTCGGACTTGTGGAGGCCGGATTCCGGGCCGCCGTCGATCAGCGTCCACACGTGGCGGCGGCGCTGGTAGGCGCAGGCGTAGAGCACCTTCGGGTCGCGCGGATCCAGGTGGACCTCGCTCACGCCCGTGTCGTCGCTGATGTGGAGGATGCGCTCCCAGGTCCCTCCGCCGTCGGCCGTGCGGTACAGGCCGCGCTCGCCGCCCGAGCGCCACAGCGGCCCCTGCGCCGCCACGTACACCACGCCCGGCTCGCTCGGATGGGGCACGATCATGCCGATGTGCTCGGACTCCTTCAGGCCCACGTTCTTCCAGCTCTTGCCGCCGTCCAGCGACTTGTAGACCCCGTCGCCGAAGCCGACGCTGCGCTGGCTGTTGTTCTCGCCCGTGCCGACCCAGACCACGTTCGGGTTCTGCGGATCAAGCGCGACGCAGCCGATGGAGTACGAGCCCTGTTCATCGAAGACCGGCTGCCACGTGGTGCCCGCGTTCTCCGTCTTCCACACGCCGCCGGAGCAGACCGCCGCGAAGCAGCGCGCCGGGCGCTCGGGATCGACGGCGAAGTCGCCGACCCGGCCCGAGGAGAGCGCGGGCCCAAGCGCGCGCAGCTTGAGCGCGGAGAACGTCGCGGAGGAGAGAAGGTCCTCCTTCTTCTCCTCCGCGACGCTCTCCTGGGCCGCCCCTTGCAGAGCAGCCGGCGCCAGGAACAGCGCACCCAGAAGCAGCAGGACCCGTGCAGCCGCCGACTCGCGTGTGACCATCGCTCGTTCTCTCGTCCTTGCTGGAGCCTCGCGAAACGAGGCGCCAATTTATCAGCCTGTTGGATTGGGGCGGCGATGCAACCGACGGAGCGCGCGCCAAACGGGCGCTCCGCGGTTGATGGCCGGCGCACCGGACTGGTACGGCCGATGCGACCGCGAGCCGCGAAATGCAGCTTCCGGGTCTGGCCCGGACGTCTCGCCCGCGTCACGCGCATGCCGGTCCCCGGCTTGACCGTTGCCGTCCCCTGGCCGTAGCCTGGTGGGCCCGCATCCCGCCGCTCGAGCCGCGGAGTCGAACCCGACGCCGCTTCCGGCAGGAGCTTCCGAACGGAGGACTGGCATGTCGATCCGACTCGCCGCCTGGGTCGTCGCGGCGCTCTGCTCGCTCGGCCTCGCGGCCCGGCAGGAAGCGCGCGCTCAACAGGATCCGGAGCCGCAGCCGCCGCAGCAGCAGGAGCCCCCCCCGCAGCAGCCGGCCGAACCCGTGCCAGAGGCCGCGCCGCAGGCCGAAGCGCCCCCGCCCGAGGAAGCGCCCCCAGCCGCGGAAACGCCTGCGGCCGACGAGCAGCAGCCCCCAGCCCGGGGCGAGGAGACCCCGCTGCGCCGCCGCCGCGAAGGCCGAGAGAGGGCGCCGCGGCCCGAAGGCGAGGAACGGCCCGCGCCGTCGTTGCCCGCCGAGTGGCTCAAGGAGTTCCAGTGGCGCTCGATCGGCCCGGCGAACATGTCCGGCCGCATCAGCGCGCTCGCCGTCTACGAGGCAGATCCGAGCATCTGGTGGGTGGCCACGGCCTCGGGCGGGCTGCTCAAGACGTCGAACAACGGCGTCACCTTCGAGCACCAGTTCGACCGCGAGAAGACCGTGTCCATCGGCGACGTGGCGGTCGCGCCGAGCGACCCGAACATCGTCTGGGTCGGCACGGGCGAGGCCAACCCGCGCAACAGCGTTTCCTACGGCGACGGGGTCTACAAGTCGCTGGACGGCGGCAAGACCTGGACGCACATGGGACTGAAGGGCTCGTTCCAGATCGGCCGCATCGCCATCCACCCGCAGAACCCGGACATCGTCTTCGTCGCCGCACTCGGCCGCCTCTGGGGAACGAACGAGGAGCGCGGCCTGTTCAGGCCGCCGCCTACGAGCGCGCGCGCGACGGCTTCGACTCGAACGATCCGGCGAAGAAGTGGGGCCCGGGCTCGGGCATGTACCGCAGCACGGACGGCGGCAAGACCTTCGGGAAGGTCAGCACGGGCCTGCCGAGCGTGGACCTCGGCCGCATCGACATCGAGTTCTGCCGCAGCAACCCGAACGTGGCGCTGGCCGTGATCGAATCGAGCAAGATCGGCCAGGAGCCCGAGAACGCCCCCTACCTCGGCATCCAGGGCGAGGACGCGGAGGTGGGCGCGCGGCTCACGCAGATCGTCGAGGGCGGTCCGGCCGAGCAGGCGGGCCTGAAACAGGGCGACATCGTGATCGCCTTCGAGGAACACACCGTGCAGTCGTACGAGGACCTGATCGGCAGGATGCGCGAGCACCTGGCCGGGGACACGGTGAAGATCGAGGTGTCGCGCGAGCGCAAAAGCGTGGAGTGCGAGGTGACGCTCGCGCGGCGGCCCGGCTCCGAGGAGGACAAGCCCGCGCCGGAGGGCGGCGAAGCGCCGCAGCCCGCGGCGCCGGCCGAGGAGCTCAAGCGGCCGGGCGAGGAGAAGGGCCGGGAGGAGAGCAGCTCTCCCTTCCAGGACTTCCTCGGCGGACAGGTGGCCAACGTCCAGCGCCAGCAGGGCCCGGAGGGCCACGAGTGCGGCGGCATCTACCGCTCGGAGGACGGCGGCGCGACCTGGCGGCGCATCAACTCGGTCAACCCGCGGCCCATGTACTTCAGCCAGATCCGCGTCGATCCGAGCGACGAGAAGCGCATCTACGTGCTCGGCATCAGCCTGCACCGTTCGGAGGACGGCGCCGAGACGTTCGACGGCGAGGGCGCGGGAGACAGCGTGCACGTCGATCACCACGCGCTCTGGATCGATCCCCGGGACGGGCGGCACATGATCCTCGGCAACGACGGCGGGATCTACGTGTCCTGGGACCGGGGGGCCGCCTGGGAGCACTTGAACCGCATGGCGATCGGCCAGTTCTATCACGTGGCCGTGGACTCGCGGCGCCACTACCGCGTCTACGGCGGACTGCAGGACAACGGCACCTGGGGCGGCCCGAGCCGCACCGCGAACCGCGGCGGCCCGATCAACGAGGACTGGATCAACATCGGCGGCGGCGACGGCTTCATCTGCCGCGTCGACCCCAAGGACCCGGACCAGGTCTACTTCGAGAGCCAGGAAGGAGGGCTCGGCCGCATCAACCTGCGCACCGGCGAGCGCGGCTTCATGCGGCCCAAGGCGCCGCGCGGCGTGCGCTACCGCTTCAACTGGCAGACGCCGTTCATCCTCTCCCACCACAACCCGGCCATCTACTACGCCGCCGGCAACTACGTGTTCCGTTCGCTCTCGCAGGGCGACGACCTCAAGGCGATCTCGCCCGAGATCACCAACACGGACAAGGGCAGCGCCTCGGCGCTGGCCGAGTCGCCGCTCGATCCCGCGGTGCTCTACGTGGGCAGCGACGACGGCGCCCTCTGGGTCACGCGAGACGGCGGCGCGGCGTGGACGAACCTCTTCGCTCCGCCCGCGGAACAGCCCGCTTCCGCGCAGCCGCCGGTCGCGGAGCAGCCGGCGCCGGAGAAGCCCGCGGACCCGCTGAGCGGCGCGTGGCAGGCCGAGTCCTTTGGCGGAGGCGGCCCGCGCAGCGAGTTCTCGCTCGAGCTGCAGCTCGGCGCGGAAGGCGCCGTGAGCGGCGGCTTCTCCTCGCAGATGGCGGACGGCGAACTCGCGCGCGGGAAGTTCGACGCGCGGAAGGGGGAGCTGACCGCCGCTCTGGAGTCCGAGATGTTCTCGGCCGAGCTGCGCGCGCGCCTGGAGGGCGATCTGCTCAAGGGCACGATCGAGTTCGAGGGCGGCTTCGCGCGCGAGTTCGAGGCGCGACGCGCGGCGCAGGCGCGGCAGGAGGACCCGTACGACTGGAAGCGCATCGCCGAGCTGCTCGCGCAGCCCATGTGGGTCTCCGCCATCGAGCCCTCGCGCCACGAGCCGGGCCGCGTCTACCTGGCAATCGACGGCCACCGCTCGAACGTGGACGACCCGCTGCTCTTCGTGTCGGAGGACTTCGGCGAGAGGTGGCGGCCGCTCGCCGTGGGACTGCAAGACGGCGCGGGCGCCACGCGCGTCATCCGCGAGGACATCGTCAACCCGGACGTCCTCTACGCTGGCACCGAGTTCGGCGCGTTCGTCTCCATCGACCGCGGCGCCACCTGGACCTCGCTCAACACCAACCTGCCGACCGTGGCCGTGCACGAGATCGCGCAGCACGAGAGCGCCGGCGAGATCGTGGCGGCCACGCATGGCCGCAGCCTCTGGGTCCTCGACGTCACCGCCCTCCGGCAGCTCTCGCCGCGAGCGCTCGCGGACGAGTTCCGCCTCTACCGGCCCGGCGCCGTGACGTACTGGCGCTCCGAGCCGCAGCGCGGCGGCACGCTCAACCGCTTCGAGGGCGAGGACCCGCGCGCGGAGGCCTGCATCGGTTACTCGCTCGGCGCGCGCACCGAACACGTGCGCCTCGAGGTCAAGGACTACACGGGCAGGACCCTGCGCGAGTTCGAGACCGCGCGCGAGCCGGGCGTGCACGTGGCCCGCTGGGACTTGAGGGAGGCGGGCGGCGAGGGCAGGCGCCGCCGCGGGCCGCGCGTCCCGCCCGGCACGTACCTGGTCCTGCTCACGGTGGGAAGCACGACGCAAAGCCAGCCGCTGGTGGTCGAGGGCGACCCGGCTCGTCCCGGAGAGGACGACTGGGGCGAGGAGGAGGATCCGTGAAGCGCGGCCTCTCCTGGTGGATGAGGACGCTGCATCGCCACGGCGGCATCGCCGTGGCGATGCCTTTCCTGGTCGTGCTCGGCAGCGGCATGCTCCTGCAGTGGAAGAAGGAGGCGGAGTGGATCCAGCCGCCGGAGCGGCGCGGCGCCGGAGGGCCGCCCAGCATCCCCTTCGCCGCCATCCTCGAGGCCGCGCGTGGAGTTCCCGAGGCGTGCATCTCCGACTGGGAGGACATCGAGCGCCTCGACGTGCGGCCGGGGCTCGGCGTGGTCAAGGTCTGGGGCGGCTCCGGCGTCGAGGTGCAGGTGGACACGGCGACCGGCGGCGTGCTGCAGGTCATGCGCCGGCGCTCGGACCTCATCGAGTCGATCCACGACGGCTCGTGGTTCCATGCCCGCGCCAAGCACTGGGTCTTCTTTCCCGCGGCGCTCGTCCTTTCCCTGCTATGGCTGAGCGGGCTCTACCTCTGGTGGCTGCCGCACGGCGCGCGGCGCGGCAGAGGCGCGGCCGCCACGCGTGGTAGCATCCCTGCATGATCGAGTACGAGGGAGCGGTGTTCCGGCCGCCGTCCGAGGCGAACAGCCTGATCCTGCAGGTCACGATCGGCTGCTCGTACAACAAGTGCGCCTTCTGCGGCATGTACCAGGAGAAGCACTTTCGCGTGCGCGCCATCGACGACGTGCGGCGCGAGATCGAGTGGGCACGGCGCGAGGTCGGCGCTCTGCACAAGGTCTTCCTGGCCGACGGCGACGCCCTGATCGCGCGCCCGGCCTTCCTGCACCTGGTGCTGGATGCGTTGCACGCCGCGTTTCCCGACCTCACGCGGGTGAGCTGCTACGCCTCGCCCCAGAACCTGCTGGTGCGCTCCGTGGAGGACATGGCGAGCCTGCGCGAGGCCGGCCTGAGCCAGTACTACCTCGGCATCGAGAGCGGTCACGACGAGGTGCTGAAGCGGCTCGAGAAGGGCGTGACCGCGGCCGAGATGATCCAGGCCGGCCTGCGCGCGCACCAGGCGGGTGTACGCCTCTCCACCATGATCCTCTTGAATGCCGGCAACCGCGACCTGTCGCTCGAGCACGCCACGGAGTCGGCGCGCGTGGTGAACGCCATCCAGCCGCGCTTCGTGAGCACCCTCGTTCTGACGCCGGTCCCGGGCACGCCCCTGTGGGAGCAGGCGCGGAGCGGCGCGTTCGAGGAGCTGTCGCCGCTCGAGCTGGCGCAGGAGCTGCGCGCGTTCCTCGCGGGCCTCGAACTTTCCGGGACCGTCTTCCGCTCGAACCACGCCAGCAACTACCTGAGCGTGGCCGGCACCCTGCCGAAAGACAAGGAGAGGATGCTCTCCCAGCTCGACTGGGTGCTCGCGCACCCCGACCAGGCGCGCTTCCGGCCGGAGTGGCTGCGCGGGCTGTAGCCGCGCCCTCCCCCGCCCGCCCTCGGCCGCGTCCAGAAACCACGAAAATAATCCGGGATCCCGGCGAAGCACCGGCGCGCGCAGCGCGCTCCTGCACCAGTGGCAGGCCCCCAACGGCGCCCCTGCGAGCAGGAGCAACGCCAAGCATGACATCGAGGAGACCAACATGAGAAGGACCGTTCTTGCTTCCCTGCTTCTTTCTTGGGCCGCGGCGCCCCTGCACGCGGCCGTGTTGAACGTGCCGGTGCCGTATACCACGATCCAGGGCGCCATCGACGCGGCCGCAGGCTCCGGGGACACGGTCCTTGTGGCACCCGGGATCTACGCGGAGAACATCGACTTCAAGGGCAAGGCCGTCGCCGTGCAGAGCAGCGGCGGCGCGGCTCTGACCGTGATCGACGGCGGCCAGCTCGGTCCGGTCGTCACCTTCGCCAGCGGAGATGGCGCCGCGGCCGTGCTCGACGGCTTCACCGTCACGAACGGCCTGGCCGGGTGCGGAGGCGGCGTCTACTGCTACCAGGCCAGCCCCACCCTGCGCGCGAACGTCATCACCGGGAACGTCGCCACGGCCGACGGCGGGGGCGTCTACTGCTTCCAGGCCGCGCCGCTGATCGACGGCAACGAGATCAGCGGGAACCACGCGAACTGGGGCGGCGGCATCGGCTGTTTCGACAACTCCTCCCCGCAGATCCGGGACAACCTGATCAAGAGCAACGCGAGCGTGGATCTCGGCGCCGGCATCGCGCTGTACATCTCGAGCCACCCGGCCATAACCGGCAACACCATCGAGAGCAACAGCGGCGGCTCGGGCGGAGGCATCGGCTGCGCGGCCTCGTCCATGCCCGACGTCCGCGACAACCTCGTGGCGGACAACACGGCGCTCTACAACGGCGGTGGGCTCTACTCCACGGATTACGCCAATCCCACGATCGCCGGGAACACGTTCCGCAAGAACAACGCCATCAACCACACCGGCGGCGGGGTCCACGCCGGTACGGCCGCCACGATCACCGGGAACACCTTCGAGGAGAACGACGCGGTGCGGGGCGGCGGCGTGGCCGTGACCGGGCCGTTTGCTCACGTCATCGAAGGCAACCTGTTCCTGAAGAACACGGCCTGGGACGGGGGCGGGCTGAGCTGCGAGTTCGGGTCCTGTGCCGAAGTGACGGGCAACACCTTCCAGCAGAACAGCGTCCCGAGCAGCGGCGGCGGCTTCTCCTGCTTCGCGCTCGGCACGAACCCGCTGGTGCGGGGAAACCTCTTCCTCGCGAACCAGGCGTACAACGGCGCGGCGATCGCCGTTTCCGACAACGCCCTGCCCGAGATCACGGAAAACGAGGTCAAGAACAACGTCGCGGGTGGAGGAGGAGGCGGGATCTGGCTGTGGTTCGCCTCGCCCGCCATCGCGCAGAACGAGATCACCGGGAACCAGGCCCAGTTCGGCGCGGGGATCCTGTGCGACGACGGCGCCGCGAGCCTCATCGAGGAGAACCTGATCGAGCAGAACACCAGCGCGGTCGCCTATGGCGAGGGCGGGGGCATCTGCATCTTCGGCGGCGCCTCGCCCACGATCTCGGGAAACCGCATTCTGGACAACGCGTCGGACTGGGGAGGCGGGGTGAACTGCGCCAATACGGCCCCCGTGCTGATCGTCAACAACCTCATCGCCGGGAACAGCACCATCTCCTTCGGCGGTGGCGTGCGCGCCGCGGCTTTGTCCACCGTCACCCTGGTGAACAACACCATCGCAGACAACAGCGCCGACGGGATCGACGTGGAGAACTCGAGCATAGTGACCATGGCCAACAACATAGTCTGGGACAACACGCCGCAGGAGATCGTGGTCGCCCCGGGCACGCCGCAGCCGGCCGTAACCTACTGCGACGTCAAGGGTGGCTGGGCCGGCGTGGGCAACATGAACAACAACCCGCAGTTCGTGGATCAGCCCGCCGCGGACTACCACATTACGTACCCCTCGCCCTGTCGCGAGAGCGGCGTCGTCTGCCCGGGCCTGCCCGCTGAGGACTTCGAGGGCGATCCGCGGCCGGCCGGCGCGGCCATGGACATGGGCGCGGACGAATTCCACGCTCACCTCTACTCGACCGGATCGGCGACGCCGGGCGGATTGGTGCACCTCAAGGTCGTGGGTGCGCCCGGCACGACGCCCGTCGCCCTGTTCGTCGCGCTCGCTGCCTATGAGACGCCGGTGCCGAGCGCCTACGGCGCCTGGTACTTGATGAACCCGATCCTCGGGCCGCTCATGCTGCCGCCGCTCAACGCGGACGGCCTGCAGGTGATCAGCGCCTACCTCCCGGCAAGCGTGCCGGCGCCCTACGACGTGTGCCTGCAGGTGCTGATGGGCAGCCCGCTCGCGCTCACCAATCTGTGGGTGATGGAAGTGCGCTGAGGCATCGCGTCCTCCCGAGCGCCGCGCCGCGCCGCAGCGGCGCGGCGCGGCGACGCCTTCTGCTCCAGCCGCTACAGCGGGATGTTGCCGTGCTTCTTCGGCGGCAGCTTCTCGCGCTTGTTCTTCATGAGGCGCAGCGCGTTGATCAGGCGCTGGCGCGTGAAGCGCGGCTCGATGACCTCGTCGATGAAGCCGTATTCCGCCGCCTTGTACGGGTTGGCGAAGCGCCGGCGGTAGTCCTCCTCGAAGGTCGCCTGCTCGGCCTGCGGGTCGCGCGCCTTGGTGATCTCCCGCTTGTAGATGATCTCGACCGCGCCCTTCGGGCCCATCACGGCGATCTCGGCCATGGGCCAGGCCAGGTTCAGGTCGGCGCGGATGTGCTTCGAGGCCATGACGTCGTAGGCCCCGCCGTAGGCCTTGCGCGTGATCACGGTGAGCTTGGGCACGGTCGCCTCGCAGTAGGCAAACAGCAGCTTGGCGCCGTTGGTGATGATGCCGCCGTACTCCTGCGCCGTGCCGGGCAGGAAGCCCGGGACGTCCTCGAGCGTGATGAGGGGGATGTTGAAGGCGTCGCAGAAGCGCACGAAGCGCCCGCCCTTCTTGGAGGCGTCGATGTCCAGGCAGCCGGCGAGCTGCGACGGCTGGTTGCCGATCACCCCCACCACGAAGCCGTCGAGGCGCGCGAAGCCGACCACGAGGTTGCGCGCGTACTGCTCGTGCACCTCGAAGAACTCGCCGCGGTCGAAGACGCGCCGCACGATCTCCTTCACGTCGTAGGGCTTCTGCGGGTCCGGCGGCACGATGCGGTCCAGCTCGGGATCGGCCCGCGCTGGATCGTCGCCCGGCTCGGCGCGCGGCGGGTCCTCCATGTTGTTGAGCGGCAGGTAGGACATCAGCCGGCGCACCTTGGCCAGGCACTCGGCGTCGTCACGCGCCGTGAAGTGCGCCACCCCCGACTTGGTGGCGTGCGTGCGCGCGCCGCCCAGCTCCTCGGAGGTGACCTCCTCGTGCGTCACCGTCTTCACCACGTTCGGCCCGGTGACGAACATGTACGAGGTCTTGTCCACCATGAATACGAAGTCGGTGATCGCCGGCGAGTAGACCGCCCCGCCCGCGCAGGGCCCGAGCACGGCCGAGATCTGCGGCACCACGCCCGAGGCGAGCGTGTTCCTGAGGAAGATGTCGGCGTAGCCGCCGAGCGACAGCACCCCCTCCTGGATGCGCGCCCCGCCCGAGTCGTTCATCCCGATGACCGGGACGCCGACCTTCATCGCCAGTTCCATGATCTTGCAGATCTTGGCCGCGTGCGCCTCGCCGAGCGAGCCGCCGAACACGGTGAAGTCCTGGGAGTAGACGTACACCGGGCGGCCGTCGATCAGGCCGCTGCCGGTGACCACGCCGTCCCCCTTGAACTTCTTGTCCCCCATGTCGAAGTCCTCGGTGCGGTGCGCCACGAAGCGGCCGACCTCGGCGAAGGAGCCCTCGTCGAGCAAGAGGGCGACGCGCTCGCGCGCGGTGAGCTTCCCTTGGGCGTGCTGCTTGGCGATGCGCTCCTCGCCCCCTCCGAGCAGGGCCTCCTCGTTGCGCCGCCGCAGTTCGTCGATCAGGTCAGACATGGTTCGTGCTCCTGTGAGGCAGTGCGCCCGGACTCGATCGCCGCGGGCGCCGTGAGCGCATGATCCTACCGAGCGCGGCGGTCAGGCACGCGCGCGCCCGGCACTTCTGCGAGGAGCGACAACCGCCCTGCCGGCTGAAACGTCCCCAGGAGACCGCGGCGGCCGGGATCTCGCGCACGCCGCCGCCGGTTTCGTCGCCCACCGTGTCCCATCGAGGCCCTTGTGCACGCAGGGCCGCGTCGGTTGGCTGCAGGAAACCGTGGGCTTGCCGGAGCCACCCGGTCCTCCTCTTCCCGCTCTCGCCTGATCCGTTGATCCGAGACTACGAGGATGGCGCGAAGTTCCGGAGATCGTGAGCGTGCACCGCAGGCACATCATCCCAGGCCATCCTCTGGGCGCGGACAGCTGCGCGAAGCATGGCCGCGCCGCTCCCGTGGATCACGCTCCCGTCAATGCCCGCCCTCGCCCGCTTCCTCCGGCTCCGCCTGTGAGGACGTGGACTCCGGGAGGTTCATGACTGGCCGCACTCCCGCGACCGCGCTGAACAGGAAGAAGCAGCCCCAGTCCCAACTCGTGGAGCGACACTCCTCGATGGACGCCGAGTAGGAGCCGCCACGGCAGCACATCCACTGGCTGCCGATCCGCAGTGAAGCCCAGCGCTTCTCCATAGTCTCGTCTCTGGACTTCGGCAGATCGGCCATGCTCGGCGCACTGTGACGGTCCACGCTGACGGGCTCGAGACAAATCTCCTCAACGTTGCCGCACATGTGATGGAGGCCGAACGCGTTCGGGCTTCCCGAGTCGATCGGCAGCGTCAGAGCCGAGGAATCGCCCTCGCAGTAGCAGTTGATCGTCTCGAGCGCCCCGTCCCGATCGGCGCCGGTCCACCATGGCGTTTCAGTTCCCGCGCGGCAGGCGTACTCCCACTGAGCTGCCTTCGGCAGAGAGAGTGAATACTCTCGCACCACCGCGAACGCATCCCTCCACGGGACACCAGCGACCGGCCACAAAGGGTCGTCGGGCATACGATCCCTCCAGCCGTATGGGTGCTTGAATTCTGGCTCCGCTTCGCAGTCGCCGCCCATGCGCGCCCACTGAGCGTTCGAAACCTCGAACTTCGACATGAGGAAAGCCTCGACCTCCACCCGGTGGACGCCCTCCTCCTCGAGGTCATGCATGGGATCGAAGTTAGGCAGGTTCTGATCCTCCCTCTGGCTGCCCATCAGGAAGGTCCCACCCGGGAGCAAGACCAAGACGATCCCCGAGTCGTCGCTCAACTCAAGATGCCCCCGTGGGTGGCGAAGTGGTGGCTTGCCGGTGCCGACGAGGCAGAACTCCCAGCAGCCCGAAGCGGGATCCTTACCGATCGGGCGGAGCAG
>JACQZJ010000028.1:0-69682 GCA_016213895.1 Planctomycetota bacterium | reverse complement strand
GCTCTTCCGATCTGCGGGATCTGCAGCCCGTGGTAAAGCGAGCCAGGATCGCGACATTCCGCGATGACATTCGCCCAGCACTGGTCAGGATCGCCTTCCTGCATTCCATCCTGGCTCGACAGCGAGCCAGCCAAGACGAACAGCACGCCGCAAGCTGCCAGCGGTGAGGGTTGCCCGAAACGAGGGGACATCTTGTGGCCTACTCTCGCATCGTCTGATTCGGAAGGTCTCGATGTGTGGCATCGGCGCGACGCACTTGGAGGCTATCCCAAAACCCACCGAGTACGATCACGAATTACGTCGTCTAATGCGGCATGCTCACACTTACAGATGCACAACTGGACTGGCTCTGTGACCGGATTCCAGACCTCCTGACCTACCCCTCTCTGCAATTGTCCGGTTCAGCCCGCTCCGTGGCTCAGTTGGAGCGGGGTCCGGGGAAGGCGAGGCTGGTCTCCGGGGCGGCTTGACCTCGAAGCGGAGGCGGAGCTTGGAACCCGGGAAGCGCGTCCGCGTCTCGTTCAGGGTGTCGCAGAGCGCAGCCAGAGCGTGGGTGCGGTGGGGGGAGCTTAGGGGTTCGAGGGCGACGCGCAGTTCATCGCCGTCGGGCGCTATGTCGCCGGCAGAGGCCAGGGCAGACTGGATCAGGGTGCGCCCCTCGTCTTCGGCGCGGCGGTAGTGCGGAGTGACGAGGCGCACCCGATCACCCTCGGCCTGGCTGGCGACCATCTTGAGCAGGTCGGCGATGTGCTTGCGCTCCACGCGGAGTTTGACGACGACGTCCTTCGTGAGCTGCCCCACGGGGATGCGCGCCGGCATCCTGCCACGCTTTTTCTCCGGGGCCGCCACGCGCTCGATGGCGGCGCAGATGCGGAGCCCGAGCGGGGCGCGCCCTCCGGCTTGACGACGCACCACGTCAGCGCTCTGAATCTGACGGAACTCGTCCACGATCACGCGTGGGCTATTGCCCAGTCCGACCCGCCCTTGCCACAGTATCTGGACCGCATCGTCTACGCCCTGGACGAAGTCCCGCGGATTGGGACCTCGCTCCTCCTCGGTCACCGCCGCGGCGTATCCGACAGTGCTGTCTGCCCGCGCGCGGACCGGGCCAGCCGCGCGCGGAAATCCGAAGAAGCCCGGCGGCCCGTGAACAGGCATGCCCGTCGAGGACCTGCTGCGCCAGGAGCCTTCTTTCCCCGCGTACCTGCTCTCCCTGGTCGGGCGTATCGACGTCGCCGAGGACCTCGTGCAGGAGACGTACCTCAAGGCCGTCCGCGCCTTGGACGCGGGCGAAATCAGGAGCCCGCAGGCCTGGCTCCGCAGAGTCGCCTACTGCGTCGCCGTGGACTACCAGCCGAGCCGGGCCGTGGATCCGACAGCTCGGGCGCGGGAGATCCTCTCCGATCTGGCCGACCCCGAGGCCCGGGAACCAGGCTACGAGCTACTGGTCCGCGAGGAGACCGAGCCGGTGTGCCGCGCCATCGACGAGCCGCCGCCCATGCAGCGCGCGCTCCTGGCGAACACGCCCGTGGCAGAACCCGAGAGTGTCGAAGGCGGTCCGCGGGTGAGGGCGGGCGGCGGCAGGTCATCCGTGTTGCCAGGTTCGACCCCTGGCACGACCGGGCCAGACGCCTGTGCGTGAGGCCCCCGTGCGGACGTTGAGCTACCTCGACGCGAAGCGCTCCCACTTCTCGCGCGGCGGCGGCGCGCCCGCCAGGCTGACGACGACGAGCACCGCGAGCGAGACCGCGAGGGCCGGGTAGACCGCAGGCACGCTCCACGGGTGGTGGCCGATCGCCTTCTTGCTCACCTCCCAGGCGATGGTCACGCCCATGCCCGAGGCGATCGACCACACTCCCCCGGCCACGGTCGCCCGCTTCCAGAAGAAGGTCGCCATGAGCGCCGGCGTCAGGCCGGCGCCGTACACGGTGTAGGCCGCGTACGCCGCCTCGAGCACGGTGCGGAAGAAGCGGATGAGCAGGAACGCCGCGCCGCCCAGGAGGACGACGACTGCGCGCGACAGAAGCACGCTCCGCCGGTCGGAAAGACCTGGGTTGACGAAGCGCTGATACACGTCGCGCACCAGGTTCGTAGCCGGCACGAGCAGGAAGCTCGTGGCCGTGGACGTGACGATGGCGGCGATCGCCGCCATGAGGATGCACCCCGCCCAGACAGGGAGGGTTTCGACGGCGACGTAGAGGATGATCTTGCCGGAGCGGGCCGGCGGCAGGCCCTTGAAGAGCGCGCTGCCCGCGACCGCGACGGTCTGGATCGCCACCCCGAGCAAGATGGCTCCCACCACCCAGCCCACGACCGAGCGCCGCGCCTCGCGCTCGTCCCGCGCCGAGAAGAAGCGCTGGTACATGTTGCCGTTCCCGAGCGCCAGAAGCAGCGTGGGGAGCAAGTAGCCCAGCGCCTCGAGCAGGCTCATGTTGCCGAGCAGCGCGTGGCTGCGCGGCGTGACGTTCTCGGCCAGGTGCGACACTCCGCCGCCGGCCCAGACGAGCACCGGCACGGCGATGAAGAAGCCGAGGAGCATGACGATGCCGTTGATCACGTCCAGGTACGCGACCGAGAGCATGCCCGCGGTGAGGGCGTAGAGCACGACGAACGCCGCCATCCAGGCGATGGCCTGGGACTCCGGCACGCGGCCGCCCGAAACCATCTCGATCACCCAGCCGCCCCCGCGGAACTGGTAGCTGACGATGGTGACGTAGGCGATCACCGTGGTGATCGTGGCCAGGATGCGCGCACGGTAGTCGAAGCGCGCCTCGAGGATGTCGGGCACGGTGAACTGGCCGAAGCGCCGCACGCGGCCGGCGATGAAGAACACCACGACGATGCCGAGCCAGCCGCCCGCGCTGCCGATGAGCGAGGAGTAGCCGTGCCGGTAGCTCAAGTCGGCCACGCTGAACAGGTCGCCGGAGCCGATCCACGTGGCGAGGAGCGTGCCCACGAGGACCGGGGCCGTGAGCCTGCGGCCCGCGACCATGAAGTCCTCCTGCCCCTTGACGCGCCGCGCCAGGTACACGCCGACGCCGAGCAGCAGCGTCAGGTAGGCGAGGATGGTCCAGACGTACGGCAACGGTCTACTCCGAAGTCTGCAACTTCGGATTGAAGACCTTCTCCAGCACTTCCTTCGACGGCGGCGGCGTCAGGTAGCTCACCAGCACCAGCGCCAGGAGCGAGGCCGCGAACGACGGGTAGATGAGCGGGATGCCGAAGGGATCCCCTTCCGGGTTCATGTCCTCGGGACCGAAGGCGCTGAACAGCTTCAGGCCGACGCAGACCACGGTGCCAGCCACGATCGACGCCAGCCCGCCAGCCTTGGTCGCCCGCTTCCAGGTGAGCGCGGCCAAAAGCGCCGGCGTGATCGCGACGCCGTAGATGGTGTAGGCGAAGAACGCCTGCTCGAGGACCGACTCCAGGGCGATGCCGATCAAGAGCGCCACGATGCCGAGCAGGACGATCATCGTCTTCTGCAGGCCGATCATCGCCCGCGAGCTGGCGCTGGGGTTGATGAAACGCTGGTAGATGTCGCGCATGATGTTCGTGGTCGGCGAGAGCAAGTAGTTCATGGCGGTGGAGAGCACCACGACGCAGGCGGCGCCGAGCAGCAGGATGCCGACCGCCGTCGGGACCATGTAGCGCGCCGCCACCAGCACCATGGTCGCCGGGTCGTAGCCGCGGCTGTAGAACTTCGCGGCCGCGAACACGGCGATGACCACGACGATCGTCTCGACGAGGATCGTGCCGAGCACCCACCAGGCCACCGCGTTCTTGGCCTCGCGCGGGGTGCGCGCCGCGTAAAACTTCTGGTACATGGACTGCACGCCGAGCAGCAGGAGCAGCGTCGCCAGGAAGTAGCTGCCGGCCTTGAGCACCGGGTAGCTGCCGTACGCGTCGTTGATGACCTGGAAGTGGCCGGCGGGCAGGACCTTCACGGCCTCTTCCATGCCGCCCGCGTTCGCCACGACGAACGGCACCGCGACCACGCAGGCCACGAGGATGATGATGCCGTTGAAGAGGTCGGTGTGCGCCACGGCCATCATGCCGGCGAGCGCGGTGAACAGGATGACGAAGATCGCCGCGATCACCGCTCCCTTGTTCCGCGAGATCGTCCCCTCGAACTCCTTGTCCACGATGTCCGCGGCCGCGAGGCGCGCGACGCTCCCGTCCGCCAGGCGGTGCAGGTACACCCCCTTGCCCGCTTCGACCCGGAGCGCGGCGCTGAGCGGCACGGTGCGCTCTTCCCCGGCCTCGTCGTAGAAGCGGTGCACGCCCGCGGCCTGATCGGTCATCAGGTTGAAGGCCTCGACGCGCGACCCGTCCTGCTTGACGATCGCGCTGGCCTGGTACTCGCGCAGGTCCTGCACCGAAACGCGCTCGCCGCTCGCGAGCGTCAAGACCGAGCGGTTCTCCGCCCCGCGCGTGATCATGTTCAGGATCAACCCGCCGGCGCGGAACTGGTAGCTGACGATGGCCGTGAAGCTCACGATCAGGGCCAGCGCGCCGAGCAGGCGCGCGAGCGGACCGTAGCGCACCTCGAGGATGTCGCCGATGGTGTACTGGCCGAAGGTGCGCACGCGCGCCGCGAGGAAGTAGATGACGACGATGCCGGCCCAGGCGCCGGCCGCCATCCACAGCGCGGAGAAGCCGGCCTGGTAGGCGAACTCCGCCCCGGCGATGAACGTCCCCGAGCCGATCCAGGTGCACACCAGGGTGAACACCAGGACGGGCATGGACAGGGAGCGCCCGGCCACCATGAAGTCCTCCTGGCTCTTGACCTTGAAGGACCTCCAGAAGTTGAAGCCGAGGAGAACCAGAAGGTAGGCGAGGATGATCCAGACGTAGTAGCTCATGGCATTCTCTCTGCAGGCGGCCGCGAGGGGATCAGGCGTCCACGACGACCAGCTCTTCCTGCTGCCGGCCGGCGACCGTGACCTCCCCCGCGGGCGTGATGAACACGTTGATCTCGGAGCGGGCCGCCATCTCCCCCTCGAGGTAGATGCCGGGCTCGACGGAGAAGCAGATCCCGGGCACGAGCAGGCGCTCGTCCCTGGTCTCGAGGTTGTCGATGTTCACGCCGTTGCCGTGCACTTCCTCGCCGATCGAGTGTCCCGTGCGGTGCACGAACTCGGCGCCGTAGCCGGCGTCGGCCACCACCTTGCGGCAGGCGTCGTCGACCTCGAAGCCAGCCACCGCCTCCGCGGCGGCGAAGCGCCGCCGCACGAAGTCCACGGCCGCGCGGCGCGCGTCGCGCACCGTCGCGAAGATCTCGGCATAGCGCGGCGGGACCTGCCCGCGGCCGATGAAGCCGCACCAGGTGATGTCGTAGAACACCGCCTTGGGACGGTCGAGCTTGGCCCACAGGTCGATGAGCAACGTGTCGCCGGCCTTGAGCGTGTAGCTGTTCTCGGGCGTGGGCTCGAAGTGCGGGTTGGCCGGGTGGTCGTTGACGCCGACGATCGGGTTCTCCCCCTTGCAAGTGAGGCCCTCCTCGCCGAAGCGGCGCACGATGAACTGCTGGATCTCATACTCCGTGGGCGGCTTGCCCGCGTGGATGCGGCGGCCGACCTCGGCGAACGCCTCGTCGCGGATGCGGTCCACGCGCGCCGCCGCCTCGACGTGGCTCTGGTACGCCTCCTGGTCCAGGACCGCCTCGAAGGTCTGCACCAGGTCGGCCGAGGACACGACCTCGACCCCCGTCTGGCGCACCAGCTCGAGGATCCCGCCGTCCACCATGGAGACGTACGGGATGTTGCTGAGCGGCGAGTACTGCATGGCCACGCGCCGCATGCCGCGCAGGAGCTCGCCGATCTTCCGGTGCAGCTCGCGCCAGGAGAGGTACATCTCCTTCTTGCCGGGAAGCAAGTCGAGCTTGGTCGGCTCCACGCGGTGCGCGAGCTTGCGCGGCTCGCCCGCGGCCGGGATGAGATAGAACCAGCGCCGCGAGGTGAACTTGGCGGGGTCCATCCCCAGGACGCGGTAGGAGAGCACGTCCCGGTTGTGGAAGTCGTAGAAGAGCCACCCGTCGAGCCGGGCGTCCCTGAGAGCGGCCTGGATCTTGCCGAGGTCCATGACGGGCTTCCTCCGATCGCGCGCGGGAGACCGCCGCCCCGAAGCATCGTGCCGGCCGGCGGAAAGACGCGCGGGAAGGGCGCACCATAGAGGCTCTGCTCCGGAAGTGTCAATCCGCACCCGCCTTGCCGCCGCGGCGCGGCGAGTCACGGAAAAATCCTGATGCCCTCACACGCGCCAACTCCTAAACGTATAGGAGTTCCGCGCCGGGGCGGCCGCGGTTCCCTCCCGGGCCGGACCGGCGCGGCATCGAACCTCTCTCGTGCCCAGGAGGGGAGCCGCATGTCCTCGATCCTCGTCCTCTTCCTCGCGCTCCTCTTGCCCGCCCCAGACGAAGCCGACGACCAGTACCAGTTCATCGCCGGCCTCTGCGAGAAGGGGATGTACGACATGGCCGTGAAGGAGGCGGAAGCCTTCCTGAAGGAACACCGCGGCCACGCGCGCGAGGCGCACGCGCGCTACCGCCTGGCCACGGCCCTCTTCGAGCTGGAGCGCGGCGCCGAGGCCGCGCCCCACTTCCGCCGCCTCCTGGACCTCGCGGACTTCGAGTTCGCGGCCGAAGCTGCCTTCCGCCTGGGCGAGTGCGAGCTGCGGGCCGGCCGCTTCGCCGAGGCAGAGGCCGCGCTCGCCCGCGTGCTCGAGCTCGACCGGCCCTACCTGCGCCTGCCGGCGACCTTCCTCCTGGGCGAGGCCGCCTTCCGCAAGGGCGACTTCGCGGCCGCGCGGCCGCTCTACGAGCAGGCGCTCGCCACCGACGCCGAGGGCCGTTACGCGCGCGAGGCGCGCTACGGGATCGCCTGGTGTCGCTTCCGCTGCGGCGAATACGACGCGGCGCTCGCCGCCATCGAGGAGTTCACGCGCCTCCACCGCGGCGACCCCCTCGATGGCGAGCTGCGCTTCCTCGCCGGCGAGTGCCTTCTCGAGGCCGGGCGCCCGCAAGAGGCGCTCGCCGCCTACACCCAGGTCGAGGACGGCCCCTTCCTCGACTCCGCCCTGCGCGGCGCGGGCTTCGCGCTCGGCGAGCTCGACGAGCACGCCGCCGCGGCCGAGATGTTCGGCAAGGTGGTGGAGCGCGTGCCGGAGAGCCGCTACGCCGCCGAGGCGACCCTGCAGTGCGGCATCCACCTGTTGAAGGCGGGCCAGGCCGAGGCGGCCGCAGCCGTGCTCTCCTCGGCCACGGCGCAGGAAGGCGCGGAGCTCTGCTACTGGCGGTCGCGCGCGCGCGCCGCGGCCGGCGACCCGGCCGGCGCGCTCGCCGACTGCGAGCGCGCCCTGGCCCTGAAGCCCGAGGCGGAGCTCTGCGAGCGCTGCCAGGTCGCGCGCGGCGACCTGCTCTTCGACCTGGGGCGGAGCGCCGAGGCGGCCGAGGCCTACGCCGCGTCAGAAAGCGACCACGCCCTCTACTCCGCGGCCGCGGCCAGCTTGAACGCCGGGCGGCCGGCCGGCGCGCGCCAGCTGGCCGAGCGCCTGCTCGCGGAGCGAAAAGAAAGCTCCTACGCCGCGGCCGCGCGCGCCATCCTCGGCGAGTGCCTCCTGGCGGAAGAGGACTACGCGGGCGCCGCGGCTCAGTTCCTGGAGGCGGCGCGCTCCGGCGACGAGGCCGTGAAGCTGAGCGCGACCGAGCGCGCCGGCTGGTGCCGCTTCCTGAACGGCGAGCACGCCGCGGCGGCCGAGGCCTTCCGCTGGGTCGTGGACCACGGCCAAGGAGCGAAGGAGCAGGAGGAGGCCCTCTACATGCTGGGCCGCGCCTGCGAAGGCACGGGCCAGCAGGGCGCGGCACTTCGTTCTTTCGAGCGGCACCTTGCCGAGCATCCCGAGGGCGCTCATCGCCCGGACGTGCTCATCGCCCTTCTGCGCCTTGGCCGCGGGCGCGCGCGACGGGATGGCCGGGGCGCTCCATGAACGCGGGGAGCACGCGGCCGCGGCCAAGGAGCTGCGCCAGCTCGCCAGCCAGGAGGGCCTGGCGGCGGACCTGCGCGCGGCGGCGCTCGAGCTGCTCGTCTTTGCCGAGCTGAGGGCAGGGGACCTGGACGGCGCGGCGGAAAGCTGCGCGCGCCTGCGCGAGGCGTCCCCGAACGGGCAGAAGCTGCTGGACGCGGCACGCGCCGCGGCGCAGGCGCTCGCCAAGGGCGGCCGCGCCGCCGAGGCGGACGCCCTGCTCGCGTCCCTCGACGGCGCGGGCGCCGAGCTTTGCGCGGCCGCGCGCATCGAGCGCGCCTACATCTCCCTGGAGCAGGGCGACCCCGACGCGGCCGAGGCGCACCTCAGCCAGGCGCTGGCCTGCGCGCCCGAGGATCCGCGTCTCGCGGAGGCCGCCTTCTTCGTGGCCGAGGCGCTCTACGAGCGCGCAGAGGACGCGCGCGCCGTGCCTCTCTACGAGATCGCGGCAAAGACGCCGGGCGGCCCGGCCGCGGACCGCGCCCTCTACAAGGGCGGATTCGCGCGCATGCGCGAGGGCGACGCTGCCGGCGCCGCGGGCTCGTTCGCTCGTCTGGCCGAAGAGCACCCGACAAGCCCCCTGTTCGGGGAGAGCCTCTACCTGCAAGGGGAGATGCTCTACCGCCTCGACCGCCTGGACGAGGCGATCGCCTGCTTCGAGCGCCTGCGGCGCGCGTCTCCCGGCCACGAGGCAATGGCCAAGACGCTCTTCCGCCTGGGCCTCGCCCACTGCCGCGACGCGCGCTGGCAGGAGGGCGAGGAGGCCCTCACCGAGCTGGCGCGGCGCTTCCCCGAGTTCGAGAACGGCGCCGAGGCCGAGCTGTGGCGCGGCCGCGCGCTCTCCGCGCGCGGCAACGCGCGCGGCGCGCGGCAGGCGCTCGAGCGCGTGATCGCCCGGGATCGCGGCGTGCTGGCGGCGCAGGCGCGCATCGAGCTCGGGCGCCTCCACGGCCTGGCCGGCGACACCGAGAAGGCGCTCGCCGAGTTCCTGAAGGTGGCCGTGCTCTTCGGCGGCGAGGCCGAGGTGGCCGAGGCGCTCTTTCTCGCCGGCCAGTGCCTGGAGAAACTCGGCGACGCGGACCGAGCACGCGGCCAGTACCAGGAGATCGTGCAGAAACACCCCCAGTCGCCGTTCGCCGCGCAGGCGCGCGCGCGCCTGGACGAGCTGAAGACGTTCTGAGGTGGAGGAGTCCATGCCAGCGATGACGCTCTTGGCGGCGCAGCGAGGAGATGCGCCCTACCTGCTCTCCCTGTACGACCTGGTGGTGAACGGGGGGCCGCTCATGTGGCCGCTCGGCCTGTGCTCGGTCATCGCGCTGGCCTACATCGTGGAGCGCGCCATCCGCCTGCGCGGCGGCCGCCTCGGCGGCCGGCGCTTCGGCCAGGAGCTGCTCGCGGCGGTCAAGAGCGGCGGCGCGGTGGGCGGCGCGGCGCTCTGCGCGGAGCGCGCGCTGCCGCTGGCGCGCATCCTCGGCGCCGGCCTGAGGCGCATTGGCGCGCCCGTGCTCGAGGTCGAAAAGGCGGTCGAGGACGCGGGCTCGCGCGAGGTGCGCGCGCTCTCGGCCAACCTCAAGCCGCTCGTGGTCGTGGCCATGATCTCGCCGCTCCTCGGGCTGCTCGGCACGGTCTGGGGCATGATCATCGCCTTCTCGAACATCGCGCTCCGGGACGGCCTGGGCAAGCCGGCGCTGCTCGCCACCGGCATCTCCCAGGCGCTCATCACCACGGCCGCGGGCCTGGCCATCGCCATCCCCACGCAGGCGGCCTACTTCTACTTCAAGGGCAAGATCGACCGCTTCGTGCGCGACACGGAGGAGATGTACCTGCAGGTTGCGGAGGCGACCCATGCACATCCGTGACACGGAAGACAACGAGCACTTCCAGATCAACCTCACGCCGCTCATCGACATGGTCTTCCTGCTGCTCATCTTCTTCATGTGCGCGACCTCCTTCCTCGACCCGGAGCGGGAGATCGGCATCGAGCTGCCGCAGGCCGTCTCCGGCGAGGCGCCGGGCGAGGCGCCGGACGAGCTGATCATCAACGTGCTGCAGGACGGCACGCTGATCGTCTCCGGGCGCGAGACCGACCAGGCCGGCCTGGCCGCCGCCCTGGAGCGCGCGGCGCGGAAGAGCGCCGAGCTACCGGTCACCATCCGCGGCGACCGGCTGGTGCACCACGAGAGGATCGTGCAAGTGATGGACGCCTGCGGCGCCGCCGGTTTGACGAACCTCGCCGTGGGCACGCTCGACGCGAGCGGCGGTTAGCGGCCGATGAGGCACCCGGGCAAGACCGCCGTCATCGCCCTGGCGCTCCTCGCCGCGGGCTTCTTCCTGGCCTACCTGCGCTTCCGCTCGCACCTCGGCGACGAGGCGACCTGGACCGACGGCGAACGCCACTTCGCCAGCACGGCGGGCGAGGAAATGCGCTACGCGGTCTGGGACGACCCCGTGCCGCTCTCTCCGGCCGTGAACGGCGAGGACTGGGAGACGCGGCCCGCGCTCTCGCCGGACGGGCTCCGCCTGGTCTTCTGCGCCGGCAAGCCCGGCCTCAACCAGGACCTCTACGTCTGCGAGATGAGCGGCGGCGAGCCCGGCCCGCCCGAGCCGCTCTCGCTCCTCAACTCGCCATGCGACGAGATTGCGCCGGCCTTTGCCGGCGACGCGCTCTACTTCGCGTCGAACCGGCCGGGCGGCGCGGGCGGCTTCGACCTGTACGTGAGCCGCGTGCGAAGCGGCGTGTTCGACCTGCCAGAGCCGGCCGGCGGCGGTCTGAACAGCGCGGCCGACGAGACCGATCCGGCCGGCCTGGCGGGCAGCGGCGTGCTCGCCTTCGCCTCGAACCGCGGCCAGCGCGACTTCGACCTCTACCTGGCGACTCCCGGACCGGCGCCGCAGGACGGCGCGAGCCCGGAATACGCCGTCGCGCCGCTCGCGGCGGTCAACTCGTTGCAGGACGATCGCGAGCCCGCGCTCTCCGCCGACGGCGCGGCCCTGCTCTTCGCCTCTGACCGCGAGGACGGCTGCGGCGGCTTCGATCTGTACCGCAGCGTGCGCGACCGCGGCGTCTTCCTGCCGGCCAAGCCCGTGGCAGGCGTGAACACGCCTGCCTCCGAGCGCGGGCCGCTGCCGGCCGCGGACGGCTTCACCCTGTTGTTCTCGGCCGAGAACGCCGCGGGCGACTTCGACCTGCTGCGGGCGCGCTCGCTCGAGCTGTTCCGCATGCCGGGGAGACCGATCGGCTGGCTCGACCTGACGATCCTGGCCGCGCTCTTGCTCGCCGCCCTGCTCGCCTGGCTGGCGAAGCGCTGGGAGTCGCTCGACGTCCTCTACCGCTGCTACCTGCTCGCGCTCGTGCTGCACCTCTTGATGCTCTGGTACTTCCAGCAGGTCACGGTCAAAGGCGGCGCCTTCGACGCGCCGGGGGGACGGGACGCGCTCTTCCACGTGGCCCTCGCCAGGACGCGCGCGGACGGCGCGGCGGAACGTGAGCTGGGCGGCGTGCTCCGGGCAGAGCGCGCGGCCGCGGAGCTCGCCGGGCCCGAGCGCGCGGCAGCACAGCCGCCGGTGCAAGGCCTCGAAGCAGCGCCCCTCGCGGCGGCCTCGCGCGCGCGACCCGAGGCTCCGCCCGCGCCCGGCCGCCGGCCGGGGGAGGCGCCCGACCGCTCCGCGGCGGACGGCCTGCCCGACGTGGCGCTCGCGGACAACGGCGCGCCGCAGGAGCGCATGGCGGCAGATGCGCCCGCGCTCCTCCTCGCCGTAAGAGACATCGGCGGCGCGCCAGAGCGGGGCGCGCCCGCAGCTCCGCGAGAGCCGCTCCCCGGCGTGCGGGCGGGCGCGGCATCCGGCGAGCAGGAGGCCCGGCCCGACCGGCCGCTCGTGGTTCGCGCGCAGGATGGCGGCCAGGGTCCTGAAGCGCCGGCAGAAAGGGCTGCTCTCGCGCCAAGCTTGCCCTTGCAGCACGCACGTTCCCTGCCGGCTCTCGAGGACGCCGAGTCCTTCGCGCCGCTCGCGCAGGCGCCGGGAGAGGGATCGCGCGTTTCCGAGCCGCTGCCGAGCCTGCCGCCCGCCACGCCGGGTGCTCGCTCGCCGAAAGGGCCGGGGCCCGACCGCTTCGGCGGCGAGACGGCGCCGCTTCCCGCGGGAGACGCGCTCGCGGGCGCGCCCGCGCCGCAGGGGATAGGCCCGAGGCGCGCCGGTGCCCTAGCGGAGAGCGCTCCGCCGCGCGCGCGGGGGGGCGCGGAGCCGGCGCGTGCCGCGGGGGACCTCCTGGACGTGGCGCTCGACGACCGTCCGGAGGGCTGGGAACAGGATGCGGCAACTCAGAACGAGCCGGCCGCGGGCGCGAGAGAGGGCCTCGCGTTGCCCGCGCCGCGCGCTCTCGACGCCCTGCCGCGCCGGTCCGAAAGCTCCTCCGGGCCGGCGCGCCTCGCCTTCGACCAGCCGCTCGCGCCGCCTTCGCCGCGGCCCGGGCCCGCGCTCGAGATCGCACGCGCCGCGCCCGGCGAGCCGGACGCGGAGCTGCCGCGCCGCCTCGAGCACACGCCGTATCGCAACCGCTTCGGCAGCGAGAAGCAGAAGGCGATCGAGCTGCATGGTGGGAGCCGCGAGACCGAGAAGGCGGTCGCGGACGGCCTCGCCTACCTGGCGCGCCTGCAGAACAAGGACGGCTTCTGGGGCTCGCAGGACGACTACGAGGACAAGTACGGCTTCGTCTGCGTAGGGAAGAGCGGGCTCTGCCTGCTCGCCTTCCTCGGCGCCGGCCACACGCAAGCGTCCGCGACCGAGCACAGCGGCGTGGTAGGGAAGGCGCTCCGTTTCCTGCGCGAGGTGCAGGACGAAGAGTCCGGCCACTTCGGCTGGACCTCGTCCTACAGCCACGGCATCGCGACCTACGCGCTCGCCGAGTGCTACGCCATGACGCGGGACGAGGCGCTGCGCGCGCCCCTGGAACGTGCGGTGGCCGAGATCCTCAAGAACCAGAGCCAGAGCCGCGACGCGCGCCTGGGCGGAGGCTGGGGCTACTACAACCCCGAGGGCCAGCACTTCGACCGCTGGTCGCGCGTGTCGATCAGCGCCTGGCAGATCATGGCGCTCGAGTCGGCGCGCCTCGGCGGCCTCGCCGTGGAGGATGTCGTGTTCGAGCGCGCGGCCGCGTTCCTGAAGAACGCCTACGACGCGCGCGGCGGCTTCTACCGCTACTGCCACGACCCGGAGCGGCTCGACTCGTCGTACCGCACGCTGCCCGCGTCCACGCCCGCGGCGCTGTTCGCCCTCTCGCTGCTCGGGGACGACATCGCCTCGCGCGAGTTCGCGCGGCCGCGCGCGTTCGTGCTCGAGCGCTCGCCCGCCGAGTATCGCTGCCGCGGCGAGGAGCAGTTCGTCGAGGACGCCTCGGGCAACCTCTACTTCTGGTACTACGGCTCGCTCGCCCTGTTCCGCGCCGGCGGCGAGGACTGGCGGCGCTGGAACGAGGCCATGAAGGCGACTCTCTTGCCGGCGCAGCAGCGAGACGGCTCGTGGCGGCCGATCTGCCCCTACTCGGAGCGCGCGTGCGACACGGACCAGAGCCGCGGCTACTCCACGGCCATGTGCGTGCTGGCGCTCGAGGTCTACTACCGCTACTTCACGCCGTTGCTCAGGGTGAAGTGAGCGAGCCAGTTGCGTTGCTGCGGCGACCGCGACGTCGGGGTGAACGGGCCTCTCCTGAAGTGACTGTAGCTCCCTGCGATCGTTTCTTCAGCCTCCCCGCCGGTATCCACGCGCCGCCCGCCACCCTCTGACCGACAAGGCCTTGCCGCGCGCACGGCCGCTTCGGCCGTATCTTCCTGGGCGAGCTGCAAGACCGTGTCCCTTCGCGTCGATCACCACTTCCCCGCCGCGGTGGGGCGCTTCCTCGTCGTGTGACACGCATGAACTGTGGGTTTCTGCTTGACTTCCTGGTGGCCAATGGCTAATATCTGCTCAATCACATGGGCAGGAAGCGACAACCGATCCCGAGCCAGCAACGGTTCGCGTTCGCCAGGCGTGGCGGCCGGCGTCCCGGCGCCGGACGCAAGCCCAAGGGGGAGCGGGCCGGGCTGTCGCACAGGACGCGCGAGAAGCTCGCGGCGCGCTTCCCCGTGCACGTGACCGTGCGGCTCGAGCAGGGCCTGCCGCGGCTCCGCGACGCGAAGACCTACCGTGTGCTGAAGGGCGCGTTCGCGGCTGGGTGCGACCGGTTCGGGTTTCGGCTGGCGCACTACTCGGTGCAGACGAGCCACCTGCACATGATCTGCGAGGGAAAGGACCGGGAGGCGCTGGCGAAGGGCATGCAGGGACTCTTGATTCGGCTGGCCAAGGCGCTGAACCGGCTCTGGGAGCGCCACGGGCGGGTGTTCGCCGACCGCTACCACGCCCGCATCCTGAGGACGCCGCGCGAGGTGAGGAACGCTCTCTGCTACGTCCTCAACAACGCGCGGCGGCACGCGGCGCGGCTCGGGAAGGCGCTGCTCGATCCCTTCGCCAGCGGATTCTGGTTCGGCGGCTGGAAGGAGACCGCGGGCCGGCTGCCCCGCGGCCTGAGCGATAGGGACGGAGACCCCCCGCTGGCGCGAGCGAGAACCTGGCTGCTCGGACTCGGCTGGCGGAAGCGCGGCCTGATCAGCATGCGCGAGGTTCCCGCCGCCCGGGCTCTCTGACGCTGCCCCCCGTCAACCAGCTCGTCCGGTAGAAACCCGCCCGCACCACCGCGTGCACCCTGGCCCTGAAGCCGTGAGAGGCAAGATCCCGTCCGTTCGCCTCGTGCCGGAGAACGTGGACCCACCCCCGCGACAGTTCGCCAGCGCGACCGCCCTTCACTCGTCAGGGCGGTCGCGTCAACCACTGCTAGGTCTGGCCTTGTGCCAGCAGAGCCCGCAGATGCAGGCACGCACGGCCGTGACGAGCCGCGTTCGCGGCACCTGGCTTCCCGCGCCCGACCTTCGGCGCGGCTCGGCGCGGCCGTGCAGCCGATGCCGCGGGCGGCGCAAGGCCCTTCGAACACGTTAGCGCGCCGAAGCGGCGGCGGAGAGCGCCCTCTCCTGCTCCCCCGACGACGATCTTCGACGTCGTCTCATGCAGAGGGCTTGAGACAGGATGTCTCAGCCTTGTTCGCCCTCCTCGCTCGCGACCACCTCGCCCCAGTCCTGGATGCCGATGACCGGCAGGGCGAAGCGCAGCGCCTCCTCGCCCCCTGGCCCGTGGCACAGGCGGAAGACCTCGTGCATGCGGCGCGGCCAGTCCGGGGCGCAGAGCGTGCCTTCCTTCCTGGTCCACAGGCCGAGGCGCAGCCCGCCTTCTCCGGCGTGGTCGACGTGGCGGTGCAGGATGAGCGCGTCGCGCGCCGGATCGCCGGTCGCGCGCGCCAGCAGGATGAGATACACTCGCACGCCCGCGGCGGCGAGCGGCTCGACCTGCAGGTCGAGGGCGGCGGCAGCCTGGGCCGCGAAGCGCACCTCTTGCCCCTCGCAGGCCACGATCACGTCGTCCGCTTGCGGCGCGGCAACGAGAAGATCGCCGATCTGCACGTTCAGCGTGGCGTGGGCGATCCCCAGGGAGAGAGCATCGTCGATCATCTGCACCCCGAGCCCCTTCTTGCTCGGCACGGGCGGAGGGTCGCTCCAGGAAACGAGAGCCAGGAGCGGAAGCAGCAGGACGGCGCGCCGCCGCCGCGTCACTCGCCCGCCTTCCTGAGCCAGATGCTGCCTCCCGGGTTCTTCAGGCAGAGGGGCATGTGCTCGCGGAACCACTCGGTCCTGAACCTCTCGAGAGCGGTGTTCATGCACTGCACCTCGAAGGCGCGGTTGTACATGAGGAAGGCGCGCAGCAGGTAGGTCTCGTTCCAGGCGCGGCCCTCCAGCACCCACTCCTTCGGGTACTCGAAGGGAAAGTGCACGTCATGCACATGGACGTAGACGCCGCGCGCCAGGCGCGGCAGCACCTCGAAGAAGAGGTGGTTGACGTCGCCGCCGGTCTTGACCACGTGCGTCGAGTCGATGAAGAGGATGTCGTTCTCCTCGAGCGCGGAGAACAGCTCGAGCGGCACGTCTTGCACCGGCTCCGGCACGATGCGCACGCGCGCCTCGTCTCCCGGCAGAAGCAGGGCGCGCAGCGCCTCGGGAAACGGGTCGATGAAGGTGCACTCGATGGCGCCGCCGAAGAAGAGGTCGCTCGTGTCGAGCATGAGGCAGGACGAGTGGCCCGAGCCCACCTCGATGATGCTCCGCGGGCGCGCGTGGCGGATCATGCAGTAGAGGAAGACGGCGTCGGAGTAGGAATACTGGATGTTTTCGAACCAGTACCTCCTCCCGTCCTGCCGCTCTACGGGAAAGGACATCTCCCGGTAGTACTCCTTGAACTCATCGAGCAGGCCGAGCTGGCGCTCGGCGTTCAGGTCGATGCCGGGCAGGTGGCGCGGCGTGCAGTCGAAGATCCGCTCCTGGCGCTTCTCCACCTCTGCCGGATCGGGAATGGGCGAGTAGAAGTGGCCCGGCGGCCGCCAGGTGCGCTGCCGCCCCAGCTCCGCTTCCAGCTCGGCGATGCGCCGCTCCAGGGCGGCGCTCCGGTCATCCGTGTTCATGCAGGGCTCACTCCGGCGCCAACACCTCGAGGAGCAGGATGCCGGCGCCCGCGCCGCCTTGCCCGTCGAGCGCGGCCTTCAGCGCGGAGCCGCCGGCCGCGGGCTCCGCGGTCTCGAGATCGGCGAGCCGCACGCCGTTCAGGTGCGCCGCCACGCGCCGCCCGTGCCGGCTGAGCGTCAGGCGGTCAGAGGCCGGGTCGGCCGGCATGACTTGAACCTGCCCGGCGGCGATCTGCCAGGGAAGAAGCACCTCGCCGGCCCGCACTTCGCCGCTCCCCCGGTCCGCCCCGACCCGGACCTGGATGTCGCCCCAGGACGCGACGAGCCCGCACCCTTCCAGCCGGAACTCGATGGCCAGCGTCGCGTCGAGATACGCCTCGGCGCTCTCGAGCGCGGCCGCCGGGCCTTCGAGGAACCGGCGCCACCTGTGGCGGCCGAGGTCCTGGATGCGCAGGTTGCGCCAGCGCGCCACGAGCGGGTCCGCGCGCTCTCCCACGCCGTGCACCTGCAGGCCGATGAAGCCCTCAAACAAGACCGGGTCGACCAGGTCGGCAGCGGGCACGCCGTTCAGCCAGGTGCGAATGCGGTCCCCCAACGCCTCCACCCGCACCTGGTTCCACTCGCCCAGTCGGTGCGCCGCGCGCGCCGCCTCGTTGTCCGACAGGTCGTCGAGCCAGCCGCGCCGCCGTTCCTCGTAGAGGCCGGCCGTCCAGAAGCGGTCGCGCTTCGGGTCCATGTCGATCTCGACCTGGTAGCCGGTGACGCGCTCGCCCGCGAGGAAGCTGCGGATCTGCACACCCGAGTTCAGCTCGGGATCGACCTTGAACTCGTACTCCAGGATGAAGTCGCCGTAGAGCCGCTCGGTGCAGAGGAAGGTGTTCGCCGTGCGCGGGACCGACGCGCCGGCGATGCAGCCCTCCTCGGCGCAATAGAGCGCGGCGCCTCCCCGCCGCGCCCACCCATCGAGGGTGCGGCCGTCGAAGAGGTCCTGCCAGGCCGGCGCGGCTTCCTGGGCGCCCTCCTGCGGCGAGAAGAGGAGCATCGCGGCCAGAAGCACAGTCTGCATGATCATCGCGCGCCTCCCTTCGCACGGGTCCGGGGCAGGCGCCCAGGATACGCACACGGCCCGGCCGCGCGGCAGGGGAATGCGTAGAATCGGCGTCGGGCGGGAACTTCCGCGCAGGCGCCGGCGTTTCCCGTGCGGTCCGGATGCATCAGACCTACCCAGCAGACGAGGATCTCGCCAGGGAGGCCGCGGCAGGCCGCCGCGACGCCTTCGAGGCGCTCGTCGCGCGCTTCGGTTCGTCCCTCCTGGCCGTGATCGGAAAGCAGGTGAACGACCACCACGCCGCCCTCGACTTGGCCCAGGAAGTCTGGGTCAAGGTGTTCCGGGCCATGCACCGCTACCGCCCCGAGGGCTCGTTCCGCTCCTGGCTGTTCAGCATCGCCCTGAACCACGTGCGGGACGCGCTCAGGCAGCGCCAGCGGCGCCGCGAGGTCTGCGCCGGCGACCTCAGTGCGGCGCCCGCGGCCGGCGGATGGTTCGACCCGCGCGGCCGCAGCGACGAGGCGGCGGCCATCGAGGCGGCGCTCGAGCGCGTGCCGGAGCCTTTCCGCAGCGCGCTCTGCCTGGTCGACGTGCTGGACTTCTCCTACGAGGAAGCGGCCAGGAGCCTCGACTGCGCCGTGGGGACCGTGAAGTCGCGGGTGAACCGGGGACGTTTCGCCTTCCGCGACCAATACCTGAAGGCGGCCGGCGGCCTCGCCGGCCGGGCCAGTGCGCCAGGTGCCTGCCATGAAGTGTGAGGCGATCCTCCCCCTGTTCTCGGACATCCTGGACGCGCGGCTCTCGGGCTCGCTCGAAGAGGCCGTGCGCGCGCATTTCGAGCAGTGCGCGGCCTGCCGCCAGGAGTACGCGTCCTTTGCCGCGGCCACGGCCAGGCTGCGCGCGCTCGAGGTCGGTCCGACGCCGCGCGAGCACGTGGCGTCGATCATGGCCGCGGTCGGCGAAACCGCGGGCGAGCAGCGCTGGGCCGGTGCGGCGCGGGTGCGGCGCGCGGGCACGCACGTCCTGGCGGCGGCGCTCGGCGCGGCCGCGGCCGTGCTGGTCATGGCGAACCTCCCGGAGACGCAGGGCGAGACGGCGGTGGCGCCGCCGCCGGCCGTGCGCTTTGTCCCGCAGCCGGTCGGCCTGCAGCTCGTCGCCGGGGAAGGCACGCTGCTCAGAGACGGGCGCGCGCGGCCGCTCGATCCCGCGAACGTCTTCGAGCCGAGAGCCGGGGACGTGCTGAGCGTGCGCCAGGGAGGCGGGGTCTCGCTCGTCCTCGGCGACGCGGGCGCGCTGCGCATCGAGGCTCGGCCCGAGGCGCCGCCGCCGCCCGAGGTCGTGGAGAAGGTGGTCGAGAGGGTGCGGACCGTGCGCCGCGGCCCGCTCCTCGACCTGAGCCTCGAGGTGGACAGCGAGGCCGTGCGGCAGGCGGCGCGCGAGGTGAGCCGCTCCATCGACCTCTTCGGCTCGTCGCTGGCCGGCGCGCTCAGGGAACGCGCGGAAGCGGTCGCGGCCGCGCCCGCCGCGGCCGAGGAGCCGGCGCCCGCTCCGGTTTTGCCCGGGGCCCTGCCCGAGGCCGCCGCTCCGGTCTCTGTCGCCGCGGCGAGCCCCGCCCCGGAGGCAGACGTTCCCTCCGCAGTCGTCGTCACGCGCGCCGAGGGCAGGGTGAGCCTCGAGACCTTCGGGCCGCGGTACGAGATCGTGCCGCGCCTGCTCGTGCTGCTCGAGGACAGGGACCCGCAGGTGGTCCAGCTCGCCCTCTCCCGGCTCGAGGAAATGCGCCGCGAGCTGGAGAGCGACGCCGCGCTCGCGGACCGGCTCGTGGCCGTGGACCGAGACGGCGAGAAGCAGGGCGGCGCGCTCGACCGCGTCGAGCGCTTCTTCACGGCGCGCGCGACGCGGGACGAAAAGCCGCGCGTGGAGGACGGCGCGAGCTACTGGAACTCCTGGTGGGAGAAGAACGCGTTGCTCATCCTCGAGTCCGAGACCTGGGGCACGTTGTGACGGAATCGTGGAACCAAACCCTCGCCGGCGCTCGTTTCCCCGGCGACAGATGATGCGGAGACAGCCATGCTGATCAGGAACTCGCTCTCTCTTGCCGCCGCGCTGCTCGCCTTGACCTCATGCGCCGGCGTGACCGTCAAGGTCCCGAAGGAGGACGTGCAGCTTGCCCGCAAGGATCTGGGCGAAGGGGGCAGCGTGGTCTTCCGCCTGCTGCCCGGCAGCGAGAGCGCCCCGGCCATCCACCGCGTGACCACGACCGAGCGCGAGAAGTCCACGGTCAACCTGGTCGTGGCCTCGGTCACCGCGGATCTGGCCAAGGACCTGGCGGTCGCACCCTGGGAAGGCGTCTTCGTCGAGCGCGTGGGCGAAGGATCGAGCGCCGCCAAGGCCGGTCTCGTGGAGGGGGACGTCATCCTGTCGATGAACGGCAAACCGCTCGTCAGCAAGCAGCAGTTCGAGGAGCTGCTCGCGCCCGTGCTCGCGCCCGGCGCGCCGCTCACCTTCCAGCTCTCGCGCGCCGGCGGCGGCGAGGGAGAGGCGAAGGGCCGCGTCGCCCTCGCCCTCGAGGTCGTGCCGGACAGCAAGAAGGTCACCGAGACCAAGACCGATTCGTTCCCGCTTGAGACCTCGAAGGGAGTGCAGGAGCTGACCGGCCTGCAGGTCGCGACCGTTCCGCCCGATCTCGCGTCCGAGATCTACGCCGTGGCCGCGCCGCTGACCGTGGTCTCGGGCGTGGTCACGGGCTCGCCCGCCTACCACGCCGGCTTCCGCTGCGGCGACCGCGTGCTCAGCGTGGACGGCGACACGGACGTGAGCCTGGCGCGCGTGCGCGACGGAGTGCGCGCCCGCGCTGCAGCGCTCAAGCTGCCGGCGGACGTCGTGGAGCTGCCGGACGCGGCCCAGGCCGCGCCCACCCAGCCCGCCGCGGCGGACGGCGACATGAACCTCAGCGTCCTCGGCCCGCTCGGGTCGCACAGCGCTTCGCTCCCGGTCAGGGCCGGCGCCATGGACTCGTCGCGCTTCTTCTTCCCCATCCTCTTCGAGTACGAGAGCAGCGTCGACCAGACCTCCTGGTCCCTGCTCGACTTCATCTTCCAGTTCGGCGCCAACTACAGCAGCCACTTCCTGCGCGCCGCCGGCCGCGCTCCAGCCGAGCAGACCGAGCTGTCCCTCTTCCCCCTCGGCATGTTCGAGTTCGAGACGAGCCCCACCGAGAACCGCTACCGCTTCTTCTGGCTCATCCAGTGGAGCACGTGGAACTGACGGGCGGCCTCAGCCCGCGCGCGAATCGTGCGGGCGGCCAGCGGCCAAGTCCTGCTCCGCCGGCGATCCCGATCCGTATTCACCCACAGATACGGCTTGGGAGCCCCATTCCCTGCGCCCCCGTGCGCGCCGTGGCGAAGACAAACTGGCGGAGGGCAGGAGATTCGAACTCCTGTAGCCTTTCGACTAAGCGGTTTTCAGGACCGGGAGGGGATCGCGCCAAGTCGTTGCAGGCGAGCGGAGTTCCGGCCTCTGCGTTTCCGCCGATAGCAGAACCGATAGCGGTCGCCGCGGAGCGGACGCAGAACGACGCGCACGTCCATACCATGCCGGCGGCACTTGATCGCGCCGGCTCGCAACCCGGCGCAGATCGGCGCACCCGTCCGCCCGCTCTACTTCCCCCTCCCCGCCCCCTGCTCGCTGCGCATTGATGCTAGAAACGTCCCTATACAGTCCATATGTTGTCTGATTAGGGCCGCAACTCCATCTATCATCACGACATACCGAGTCCCGTCGACATCGTCGAGTACGTAGGTCAAGAAAGCTCCACTATCAGACCCACCGATCGCACAAGGCGTCACACGCAGCCCACCGATGGTCATGGCTCTTGCCAGGTTCTCCTCAGAGATCTCGACGGACAAGTCATAACCCACCTTCTTGATCGTTACGTGCACCGCTCCGCCCCCATCTCCCGTCCTTCCGGAGAACAGCGTATCGCCGGCCCCTCCCTCTGACCAGAAACCGCCGCCTTTCTGCCAGTTGATGGGCAACCGACAGCAGATCCCACCCACCTTGTAATCGGCCGTAGCCAGACATTCGACGCAGCCGTCCCTTCCATCACGGGCCGAGCAACCGCAGACCCAGGCAGCCATCAGTAACGATACGGACCGCAGAGTCCCTTGTCTCCGACCCGTCAACATCCGCGTTCACGCTTCTTTCTGCCGCGGTGTCTGTTCACTGCGGCCTCACTTGCCTGTAGTGCTCACGAAACAACTTCCGGTATGGCGTCACGCCGCGCCTCGCCTCGGGTTCGGGTGATCAAGCCAAGGGACTCCATGACTTCCCACAGGGCGTCTCGTTCGGCAGGGTGCCTTCTCCTGGGCGTCGCGCACGCGTCCCGCGCGGCGGCGCAGAAGGCCTCGCGCTGCTCCGCACTGTAGCGCGGCGCCGGGTCTTTGTCACGCTCCGCCGCGGTGCGAAAGCCAAGCGTCTTGCGCAGGCGGCCTTCGTTCAGGCGCCAGGGCGCTGGGTCGGGGCGGCGGCGCCCCGCGGTCGTGGAGGGCACAAGGAGCGGGGCACCCAGGCCGCTCTCCGTCTTCACCTCGCGCCAGCCGTGCTCGGCCCAGAGAATGTGCTGCGGCGTGTGCTGGGCGTTCTTCACATGCACCACGCGATGCTCCTCGCACCATGCCTCGACGGCGCCGTTCAGGTTCTCCGGTTCGCGGTCGGTGACGATGGCAAGCGGCGGTTCGCCGCAATGCGCTGCGGACCATGTGTCGAGTACGGCGACAACCCAGTATGCCCGGGCCTGGCGCCTGCTCTTCGAGGTTGACGAGGACCGGCCGGCGGGGAATCCCCCGCGACCGGCGGCGCCGACTGCGTTGTTGTCCCTCGACGACGCGCGCGCCGCGCCTGCCCGACAACGCGATGGTGGCGCTGGCGCTTCTCACCGCCCAGAGCGACCCGGCGCAGAAGGAACTCATGATCCGCCTGGTGCAGAACCTGCTCGACGGCGCCGACCTTCCTGCGTGAGGACGATCCGTCTCACCGCGCTGGCTCGGCGTCGGGCGGATCGCAGCCGAGGACGGACCAGTCCGGCGCGAACTCCACGACCTTGCGCACGCCGAAGCCGAAGCGGTTGTCCGTGACCTTGGCCCAGGAGATGACGAAGGCGTAGAGCGTCTCGCCGGGAAGAAGGAGCAGAGGCGCGGCCACCGGGTGTCGCGTCAAGTACGCGGCCCGAAAAGCGGAGGCGGCGCGTCGGGCGCAGGCCGCGGCCTGGACCACGTGGCCCCGAAGCTGCACGCCGCGAATCTGGCCCACTGTCTCGGTCTCGAGAAAGACGGCGGCCGACGCGCGCGTCGGGCCCAAGCCGAGGTGCCGGCCGTGGGCCGACGACTCCTTGCCGGCGAAGACGAGGACGGGCGCGCCGCAGCCAGGCAGGCGCTCCTCGTCCACGAGCGCGTAGAAGAGCGGCGTGGAGTAGGGCTCGCGGGACGCGTCCTCGGGATCGCGCGTTGCGAGAGCCAGCACCCAGTGCTCGCGCAGGATCTCCAGCAGCTCGGCCTCGCCGTCCACCGCCGCTATGGTACGCGCTCGCCTTGCGCGAGGCGAGGCACGCGCGGCCGCGCCACCCAGGCGACCGCGTAGCAGACGGCGCCGAGCACGAAGACCCAGGTGAAGCCGGCGATCAGCGCGAGGCTCAGCCCGCAGATCGAGCCGATCACCGAGGCCACGCCGTTCACGCCCCAGAGCGCGGACAGGGGCGCGCCGCCCGGATCGGCCGCCTCGTGGCGCAGCCCCAGCGGGAAGGGCATGCCCATGAGGAAGCCGAACGGCAGGACGAGCAGGCCTGCGAGCAGGACGCGCGCCGGGAGTGCGAGCGGCAGGAGCGCCCGCACGAGGTCCGGCAGGGCAAAGGCGCCGGCGAGCAAGAGCAGCACCACGAGCGGCACGATCCAACCGAGCGCGCGCCGCACTCCTTCGGCCGGGACGCGCCGCGCGCAGAGCGAGCCGATCCCCCCGCAGACGAGCAGCGTGAACAGGATCACCACCAGGCTGTAGAGCGGATGGCCGAGCAGCAGGATCAGGCGCTGAATGAGCGCCACCTCGACGATGATGAAGCCCATGCCGAGCGCGCCGAAGTACGCCACGGTGCGGCCGCGCGGCGCCCGGAAGCCGAGGCGCTTGGCGCCGAGGAGCAGGAGCAGCGTGAAGGCCACGACCGCACCGACCGGCAGGAGCAGCAGCCGCACCACGAAGCCCGGGATGCCGAGCGGCTTGTCCCACGCGAAGTAGAAGGGATGGTCGTCGCTCACCGGGGTGGCGAGCGTGTCGAAGCTGTCGCCGTAGGCGGCGAGCGTCATTTCCCCGGAGAAGAGCGCGTCCCAGGGCTGCGCGGACGCCCGGCCCGGGGCGTGCATCAAGTACGCGTCCTCGTGCCCGGCGAGCAGCTCGCCGACCTTCTCGGGCAGAAGCGGCGAGCGGGCGAGCAGGAACACGGTCTCGACCGTGGACAGTTCGTCCGCCTCGGGCCGGCGCAGGCTGGCGGCCAGCACGCGCCGGCCGACATCTTGCGGCGGAAGCCCGCGCGCGCCGAGGAACGCCACGGCATTGGCCGCGAGGCGCCGCACGTCGATCGGCCAGCGGATGATGGCCAGCGCGCCGTCCTCGGTCAGGTGGTCGTAGTAGGCCGCGAGCGCCTCCTGCGTGTACAGGTAGTTCTCGGTCAGGGCCAGGCCGCCGCTCGCCACCGACGCCCAGGAATCGACCCAGCCGAGCACGATCAGGTCGAAGCGCTCGTCCGTGCGCTCGATGTAGTTGCGCCCCTCCTGCATGACCAGCTCGACGCGCGGATGGTCGTAGAGGTTGCCCGCCGCCGCGCCGATGCGGCGCACGCAATCCACGATGAGCGGGTTCATCTCCACGGCCGTCACCTTCGGGCTGCCGGTGACGAGCGCCAGCACCACGTCGGTTCCGCCGCCCGGCCCGATCACCAGCACGCGCGCGCCGCGCTTCATGCGGAAGGGAAAGGCCCGGAACCAGGAGGCGGCGCCCGGCGGGTCCTGGTCCGTGCCGTTCCAGCGCAGCACGCTCGTCTCGGCGCTGCTGTCGATGAAGAGCCGCGCGATGTGGAACTCGTCGAACCCGGAAACAGCCGTGATGCGCGAGTAGGCGTTCCAGCGGTCGCTGTCCACGCGCGCCTTCCCGGGATGGGCGGCGAGCAGCTTGTAGAGCTCCTTCTCAGGAGCGTCCCGCACCGCCAGGGCGTCGCTCGTCAGGTTCCACGCGGCGCAGAGGGCGGCCGCGAGCGGAACGAGCGCGGCGAGAAGCCGCCAGGGGCGCCCTTCGCCGCCGCAAGGTGCGAGGAGCAAGACGCCCGCGATCCCGGGCAGCACGCCGATCGCCAGGATGGTCGTCTCCGCGCCCAGGCGGGAGAGCGCCAGCGGAACGAGCAGCGTGCCCGCGGCCGCGCCCAGGAGGTCGGCGAAGTAGAGGCGGTTCGAGTCCTTGCCGCGGCTCTCGAAGGCGAGGCTGAGCGCCGCGCCGCCGGCGAGAAACGGCAGCAGGCTGAGCAGGAAGTACCAGGTCAGGTCGTGCGGCGTGAATCCGACCTGGAGGAGCAGCACGAGGAAGAGCGGGAAGGTCACGGCCACGAGCAGGGAGAGCGCGCCGAGGATCGAGGCCACCTGGCGCTCGAAGCGCGCCAGGCGCAGCACGCACACCAGGAAGCCGCCCAGGCCCCAGCCGAACAGGGCCACCGAGATCGCGACGAAGGTGTAGTGGTACCAGATCGTGGCGGAGAACAGGCGCGTGAGCGTCACCTCGAACATCAGGCCGGAGGCGGAGAGCAGCGCCACGGCGAGAAGGAGCGCGGCGCCGGCACGTTCCGCGGGCGGGGACGCCGATCGAGTCTCTGCGGTCATGTGGGGCTTCCGTGGGAGCGGGACGAGGACCGCGAGTTCTATGGAACGCGCGGGCCGGCCGCAAGAGTGCGGCGGCATTCAGGCGGCGCGCGCCGCCGGCCAGGGCGCCCCCAGAGCGCTTCTCACGAGTGGATCAGGGTGTCGGTGCTCATCTGCAGCTTGAGCTGGGCCTTCCTGAACTTCTTGCCGAAGAGCACCTCGCGCAGGCGCAGGAAGACCTTGACCGTGGTGCGGTGCAGCCAGTCGACGGGCGCCCACGACAGCAGGCCGCGCTTCCCGGTGGCCTCGGACCACTGCTGGTTCTGCTCGCTCACCAGGTACTCGGTCCACAGGGCGTAGATCGCGAGGTAGAGGGGCCGGAGAAAGTGCATACGGAGCAGGAAGGGCACGATCGGCATGAGGAACGGGAAGCGCACCACGAAGGGGAAGAGCTTGTGCAGGTTCTCGACCTCGCGGCGGTGCTGGTGGTGCACCGCCGTGGTGCGGTTGAACTTCTCCGGGAACTTGTCCCACTCGTCGACCGCGATGCCGATCTCCTTGGTGTATTCGTTGATGTCGGTCATCGCGTAGGGCTGCAGCAGGCTGACCCAAGGGTGGTCGACCTTGCACTCGATGTTGAGGCGCAGCGTGTCCAGCTCGTCCTCGAGCGTGCCGCCGGGCGCGCCGAGGAGCTGCAGCGAGGTCAGGCGGAGGCCGGCCTCCTTGACGTGCCGGGAGGAGGTCTTCAGGTCCTCCATGGTCACGCTCTTCCTGTAGACCACGTTGCGGATGTAGTCGTTCGCCGCCTCGAAGGCCAGGCGCGCCGAGATGCAGCCCACCCGCTTCAGGTCCTTCATCTGCTGCTCGGTGGTAAGGTTGGTGCGCAGGATCACGTCGAAGGGGAGGTTGACCTCCTTGGGCCACTTCACGCAGAACTCGTCGAGCCACTGATCGCTGATGTTGAAGATGTCGTCGAGGAAGTGCACGAAGCGCAAGGGGTACTTCTCGCGCACCAGGTTGATTTCCTCGATGACGTGGCCGACCGACCGCTTGCGCACGTAGTCCTTGACCGTGGCGCCGTAGACCTTGTCGCGCCAGGCGTGGTGGAAGCAGTAGGAACAGCTGTTGGGGCAGCCGCGCGCGGTGATGAAGATCTTGCGCTCGATCTCGCGGTAGCAGTCGCCGTGGTCGTAGATGACGCCGCGATCCGGGAACCCGAGAGCCTCGAGGTTATGCGCCAGCGGCCGCAGGGGGTTCTTGTGGATCGTGCCGTTCTGCTTGATCCAGAAGTTCTTGGTGTCGGAGACGTCCTCGCCCTTCTGCAGGCGGTTGCAGAGATCCGCGAAGGCGATCTCGCCCTCGCCGCGGCAGATGGCGTCCACCCCCTCCTCCTCGATCATCTCCGGCACGAAGGTGGGATGGGAGTTGCCGAAGACCGAGAACGCGCCGGTCAGCTCCTTCAACTGCCGGTTCAGGCCCAGGTAGTACACGTGGTCGCCGGTGGTCATCGAGTAGGCCAGGACCTGGGGCTGGTACTCCTTGATCTTTTCCAGCCAGTCCTTCTCCGGGAGGAACTGGGTCCTGACCTCGTGGCCGGCCTTCTTCAGCCACGTCGACAGGTACATGATCCCGATCATCTCGGCGGGGAGGTACTTCTGGACGAACAGGACTCGCATGGCTCCTCACCGGCGCCCTCGGAGCGCGCTCTCAGGTGTCTATCGTCGCTGTTCCGGCAATCCTCAAGGCCAACGGGAACGACCAGTTACGCGCGCGGCCGTCGTCTTGCGCTCCCCCGGTGCCGAAGGTGTATACTCGCCGCCCGATGGAGCGAACGTATCCTCAGGGACGGAGGAAAGCAAGCCGCCCGCCGGAGCGGCAGGCCTAAGTGCATGACCGCCGGCGAGTTACAGCACATCCGTGAGATAGCATCGGATCCGCCGCCATGCCAACCGAACGCGACGTCCTGAGGAAGATCGTCGGCCGCGACCGAGAGGGTTTGAAGGGCCTTTTCGAACGCCACGGGGCGCTCTTTCGCGAAGGGCTCGTGCGCTTCTATGGCAAGGCCGACGTGGAAGCGGCTCCGCGCCTCGCCCGCGTCGTGCAGTCCCTGGCCGCGGACCTCCGCGCCGGCCGCTTCGTCGACCTGGTCGAGACCTTCTACAACTGGGTCTTTCGCGCCACGTGGACGGCGCTCGTCAGCATGCGGATGGAGGAGGCCGGGGGCGGCCACATCGACCCCGAGACGTTCTTCCAGTGCGCCGACCCGCTCAACGAGGCGGCCCTGCCCGAGGAGACGAGGCAGCAGGCCCGTTCCCACTTCGAGAGCTGCGGCCTGTGCCGCGACCTGCTGGAGAAGACCAAGGGCGTCCCGGTTCAAGTGCGCCACGCTGGCGCGCCCTTTCCCGCCGACTTCTCGGCGGTGATCCAGGCGGCGCTCGAGAAGATCGACCCGTAGGCTGCGGCGCCGGGCTCCGGTTATGCTGGGTTCAGCCCTGCGTCGCCCTGAACCCAGAAGGACGGCCCATGCGAAGCCTCGCCCGCCCCCGCGTCCTGCTCGTCTCGCTCGTTGCGCTCGTGCTCGCTCCCGCGCTCGGGTGCTGCGCCCGGCCGGGCGAAGGGCTGCCCGCGCCCGCGCCCGCGGGAGGCCGCAACGACCGCCACGTCGAGGAAGAGCTGGGACGCGGCCGACGCGCCTGGATGGAGCGCATCCACCGCACGGCTCCGGGCGTCGATTGGCACGCGATCAACGCGGAAAACGGCGCGCGCGAGATGGAGCGCCGCAACCGCCTGACCGGCCTGGGGCTGGCGCGCGCGGCGCCAAGCCCGTGGACGGAGGTCGGCTCGAGCAACCTGGCCGGCCGCATGCGCTGCGCCGCCATCGGATCGGACCAGGCCACGCTCTACTCCGGGTCGGATCTCGGCGGGATCTGGCGCGGCGCGCTCGCGGGAACGAACTGGGAGCCGATCGGCGACAACCTCTATGGCCACGTCGAGGACCTGGTCGTGGTGGCCGGCAGCAATCCGGGCGATCCGGACGTCGTGGTCGCCGAGGTGGACGGCAGGCTTCGCGTGACGCACGACGGCGGCGCCACGTGGCAGATCCCGGCGGGCGCCGGGAACATCACGAGCGTGCGCGGGCTGCATGTCCTCCAGGACGCGAGCGACACGATCGTCTGCCTGGGACGCGCCGGCGCCTGGAGCGCCGTCTTCGCCTCGATCGATCGCGGCCACACCTTCCTGCAGCGCTGGTCCTCGAGCCCGGCGTCGGACGCCTGGCTCTGGGCGCCGCGCACGGGCGCGGCCGCGTCTTCCACCCTCTACCTGCTGCACCAGGGCGACCTGCTGCGTTCCACCAACGCCGGCTACACCTTCACCAAGCTCTCGACCGTCGCGAGCGGCACGTCGAGCGGCGTGCTGGCGGGCTCCGAGGCCGGGGCCCCGGCGCTCTACGCGGCCGTCTACGCGGGCGGCCAGTGGCAGCTGCATCGCTCCAGCAACGGCGGCGCGAGCTTCGCCCAGGTGAACACGCTTCCCTCCTTCTGGGGACCGCTCTGCGCCTCGATCACCGACCAGAACGTCGTGGTCTACGGCGAGGTCGAGGCCTGGCGCTCGAGCAACGGCGGCGCGAACTTCGCCCACGTCAACGCCTGGTACGACTACTACGGCGATCCCGCCCACAGGCTGCACGCCGACATCTTCGGGCTCCACTGCCTGCCGCATCCCTCGCTGCCGGGGAGCGAGCGCTGGTACTTCTGCACCGACGGCGGCCTCTACGACAGCGACACGCTCGCGGCCACGGTGAACAACCTCTCGCTCTCCGGGCTCGGCGTGAGCCAGTACTACTCCACGCTCACCTCGGCCGCGAACCCGCTGGTCATCGCCGCCGGCTCCCAGGACCAGGGCTACCAGCGCGGCGTGTTCGTGCAGCCCCTGCCCGCGGGCCCGTCCACGCCGTTCACGCAGCTCATCAGCGGCGACTACGGCCACCTGACCTCGGCCGACGGCACGCACGCCTGGGTGTTCAGCACCTACCCGGGCTTCATCCTGGTGCAGAAGGGCGAGTCGAGTCCATCGCTCTTCTTCGTCGACTATCCGGCCGGCTGCGCCTGCGAGTGGATGCCGCCGGTCGCCGCCGATCCGCTCGACAAGACCGCGTTCTTCTTCTGCGGCGACCGGCTGTGGCGCTTCGCCAAGGGCGTGTTCTCCACATGGAGCCCGACTCTGCACTCGAGCCAGGCGTTCACCGCCGGCGGCGGCGCTTTCCTCACGGCTCTGGCCTTCGCCCCCACCGACTCCCAGCGCTGCTACGCGGTGAACGAGGCCGGCTACGTCTACGTGTCCACGGACCACGGCGTGACCTGGACCAGCCCGCTGCCGGGCGCGCCGGCCGGGCAGTACTTCTACGGCCAGGCGATCGCCGTGCATCCCGCGAACCCGCTCGAGTGCGCGGTGGGCGGCTCGGGCTACAGCGCGCCCGGAGTCATCCGCACCATCGACGGCGGACAGACCTGGCAGCCGCTCGTGAGCGGCCTGCCGCAGACCCTGGTCAACGGCCTGGCCTACTCCTGCGACGGGAGCGGCGACATCTACGCCGCGACCGACGCCGGCGCCTACCGCTACGACCGCGCGGCCGGAGCGTGGACGAACGTCATGGACGTGCACGCGCCGATCACCAACTGGTGGTCGGTGGAGGCGGTGCGAAGCGCGGGCACGATGCGCTTCGGCACGTACGGGCGCGGCATTTGGGATTACCGCGTGCCCGATCCGTCCGGCTGCGCGGTGTGGAACTACGGCTACGGCGAGACTGGCTCGACCGGCCAGCTCGCGGTCATCGCGGCGACGGGCGGCGACCCCGCGTTGGGCAACCCGAATTTCGCCGTGGCCGGCGCGGGCTTCCGGCCGAACAGCCTGGGCGTACTGTTCACCGGCGACCAGCAGGGCCAGAACGTCGAGGGCTGGGGCACCATCTGGACCGGCGGCTTCGTCACGCGCACCTACGTGCAGACGGACGCTGCCGGCGCGGTGTCCGTCGCGATCCCCGTCACGGCGTGGCTCGCCGGCAAGTCCTTCTGCTACGAGTTCGCGGCGCGCGACCCGGGCTTCGGCGGCGACGTGCAGCACTCGGACGCGCTGCAGGTGACCTTCTGCCCGTAGCGCCGCCGCGGAAGGAAGCGTCTACCCTTCCGTACCTTCGACCCCCCCCCCACCCCCAGGAGACCCGGGAAGCGCTCGCCGCAGCCCTCGGGGACCTGCCGGGGCCGTACCGAGAGGCGCTGATCGCTCGCCTCGAGCAGGGAAAGGGAGCCGGAAGATCGCGCTCGAACTGGACAGGGCACACGGCACGGTGCGCGGGAAGATCCACACCAAGCTGCGCGCGCTCCTTCACTCCCGCGCTGCAACCTGCCCTACACTCAGATCAAACGCATCCAAGATTCTCTTCCTCTCCCGCCGCCCAACTAACTCCATGTTCATCTGCGCTTCTTGTCTCTCGGACCAGAGAGGATCACTTGCACCGACATTGCCGTAGCGCTGGTTCCACGCTGCGCGCGCCTCCTCCTCGGCCTGCACCACGTCTCGCCACTGCCGAGCAGCCTCCGACAAGGCGCGGTCCACGCCCGAGTCGAAGGGCGTGAGCCCATGCGCCACCAGCACACTGGCCAGCTCTCGCGGCACGAAGTCAGTCCACGCACAAGACCTCTCGACGTCCTCTGCAGGGTCCACAGCGGCTCGCTCAGCGCCAGCCGACGACGACCCGCCAATCTCGTCGTGATCCTTCGACCACGCCACGCTGTCCCCGCGAGCAGCAGGATCATCATCATCCTTGCCCAATACCCTATTCGGCAGAACAACCTCCGCCCCCATCAGACTATCGACCGCTCGCTCCACCCGGCTCAGTCCCTCCCTGACCTCCGAGTGCGCGCGCGCACTCTCGGTACACAACGCCTCCGCTGCAGACCGAAGCTCCTCCAGCTCATAAACAACCCTCCACGCGAAGACCACCACCACCGCGCCGAAGGCCACTGCCCCGGCACGAAACAGCCAACCACGTGGCTGACGTTCTCGCGGTTTCCCCCTCAGGGCATCCGCGCATACCATGACCATCCTCACGACCCGCTGACGACCATCACATCGCGGCGGCGCCGCAACCAAAGCCGGCCGCCGCAGTTCGTGTGAGATCCTCTCGTCTTGTTCGATTGTAGCGGGCCGGCGCCGCCGCGAGTCGGAAGTTCGAAGTCAGTAGTCGGAAGTTCCGGACGGCCCGCTACCGTCCTCCACCTTCCTGCGCAGCGCATGCAGCATCGCGAAGATCTCGCCCGTCTCGCCAAGCTGGGCTTCCACTGTTTTCCCGCCACGTAGCCCAGGTCGCGACTCAGCAGCAGCAGGTATTCAACCTCGGCCAGGGAACCTTCCGCGATGTTCAAGAACCGGGCGAAGTCCGCCGGCCGTTGCCGCCGCGATCCCTCCGCGATGTTGGTCGGCACCGAGGTCGCCGCCCTGCGCAGTTGCGACGTCACGCCGAAGCGCCCGTCCGCCGGGAATGCCTGGGTCAAGCGGTAGATGCCGTTGCCGATCATCGGCCACGCGAGTTGAGGCCTGATACCCCGGTCCGGCCTTGCGCCCGCGGAAGAACGAAATCCTGACCGAGCAGGCGCGTCCGTCCGCCTCTTCGATCCCCTGGGGGCAGCGGTCGGGAAGATCCGGTTCGAGGCGGCCGGATGGCCCCGGATCGTGGCTCGCGACCACGAACGGCCGGCAGCGAGCGATCGCTCGCGGACGTGCGGCCGGCCTCGGCTTGATGTAGGATGCATCCACGGTTGCTGGCGCTGCCGAAGGCCGGTGAAGCACGACGGCAGCGCGGGAATGCGAGAAGCCCACGGTGTTCGTCCACCGTGGGCTTCACTTGTTGATGGCCTTCGGACCGAGAGGCTGCCGGATCCCGCCGCCGATCGCGTGCCTCCGTATGTGCGACGAGAACGACGGATCCGTGCCACCGGGCGCGCTACGCAACAGCAACTACCCCGCGCCCAAGAGCCAGATCCACCCGGACAGGGTGAAGAGCGAGCCGAGCGTCGAGCCGATCACGATCGCGGCGGCGAGCGGCTCGTCGCCCTTCATCTCGCGGGCCATCACGGCCGACACCACCGCGGTCGGCGCGGCCATCACCAGCACCGGGCAGGCCAGGCCGGCTCCTTCGAGGCCGGCCCACCTGAGACCGAGGTAGACCAGCCCGGGATGGACCACGAGCTTGATGAGGGAGACCCAGGCGGCCGTCCTGCCGTCGGCGCAGAGCTTGCCGAGGTCGATGCTTGCGCCCGAAGAGAGCAGCGCGAGCGGCAGCGCGATGGCGCCGATCAGCTCGAGCGAGCGATCGACGCTCACCGGCAGGCGGATGTCCCACGCGGAGAAGAGCAGCCCCGCGGCGCAGGAGAGGATCAGCGGGTTTCCCAGGATCTCGAGCAGCGTGCGGCGCGCCGCGCCGCCCTTCAGCGCCTGGCGGTTGTGCGGCAGGACCAGCACCAGGACCGACAGGAGATTGCACACGATGACCATGAAGCCGATGAACACCGCGGCCGCGCCGAGCACCTCCTCGCCGCAGGCGTAGGCCGCGACCGGCAAGCCGACGAAGACCATGTTGCTGCGGTGCGCGCCCTGGGCCAGCACGCCGCGCCGAGCGGGCGCGGCGCGCGCGGCCGCGGCGTACACGGCGAAGGCCACGGCGAGCGTGGCGCCGCCAAGCACGGCCAGGGTCTTCAGGTCCACGCTCTCGGAGAGTGGCGCGAGCGCGGCGCCGCGGAACAGCAGCGCCGGGGCCGCGACGTAGAAGACGAGCCGGGCGAAGGCGGCGTTGACCGCTGCCTCGATCTGCCCGGTCACGCGCAGCAGATAGCCAGCGCCCATGACCACGAAGACGGGCAAGACGGTGTCGAGGATCTCCATGTTTCCTCAGCGAGCGCACGGCGCGCGGCGCGCCGGGAAAAGCGCGGAGACCACCGGATGCGCGATCCGATGGCCTCCGTTGCAGTGAAACGTCGCTTTCGGTCTCAGAACGAGAGCAAATCCATGTTGCTCACGCAGGCGGTCACGGTGGGCATGCCGCCGCCCATGGACAGCGCGAGCGAGAAGGTCTGCATGTGAAACGTCAAGCCGGCCAGTTGCGGCGGCACCTGCGGCAGAGTGAAGGCGAGCGCGGCGTCGCCCGTGCCGAGGAAAGCCAGGTTGAACGGTTGGGCGAGCCCCAGGGTGACCGAGACGAAGCCGCCGATGTCGACCGTCGTCGAGCCGAGCGTGTTGCCGAAGACCAGGAAGACGTAGTCCGTGGGCGCGGCCCCGGTCACGTCGATCGTGACCGTGCTGCCCGCGGTCACCACCGTGTCCGGCGTGACGTTCAGGGCCAGGTTGCAGTCGGCGGAAACAGCGAAGGGCAGGGACAGGCACAGCGCGCCAGTCAGCAGGATGTGTCGAAGCATGTCTCTCCTCCTGTGAAAGGAACCCGGAGCGGAAACGCGGGGGCGCGGCCCGCGCCTGGGCCGCGCCCTTCAGGTCCACGTGGACGTGACACGCGCCAGGATACGGGCGATCCAGGGGCGCCGCAAGCAAGGGGCCGCGCGCGGGCGCCCGCGCTACAATCCGCCGGCCGCTCCCGTGCCCAGAAAGCGAGAACCATGCCCGCCTTGCTCATCCCCTTCCTCCTGGCCGCGCTCGCCGGCATCGCGTGGCAGGAGTCGCTCGACGCCGCCCTGGAGAAGGCCCGCGCCGAGAACAAGGTCGTCTTCGTCGCCGTCAACATGGACGGCGAGCGCGCCAACGACACGCTCGCGAACACGGTCTACAAGGACAAGGACATCGTCAAGCTGGCCGGCCTGACGGCGAACCTCCTGGCCTCGAAGGAGACGCACGCCGGAGGCGAGCGCGAGTGCCCACGCTTCGGCGGCGTTTCCTGCGCGGTGCACCAGGCGGTCGACAAGCAGGTGCGCAAGCGCGTGGTGAAGGAAGCGGCGAACGGCTGGGTCATCGCGCCGCAGCACGTCTTCCTCGACGCGAGCGGCGCCGTGATCCTCTCGGTGCCCTATGCCGTCACCAAGAGCGAGCTGACCTGGTGCTTCCTCATGGCGATCGGCTCGGTCGATCCCGAGTTCAAGACCAGGGGCGGCCGCGCGCCCAAGCGCCTCATCCTCAAGGGCGTGATCGACCCAGGCGCCGGCGATGCCGGCAGCCTGAACCGCGAGCAGGCGCTCCAGCTGCTCGAGGAGGCCAAGACCACCTCGCGCGACAATGTGCACCTCCTCTTCCTGCGCCTCATCACCGCCGACGAGCCCGAGGCCATCGCCTTCGCCAAAATCCAGTTCGGCTCGCGCTGGATGCGGCGCGACGGCAGCCAGACGCTCGCGGAGTGCATCCGCGCGGTCGGCGAGGCCTCGCCGCCCTCCTACTACGAGGTGATCCTGCCGCTCGCCAAGGACGGCGAGCCGAAGATCCGCGCCGAGGCGGCCGTGGCCCTGGAGCAGCTCGGCAGCCCGAAGGCGCTGAAGGAGGTCCTCGAGGCCTACAAGAAGGAGAAGGAGGCGGCCGTGGCCAAGGAGTGGCTGCGGGCCGCGGGAGCGCTCGGCGCCGAGGACGACAAGGCCAGGAAGACGGTTCTCAAGGCAGCCCGCGACGACGGGCCCAAGGAGGTCCTGCTGCGCAAGAACGCGCTCATCGCCGCGGGCTCCCTGCAGATGGACGACGAGATCGAGGACCTGCTCTCGCAGGCGCTCGGCGACGCGTCCGGCGGCGTCAGGAGGGCGGCGGCCTGCGCCGCAGCCATCTCGCGCGAACCGCGCTTCGTGGCGGCGCTCGAGGCCGCGCGCGACGCCGAAGCCGACGACGCGGTGAAGAAGACGTTCGAGGTCGCGCTCGCCGTGCTCTCCGGCTCGGGCGCGCAGAAGGACCTCGGGGCGCAGGTGGCCGAGGTCGGCGAGGACGAGATCCCGCGCCAGCGCCTCTTCGGCGGATGACGGCCGCACCGCGCGTCCCAGCGCGGTGCACACATTCCGTGCGATCGCGGGTCCCACCCGCGATCGCCTACATCAAGTACGTTGATTCGAGCAGGCCCGCCTCGACCGCGAGCACGGGATCCACGTGGAGCGGCGCGGCCTTTCCCCGGTTCAGGGGCCGCCAGCGACGTCGTACCGATTCACGCCTGCCGTTTCTCACGCCACGGAACCGCCGGCATCGCCTCTGCCGTGACGAGCCCCTGCTCGTTCGTCGCGCACGCGATGCACCGGAAGTCGCCATGCGGCCCCGGACCCCGGGGAAACGGCCGCGACGCTCTGCTCACCGCCCTCCCGCTCCAGTCCGGGGAAAACGGCCGCGACGCACCGCCCGGACCACCTGCGCTTTCGCGCCCGCGCAACAGGCCGCAGAAACGAAACGTCGGAGCGAAATCCGCGCGCTTTCTCGCGCTCCCTGGCGGCGCCTGGCCGGTTTCTACTAGACTGTATCTGGCTATCGGAACGCCCCGGCCAGAACCGAGGCAAGCACACGACAGGAACAGGATCGAGACGATGAAGCTCCCACGGATGATGTTGATCAGCGTGATGTTCGGCCTGCTCGCCGCTGGCGGGGCGGCGGCTTACGATGGACCGGACGCGGACAAGGCCGCCCTCGAGTTCGCCAAGGGGACCGATCTCCTGCACCGGGGGGATTTCAGCGGCGCGCTCGACGCCTACGCCGCTGCCAGCCAGCTCGACGAGGAGAAGACCGAGTACCGCCAGAAGTACATGGTCCTGCGCAAGGTCGTGTCGCTGCGCGAGGGCCTCGCCGCGGAGCAGGATCCCGAGCAGTGGACCAAGACGGCGGCGACGCTCAAGAACTTCTACTACAGCAACCGCCTCTACGCTGACCTGCTGGCCCTCGCCCGCCAGATGCATGAGAAGAAGCAGTCGGTCGGCAGCGCGACCCTCCTGGCGGACGCCCTGCTGAACATGGAAGAGGACGCCGAGGTGGTGGAGCTGCTCGCCAGCCAGCCGCAGGCCGACCTCACGCCTCAGGCCAAGGTCCTCCTGGGCATCGGTCTCGGCCGGCAGAAGAAGCTCGACGAGGCCGGCGCCATCCTCGAGCAGGTCGTCCTGCCCGAGCCCGCGAGCCCGCGCCTTCTGTGCGACGTGGCCCGCCTCGAGGTGCTGTGCGGCAAGGTGGACGACGCCATGGTCCGCCTGACCTCGGCCTTCGAGTCCACTTCCCCGCGCGGCATCACCGCTTTCCGGGAGTTCGTCGTGAACCTCCCGGAGTTCAAGGCCCTGCCGGCGAACGCCAACTTCGAGACGGTCCTTGCCACCGAGTCCAAGGTCGCGGAGTCGTCCTGCAGCAGCGGAGCGGACTGCGGCTCCTGCCCCAGCAAGGGCGGCTGCTCGAGCGAAAAGGACGACGGCTGCGCCGACGACAAGAAGGACGCCGACGGCTAGGCGCAGCAGCCAGCGGCGTTTCAGCGCGGGAAGGGGCGGGTCGAACCGCCCTTTCCTGTTTCCGGCCCCTACAGCAGCGAACGAGGCGCGTGCCATGCAGAGGACGCGGCGAGCCATCCAGGCCGCCTTCCTGGCCCTGACGTTGATCGGCGTGTTCGTCGTGGGCGGCAACGCCGAGCGCTGGTGCCCCTTCGGCGGCGCGGAGGCGATCTACACCTACGCCAACGAAGGGAACATGCCCTGCTCGCTGGCGGTCTCCAACTTCTTCGCGCTCGGCGGCGTGCTGCTCATGGCCCTGCTCTTGCGGCGCGCCTTCTGCAGCTACATCTGCCCGATCGGCACGATCACCGAGTGGCTCGGCAAGCTGGCTCGGCGCGCCGGCATCAAGCCGGCGCGCGTGCCGCAGGCCCTGGAATCGGTCCTGGCGCTCTTGAAGTACGGCGTGCTCGCGCTCATCCTCTGGGTGACGTGGAAGGCCGGCGAGCTGCTGTTCCGCACCGCGGACCCGTGCTACGCCCTGCTCAGCCGGCACGGCGAGGACATCACCTTCTGGGCCTACGTCGTCTCCGGCGCCATCGTCGCCGGCGCGCTCTTCCTCACCGTCCCCTTCTGCCGCTGGCTGTGCCCGCTGGCGGCGCTCTTCAATCCCCTGTCGCGCTTCGGGCTGGCGCGCGTGCGGCGCGATCTCGAGACCTGCTCGGACTGCGGCCACTGCGAGACCGTCTGCCCGATGAACATCCCTGTCTCGCGCAAGCAGGAGGTGACCGCCGCGCGCTGCACCAGCTGCCTGTCCTGCGTCTCCTCCTGCCCCACGCGCCGCAAGAGCACGCTCACCTGGGGCCCGCCGGGGCGCACGCACCGCGCCTGGCCGCAGGCGGCCGCGGTCGCCGTGCTGCTCGCGATCACGGCGTCCGTGGTGAGCGCCGCCTACCTGTTCCCGCTGCCCTCCTTCTTCGTGGCGCGCGGTAAGCCCCCGGCTGTGACCGAGACGCTCGACCTGCGCATCGAGGGCGTGACGTGCCGCGGCTCGTCCAGCCGCCTGGCCAGCTTCCTGTTCCGCGAGGACATCTTCGAGGTAGAAGGCTACCTCAAGGTCGAGACCTGGCCGGGTCCGGGCCACGCGCCGGTGCGCATCACGTACGATCCAGCGCGCGCCGAGGTCGAGGCGATCAAGGAAGCGATCGTCACGCCCTTCTACGATGAGGTCGGAGGGTTCGAGGACCTGTCGCCCTTCGTCATAGAAGGGTATGCCCCCTGGCGCGACAAGGGAGGCTGACGCCGCCGCCCTCCGCAGCGGGCGCCCCCCTCGTGCTTGCTTCGCGCACGTTCCGGCCGTGTAGTAGTCCGGTCGAAGCGGACGCCGCGGGTTTCAGGCCGCGAGGAGCGAGATGTTGCGGGCCGAGGGCATGGAGACCGAAGGCGGCGCGCGCCGCGTGGAGTTGCGCTGCGCCGTGCTGGCGCTCCTCTTGATCATCGTTGCCGCGTTCTGGGTGCGCGTCGACCTGATCCGCGGCTCGCTCCCCTATCCCCTGCACGAGGACGAGCGCCACCTCACGGGCCTGGGGCAGCAGATCATCACGAGCGGCGACTACCTGCCCCACTGGTACCGCTACCCCTCGCCGCCGATCTACGTCACGGCGGCGAGTCTGGTCGCGGGCTTCCTCTTCGCCTCGTCGCGGCAGGAGCTGGAGACCGTCGACCAGATCGGCTGCCTCACCTTCCCGTACTACGAGCACTCGAGCATCGTCCTGCCGGCGCGCCTGCTGTTCGCGCTGCTCTCGGTCCTGGCCATGGTCTTTTCCGCGATCATCGGCTGGCGCCTGACGGGCTCGGCGCTGGTCCTCGTGCTCGCGCCGCTCCTGCTCTCGGCCTCGTTCACGTACCTCGGTTACTCCTGGGAGTACCTGAACGTGGACATGTTCGGGTGCTTCTTCGCCCTGCTCGCGGTTCTCTACCTGTTCCGGCGCACGGACTCGGAAAGCCCCGCCGAGCGCTGCCTCGTTCCCGGCGTGCTGTGCGCGCTGACCATCGGCAGCAAGTACAACCTCTGGCCGATCGTCGTGCCGTTCCTCCTCAACCTCGTGCTGCGCGAGCGGCGCTTCATGCTGCGCGGCGCGCTCTTCCTCGGCACGACGGCCGTGGTCTTTCTCGCCACCACGCCCTGCCTCTTCGACTTGTCCGCCTTCCTGAACGACGTCGGACTGGAGATCCGCCACTACGCGCGCGGCCACGCCGACTTCACTTCCGAGTCGGGCCTGGCGCAGGTCATGTTCTACCTGGACAGCCTGCGGGCCAACTTCGGCCCGGTCGTGCTCGTCCTGGCGCTGATCGGCATCGCGCGCTCCTTCTTCGTCGACTGGCGAAGGGCGGCGATCCTCCTGTCCTATCCGCTGGTCCTCGGGCTCTACATGAGCGCTCAGAAGGTGCACTTCATCCGCAACGTCGTGAGCATGTTCCCCTTCTGCGCCCTGTTCGCCGCCGTCGGACTCGTGTTCGTCGCGCGCTTCGCGGCCGGCCTGCTCGAGCGGCGTTGGCCGGCGCGCGCCCCCGCGCGCCGGGCGGCGGCCTGCTGCACCATCCTCCTGCTCTGCGCCTGCGCCTTCGGCCTGTCCTGGCCGGCGCTGGCGCGCGCCTATGACCTGTCTCCCGACTCCCGCAACCTCGCCAGCGACTGGATCCGAGCGCACGCCGCGCCCGGCTCCACGGTCTTCGTGCCGGAGGAGCTGGAGATGGACTGCCGGCCGCTCCAGGACTACGACGTGCGCGCGTTCAAGCTGGTCGGCCGGCCAGAGGACGTGCTCCGGGCGGCGCGCTCCGACCAACGAGGGGTCTACTTCCTCGCGCCCGTGGAGGAAGCGGAGTCCTGGGACGAGCTGGCCCGCGAGACCGAGCCCCTGATCTGGTTCGGCAGCCGGCGGCTGCGATCGGGATCGCACCGCGTGCTCGGACCAGGGGGCGATCCGCGCCTCGCGATCTGCGCTTCGCGGTGACGGCGGCGGCCGCGGCGGGTATCGTCTCGCTCGCGCCTCGGGCGCAGGAGAAACCGAAATGAAGAAGCTGATCATCGTCGTCGTCATCGTGATCCTCCTTCTCCCCTTCGCGGTCTCCTGGCTGGCCGGAGGCATCCTGCAGAAGGGAGTGGTGAAAGGCGGCACCTGGGCGCTCGGCTCCCAGACGGAGCTGTCCTCCGCCTCCCTGTCGCTGCTCCGCGGGCAGGTGCAGATGGAGAAGCTCGCCATCCGCAACCCCGAGGGCTTCAAGGCGGACAGCGCGCTCGAGGTCGGCAAGATCGACGTCAAGACCGCCGTCAGCTCGCTCCTGAGCGACACGATCGAGATCGAGTACATCGACATCGCGGAGCCCCTGATCACGCTCGAGGTCTCCACGGGCGGGAGCAACTTCGGGGCGCTCATGGACCACCTGAAGTCCCGCACCGGCGGCGGCGAGGCAGAAGCAAAGCCCGCGGCGGACGAAGAGGGGGCGTCCTCCAAGAAGCTCAGGATCGGCCGGGTGACCATCACCTCGCCCAAGGTGCGCCTCGCCCAGTCGCTCCTCCTGAAGACCGAACAGACCATCAGCCTGCCCACGATCGAGCTGACGGACATCGGCGGCTCGGGCGAGGAGGCGAGCGCCTCGCGGGACGTCACCCTGCCGCAGCTTCTCGAGGAGATCCTGGGCACGATCCTGGCGGCCGTGACCAAGAGCGGCCTGGCGCCGCCTGACCTGCAGGGCATCCTCGACGGCGAGGTGGCGAGGAACGCCGCGAAGTTCCTCAAGAACGTGGGCGGCCGGATCGGGGCCGTTGGCGAGGAGGTGAAGGGCGCGGTCGAGGGCGTGAAGGACCGGCTCGGCGGTCTGCTCGGCGGCGACGAAGAGGGGAAGAAGGACGAGTAGCCGGGAGTCCGAAACTACGGTCCCGTGGCGCGGCGATAGACCAGTATCACGGGCTGGAAGGCCGCGCCGAGCTGGATCGGGTGGTTCATGGCAGGCGTGAACGACTCCTCCAGCTCGAAGCGCAGGCCGAGGAGCGTGGCTTCCGCGTGGATCTCGGGCGGCTCGGGCGCCGGCATGGCGATGCCGCGCGTGGGCGGGAAGAGAGACACGACGACGTAGTCGGGCTCCCAGGGCAGCGCGCGCTCGGCTTGCGGCCGCAGGTCGATGAACTCGACCTGCGCGCGCGCCGGGAAGTCGATGTTGTGCATGGGCAGATCGATCGCGGCCGCGACGCGCGCGCCCTCCGGCAGGACTTCCTCCAGAAAAGCGCTCGCCTCGGTCCTGGGCTCGGCGAGCAGCATGCGGTCGAGATCCACGGCCAGGACCATCCGGTTGCCGAGCAAGAGAAGCAGGCCGGCCGCGGCCGCGACGCGCACGTAGGGCGCGCGCAGCAGCGCCGTGCACAGGTAGGCGGCGGCGACGAGCGCGAGCAGCAGGATCGGCAGGGTGAAGCGCAGGTACACGTAGCCGATGAGCGCGATGAAGGAGAGGTAGTAGGAGGCAATCGGCAGCAGGATCACCAAGGCCTTGCGCCCTTCGCGCACGGCCATCCACGCCGCGCCAGCGGCGGCCGCGAGAAGGAGCGGCGCGCCCAGGCTGTCTCGCAGGTGCAGGAAGGTCAAGCGCAGCAGCTCGAAGTGGCCGAGAAGCGTGTTCGAGGCCTCGCGAAAGGGCGCCACGCCCGCGCCGAAGATGTGCGCGAAGTGCCGCTTGAATCCCTCGACGTCCCCGGGCAGGCCGAGCAGCGCGAGGTAGAAGGCGGCCGCGGCGAGCACGGCGAGACACACGGCGAGCAGGGGGAAGGGACGCGCCGCGCCGGGGCGCAACGAACCGGGCCGCAGCAGCAGCCAGAGGAAGAGCGGCGCCGCCAGGATGAACAGGCCGAACGCCTGGTCCTTGATGGCACCGGAGAGGGCCGCGAGCAGCACGGCCAGGAAGATCCAGCGCGCCGCGCCCGTCGTGATCGCGCGCACGGCGCTGGCGAGCGCGAAGAGCGCGCAGCACAGGTAGGGAGTCTCGACGTTCAGGGTGTGCGAATAGAAGACCAGCGGATGGCTCACCGCCGCGAGAAAGGCGGCGATCGCTCCCGCGACGAAACCGAACAGGCCGCGCGCCAGCAGGAACAGGGCGAGCACGGCGCCGCAGCCGCAGAGAGCCGAGAGCACGCGCCCCACCACGATCAGCTCGCCGATGGTGCCGGCGAAGGGACGGAAGGAGGCGCGCGCCTCCACGCCGGAGAGCGCGGGCGCGGCCGCGAACGCGGCCATCAGCTCGCCCTGCCGCCGCGCGGCCTCTTCCGGGCCGTGGCGCAGCAGCAGGTAGGCGCGCTGCACCAGGCCGAGGGCCAGGAAGTGCGTGCGCGGGTACTTCAGCTCCGTGATCCGGCTCCCGCCGCAGAGGTGCTCGAGCGCGTCCAGGGAGAGCGCCGGGTGGATGGCGTCCACCGACTGGTCGTAGTGGCAGGGCTGGCCAAAGCCGATGCCCGCGCAGTTCAGCGCCAGGGACAGCGCCAGGACGGCGGCCACGAGGAGCGCCCGCATCCCGCCCTGAACCACGCCGCCGCCTCCTCGCTTGCAGAGCCGGAATGAAGACGAGGTTGTAGGCCAGGCCGGGCTATGGTGCAAGAGCGCCCCGAGAGCCAAACGCCGCCGCCCTGCGCCAGGCAGGCCGCCCATGAACCGCGAGGAACAACACGTCCCGGAGATCGCCACGTGGCTGCGGGCCGACTCCAGCCGGCCCTACTGCACGCGGCCGTGGCGCCAGACCGCCGTGCTCTCGGACGGGACCGCAGTCTGCGCCTGCGTGGACGCGGAGAAGAGGAACCCGCTCGGCGACCTCGGCCGGCAGGGCTTCGACGAGGTCTGGAACGGGCCGGCCTATCGCGCCCTGCGCCGCGCGATCGCCACGGACATCGACCAGGTGCCGATCTGCCGGGGCTGCCCCAACCGCACGGCCGGGCCGCCGCCGCCGCCGGACTTCGAGTCGGGCGTGCCGCGGCCGCGCATCCTCTTCATCGAGTCGCACGCCGCCTGCAACCTCTCCTGCCCCGGCTGCAACCGCGCGGGAATCGAGGGCAGCCGCTCCTCCCTCTCCCTGCCCTTCGCCACCTACGCCAGGATCATCGACGCGCTCTCCCCGGACCTCGGGTACATGGAGTTCCACCTCGGCGGCGAGAACTACATGCACCGCTCCGCGAACGAGATGGTGCGCTGCTGCCGGGAGAAGAACCCTGGCTGCCTGATCCTCTCCAGCACGAACGGCCACTTCTTCCACACCGAAGAGCGCCGCCAGGCGGTCCTCAACAGCGGCATCGACTGCCTGATCTTCTCGGTCGACGGAGCGCGGCAGGAGACCTACGAGAAATACCGGCGCGGAGGCCGCCTGGAGCGGGTCCTCGAGGCCATGCGGCGCCTGGCGGCCATGAAGAAGGAGCAGGGTCGCGAGCGCCCGTGGCTGATCTGGCGCTACATCCTGTTCGAGTGGAACGACTCGGGCGAGGGGATGGAGGAAGCGCGGCGCCTCGCGCGCTCTCTCGGCGTCGACCACCTCGCCTGGCACTTGACCGCCGTGCCCGGCCAGGCCGCGTCCTTGCGCTACCACGCCGGATCGCCGCGCCTCGCGGAGATCCAGGACGAGCTGTGGGACACGCTGCCGGAGCGCGCCGGCATGAGGATCAACGCCGAGCTGGAGTCGTACCGGTAGGGGCGGCGCGCGCGAGAAACGCGAGCAGCAGCTCGTGGAAGCGCTCGGACTGATCCAGGTAGCAGGCATGGCCCGCGTCCTCGATCACCGCGATGCTCGCGGACGGCATGAGCCCGGCCAGGTCGCTCGCCCCGGCGACGGGAAACGTGCGGTCGTTCCTTCCCCAGATCACCAGGGTCTCGACGTGCGCGCCAGCCAGCTCCTCGCGGCAGTGCTCCACGCCGGCCGGCGCGATTGGGACGAAGCCCGCGAGCTGGCCCGGGCTGCGGGCGGCGAACGGCAGGCTGAAGCGGCCGCTCAGGGACGGCGACACGAGCACCGGCCGGCGTAGTTCGAGCGCGTCGAGGAGGGCGGCGAGAAAGGCGTCCGGCTCGAGCGACACCCGTCCGGACGCGCCGAAACCAGGCAGGTCGACCCAGGCAGTGGATCTCGGCGCCGTCGATCCTGACCGTCCTGGAGACGCCCGCTGCGCTACTCGCCATCCCGGCCTCTGGCTCCGGCCGGCTGCCGCACGCGGCGGCGGCAAGAAGAAGAACCGCCTCCACGAACCACGTCGCAGCCCGGCGCATGGCCGCCCTCCGGACCTTGCCCACGAGGCCATCCTGCCATCTCGAGCGCGCCCGGGCCAGGCCAAGCCGCCAGGGAGACGCGCCTCCGCCGGGCGGCGGCCCCCTGCCGCAGGGTGACAAAATGCCGAGGTTCCGGCACAGGGCGCTGGTGCTCCGCCTGGCACGGGTTACCATGAATGGTAGCCCCGTTGCGTGCGAGGAGTCACGATGCGCCCCTTCACAGCCCTTCTCGTCCTCAGCCTCTTCAGCGGAACCCTCGTCGCAGCCGAGGGGACCCTGACCGTCACGGGCACGAATCCGATCAACTTCGCGTGGGCAAACGGCGACCCCTTGCCGGGACCGGCGGTGCTCACGGCCTCGAACACCGGCGACCAGACGGTCAAGCTCGACTGGATCACGGCCATCAGCGGCACGCTCGCCTCGAGGCTCTCGGCGGTTCCCTCGACCGGCTCCATCCCGGCCTTCGGCAGCCCGCAGACCATACAGGTCTACGTCGATCCGGTCGGCCTGGCGGTCGGCAACTACACGGGACTGGTGCGGGTAGTCCACAAGTTGAACGGCGGCGGCAACGGCAACGTCATCAGCTTCAACGTCAATCTAGCGGTCACCGTCCCGGAGGGGACTCTGTCCGTCACCGGTCCGAATCCCATTGCCTTCGCGTACGATGCCGGCGGCATTCCTCCGGACCCCGTGGTGCTCACGCTCTCGAATAGCGGCAACCAGACGGTCAAGCTCGACTGGATCACGGCCATCAGCGGCACGCTTGCCTCGAGGATCACGGCCGTTCCCGCGACTGGCTCGATCCCGCCGTCCGGCAGCCCGCAGACCGTGGAGATCCAGATCGACCCCATCGGCCTGGCGAACGGCAACTACACGGGACTCGTGACAATCACCCACCAGATGAACGGCGGCGGCAACGGCAATATCTTCAACTTCAACGTCACCCTGGCGGTCACCAAGAAGTCGTTCGCCGTCGGGGACACGCTGCTCGGCTCGATCGACGCCGAGGACGACAGCGACGCGGCCTGGTTCGACGGCCTCAAGGGCATGACGCTCCTGCTGAAGATCAAGCCGGGCGACGGCATCGAGAAGATGCGCGTGTGCATCGTGGACGAGTTCGACGCCGTGGTGAAGTCCTGGACGCTGAAGGGGGGCGAGACCCACAACAAGCAGTTCGACCTGGAAGACTCGGGCTTCTTTGCACTGCGCTTCGAGGGCAAGAAGGGCACGGGCGACTACAAGGTGCTCACCGATCGCAAGCTGCCGGACCGGGCCAAGCCGCGCACCTTCACCAAGGCCGAGCCCAAGGCCGGGCAGAGCCTGGTCGAGTTCAAGATCGGCGCTCTCGCAGGAGCGATCGTCAACGCCAACGTGTTCCCCAAGGGCGGGCTCCTGCTCACGGACATCACGGTCACGCTCCTCGATCCGACTGGAGCCGTGGTCAACATCACCGCTTACAAGGTCACGAGCCTCGTCGCGGTGCACCTCGTCAAGGTGCCCCTCACGTTGAACGGGGACTACACGCTGCGCGTCGAAGGGCTGATCATCGTCGGCGACATGGTCACGGTCCCCATCGCTCCGTTCCAGCCCGTTCTCGGCATCGCCGACGTCGATCTCGACGCCTGACGGGAAGCGTCCGACACGCCTCCGTCGCTTCGGCCGCAGGGAGCGTGCCGATTCCCGTGAGCAGTTTTGGCACAAGGCGGCCCGCGCAGGGACGCGATAAGTGCTTTCTGATCCTCGTGTAATGCCCTGCTGCACGCGGGCATGACCGTTGCGGCGCCTCTCATACCGAGTGAACAGCCCAAACTCGAGGATGCCAGCGCAGCCATGGCCCAGAGAACACGCACTCTCCTTGTCGCCGCCGCGCTGCTTGCGGCGCTCGCCGTCGTCTGCCTCCTCGTGCTTGCTGACCGGGGTAATCAGGACACGCCCGTCGTGCTCGAGACCGGCCAGGGAGTTCTCGCCGGAGCGGATTCGCCGAACGTCACCTTGCCGGACATCGAAGCCCCGCCGCTGCCGGACCGGAGCGAGGCCGCGGTCCGCGAGGACGTTCTCGAGGGTTTCGTGCTCTGGGCGCTGGACCGCTCGCCCGTGGCCGATGGTGAGGTCGTGCTCCTCTCCGAACCGCCGCCCTTCGTCCGTCTCCCCGCGCTCGCCCACAGCGAGTTTCCGCGCCAAGGACGGGCCGACGCCGTGCCGCTCGCCCGCGGCTCCATCGCCGCCGACGGTTCGTTCGAGCTGCGCGGGCCCAGGCTCAGGGGATTCCTCCGGGCACTGTCTCCGTTCGCGGCCACGCGCGACCTCGTTCGGGTCGACGCCGCGGGCGGTCCGGGCCTGGTGACCGTCCTCGTCGTGCCGGCCGGGGTGGTGCGCGGCGCGGCCCGCCCGCCAAGCGGAGCGGGCCTGGCCGCGGAACGCGTCATGCTCCAGCCCGCGTTGGATGCGATGGAGATCATGCGTGAGGGGCTGACCTGGCGCAGCGGAACCACAGCGTGCGGCGAGGACGGAAGATTCGAGTTCACCGGAGTGCCGGCGGAGGCGGCCATGGTCTGTCGCGTCAAGCCGGAGGGCCTGCTCCCGGCCGCGGAAAGGCTGACTCTCGCGCCGGGTGAGACCGCCCAGATCCTCCTCGTCGCGGGGCAGGGCGCGGCCCTGCGCGGCCGCATCATGAGCGAGCGGGGAGAGCCAATCGCCGAGGCCCGGGTGACAGCCCGCAAGGCCGAGACCACGTTCATGCTGGCCAAGATCGACCCGTACGACCTCGACGCCGTGGAGAGGCGAAGCGACGCCTCGGGCAATTTCGAGATCAGCGGGCTGCCGGCTGACCGGTACAGCCTGACCGTTCGGGCGGAGGGATTCTCCCCGGCCACCCTGCGCCGCGTGGAGCTGCCGGCAGGGGGTCTGGAACTCGCCGATCCGATCGTGCTCAAGGGCGGCGAACGCATCGCCGGCACGGTCGTGGACGACCAGGACCATCCCGTGCCCGGGGCGAGCGTCGGCTTCATCCAGCCCCGCGGCTTCCTGGGCATGGGAGTCACGAAGAGCGTCCCGCCGGAGAGCGCCGAGGACTTCGGCGGCTCGGTGACGCGCGCTGACGACAACGGGTGTTTCGTGTCGCCGGCCCTCGAGCCAGGCAGCTACGACGTCACGGCCCGCGCGGACGGGATGACCACCGGCCACCTGGAGAGGGTCGACACGGGCACGAGCGACCACACCGTCGTCCTCGAGCGGCACGGATCCATCTCCGGCATCGTCCTGTCGCGCGTCGATGCAGAGCCGATCCAGCGCTACGTGGCGGCCGCGACCCGCCCCTTCGACATCCTGGACGCCAAGAGCTTCGCGCCCTCGCCGCTCGAGCACGTGGCCAGCGCCGACGGCACGTTCACTCTCCACAAGCTCGAGGCGGGGACCTGGCGCATCCGGGTGAGAGCCGATGGGCACGGCGTCGAGAGCACGCCGGAAATCGAGCTTCGGCCCGGCGAAGAGGTCCGCGGCGTGATCCTCATCCTGCCCCCTGAGGCGGCGATCCGCGGCGTGGTGCTGGAGGCCCTGACCGGCTCCCCGGTGCCGAACGCCCTGGTCTCCACGCGCGCCAGCAACACCCTGATCCAGCCGGACCCGATTGCCCCCTACTCCGACACGCATACCGATGCGAGCGGCCGCTTCGCGATCACCGGCCTGAAGGCGGGCGCCCATCGGCTTTCGGTCACGGCCCGCAGCTACGCTCCCGGCAGCTCCGCCCGCGTCCTGCTGGGCGACGGGCAGGTGGCGGAGGGCGTCGTCATCCGGCTCGAGCGCGGCGCAGTGATCCGCGGCACGGGCACGGCCGCGGACGGCTCGCCCCGCGGAGGCGACGTCGTGCTGGCGACCGTGGCCGGCAACCTGATGCCGATCATGACCAACACGGACGCGGAGGGACGCTACCAGCTGACCGGCCTGGCCGCGGGCTCCTACACCGTGCAGAAGCTCGGCGGGTCGATCGACATCGGCTCCGAGACGATGATGTCGTCATTGGTCGAGGGTCTGGCCACGCGCACGGTCAGGCTGAAGGCGGGCGAAGAAAAGGTGGTGGATTTCGCCGGCGGCGAGGCTGCGGGCGTCACGGTCCGGGGCATGGTCACCGAAGGAAGCGAGCCGCTCCGCGGCGCGTTCCTTTCGTTCACGCCGGGAGAGGGCGGCGGCGGCATCCAGGAGGGGCTGCGCCTCACCGCGGTCGACGACAAGGGACGCTACGAGGTCAAGAACATGCCGGCGGGCGAGTGGACCGTGACGATCCAGGGAGGATCCTCCCTCTCCGCGACCACGCGCCAGTCCTTTGACGTCACCATTCCCGAGGTCGAAGAGTACGAGCTGGACTTCGCGCTCGACGCCACCGGGATCGAGGGCGGCGTGTGCGCCGCGGCCTTCCACAAAGTGATCTCCGGCGCCCGGGTGTCCATCGACACTCTCGACGAGGGAGCGACGGTCGACGCCGTGACGCGCGCGGCCAGGTCGCGCAGAGTCGTGGACCTCTTCACCGGCAAGGACGGCCGCTTCCGCGCCACCGGCCTGCCGCCCGGACGCTACAGCGTGGCCGCGGGCGGGCCAGGCATGTTCGGCATCGGCGCCTGCGGCTACTGCCGCTCCGAGCCCCTGCTCGTGGAGGTGAAAGACGGCGAACTCACCAGCGGAGTGGACTTCCTGCTCGAGCCCGGCGGCGCCTTGAACGGCCAGGTCAGCGACGCGAGCGGCAGGCCGATCCAGGGCGCCACGCTCTTCTTCCTGCGGAACAACGAGGTCGAGGCCCACTTCGGCGAGATCCTCACGGGCGAATCAGGCGCCTACAGCGCGGACGGCATGCGCTCCGGCGTCTACTCCATCGTGGTCAAAGCGCAGGGCTTCGCTCCTGGCGTGGCCGCTGGCGTGCACGTGCGCACCTCCGAGGTGACCGAGCGCGACATCGAGCTGTGCGTCGGGGCCAACCTCGTGGTCGAGGTGCGGGACGCGGTGGGCCAGCCGGTCAGCGCGGCCAGCATCCGCCTCTTCGACTCCGCGGGAACGGAGCTGACCCGCTTCATCACCTTCGGCGAAGCCCTGAGCGAGGCCTTCGGCGGCCACCAGCAGGGGCGTTATGACCTGGGCGCGCTCCAGCCCGGCGTCTACTCCGCGACGATCACCTCCGGTGCCGGCGCTGCCTCGCTCGACATCCAGCACGGCGCGAGCGATCAGGTCGTGCAGGTGGTGCTGCAGTAGGCTGGTTGACCTCGCGGAAGAGAGAGGGAGGAGCGTCGCGGCCGCCTCGCTCACGGCCTTCCCCTCGCCACCCGTTCACCTCGGCGGATCAGGCGCGCCAGGTCCGCCCAGCTTCGCGGCCAGGTGTCTGGCCAGGACTTCCGCCGCCAGCCTGTTCCCCGCGATGTTCCAATGGCTGTTCCGCGGCTTGTACAGCGCCCTCTCGACCGCCGCGACCACGAAGTCGCTCAAGAGGTCCACGCAGTCCACCTGCTGCACCTCCAGCTCCTCACCCAGGAACCTGTTGGGCAGCGCAAAGTCGATCTCCTCGGGAGGCGCCCTGAGAGTCTCCATCACCTTCGCCTGAAGTCCCTGACTCACCTGGACCTCGTCAGGAATGATCACGACCGTCAGCACGACCCCGCGCGCCTCGCACAGGTCCTTGATTCGCACCAGATACGCCACCGCATCGGCGAACGCCTTCTTGAACGGCCTCCGCCTCAGGTAGATCAGACTGCGATCCACCTCCATCCTCAGGTACGCCACGTCTGTGAACGTCGGCTCATTGTCGTCATAGCTAGCGCCCGGGTAGCTCAACCTCCCTTGGTACTTGAGATTCAGGTCGACGACGTACCTGACCAGCGTCGCGACAGCGGAGTACTGCCACCAGCGTCTGGGCTCCTTGGCGAGTGTGTCCGTGAAGTCATTGCCGGTGAAGAAGGAGACCAGCACCATGTCGGGCTTCAGCCCCAGCCCCTCGTTCGCGAGCAACGCCAGGTACTGCTCCGGTCCGGTGCTAATAATGCCCATGTTGAGCACTTCGACCCGGCGGCCGTTCCCGCGCAGATTCTCTTCCAGCAGAGTCAGGTAGTTGTGCTGATATGGCACGACCCCGAAGGCGCACGAGTCACCGAGGGCGACGATTCGGTAGGTCCCCGCCTCCTTCTGCTGCTTGAACTCCACGTCCTTGAAGCCCAGGGAATTGAGGTGGAAATCGTAGTCGGGCGCCCCCGGATTCCCGCGGAAGCGATTGTACGAGGGATCGAAGAAGATGAACGTCGGGTGGAAGTGCGCGTACGCTCGGAGCGCGATTTCGGCCAGGATGAAGGAAACCAGGAGGATGGCGATCCCCTTTGCGGCCCTTCTCGCAAGCGCAGGCCAGCTCACGACGCTTCACGCTCCGCCCGGGCCCTCGCCCGCGACAACTCACGCGCATCCAGGGCGGCATGCGCTGCGGCAGAGTGTAGTGCTCTGGGCTCTTCACGTCACGCCGGGTTCCCGTGCGCAAGTTGGCGTCGCTCGGAGACGACTGCTTCTCAGGCAGGCCGTGGCGTGGTCCACGCCGATTCGCTTCTGGAGGATCTCATGAGGCATCTCGCGCCGGACGCTGCCGTCCCGGCTCGCTGGAGCGTCGTGGGGCTGCTGGTGTGCAACCTGCTGGCCGGGCTCCTGCTCGGCTCGTGGCTCTGCCCGAGCACGCGCATCCACTGGGAGCACCTCGACCGTGCCGCATTCCACCTGCTGAACGGCAGCCTCGACGGACCGGGGTGGTGGCAGGTCGCGTGGGCCGCCGCGAATCACCGGCTCTTCGATCTCGTGCCGGCCGTCCTCACCTTGGCGATCATCTGCGCCTTCGTGTTCGCCGGGGATCGCCGCCAAATGGTCCGCCGGGCGGCCGCGGGCGTGGCCGTGGCGCTGTTCATTCTGTTGGTGCGGAAGCTGGCGGGGCTCGACGTCCTCGACATTCACCGCCACAGTCCGACTCGGGTCGTGAGCGGCGCGATTCGGCTCTCCAAAGTCGTTCCCTGGATCTCCTCGAAGGACGCGTCCACCCAATCCTTCCTCGGCGACCACTGCGTCTGCCTGCTGATGCTGACCGGCTTCTTCTGGTACTATGGAGGCGTGGCCTGGGGCCTGTGCTACGCGGCCTTCACCGCGGTCTTCTCCCTTCCGCGCCTGGTGAGCGGCGCACACTGGCTGACTGACGACCTCGTCGGCTCCGGCTCCATCGCGCTCGCGTCCATGAGCCTGCTGCTCGCGACGCCGCTCCACGGGTTCTTCGAGCGGCTGCTCATGCCTGCGGCCGGCCGGCTCCTCCGCCGCTGGCAGAGCGGCCCGGACGCGCCTGAATCCGGCTGAAGCGGACTCCCGGCGTCCCCGCCAGAACCACGACCCTCCGCTTGCCTTGCTTCTTGCGCGCTCGCTGGCGCCCGGGGAGACGGCCGCAGAGCACGTGCCTCCCTCCTGGGAAGCGCTCCACCTGCTGGACGAAGCCCGCCGCGATCCCCACCGTCCGTTGCCCGGATCCACGGCCATTCGCGTCCTATACTGAAGTCAGAGAGCCTCTTCGTTGATGTTGCTGGCCGATTCCCTGCATTGAATCCGGCTCCGGCGACCACGTACTGAGGCCAGCCATGACCAGGCACTGATGGATGCCATGTCCGATCGGACGTTCCGGGAAATCGAAGTTCTTGCGGCAGATGGCGGCTGGGTCATCGCCCTGGCCCGCCGGCTGGTCGGGGACTCTCATCTTGCCGAAGACGTCGTCCAGGATGCGTACTCCACGGCTCTGACTTCGGACGCGCGGCCGACAGGATCCTTCCGCGGCTGGTTCGCCGGGATCGTGAAGAACGTAGCGGCAGCACAGCATCGCAGCAGCGCCCGCCGGCTGAGGCGCGAGAGGCAGGGTGCGCGACCTGAGCCCGGACTCTCCGCGCAAGAGATCGTGGAGCGCCTCGAGCAGCAGCGCCTGCTCGCAGCGGCAGTGATCTCTCTCGAGGAGCCCTACCGGGGCACCGTGCTGGGGCGCTTCTTCGAGGGGCTTGCCCCGAGGGAAATCGCGCGCCGCGAGGGAACAAGTCCGGCCACAGTGAACAGCCGGCTGACGCGCGCGCTCGGGAAGCTCAGAGAGCAACTGGACCGCAGACACGGCGGGGACCGTTCCGCCTGGCTTTCCGCGATGCTCCCGCTGGCATCGGGATCTCCGCAGGCGAACGCATCGATGATGGGTGGACTGCTGGTGGCGAGCAAACTGCTGACCCTTGCCGTGCTGCTCGCGGCGATCCTGACCGGATCCTCGATCTGGGTGTTCCGAGACGACATCCCATCTCCCGGCACGCAGCCCGCAGGGGCTGGGAGAGCGCCTGTCCGAAAGCAGTCCGTCTCCGCCGATCCCCCCCCGGTAGAATCCAGCCGGGTGCCACTGGCATCAGCGCCGACGGATGCGGCGGCATCCGCCCCTGCTCTGGCCGTGCGGGTGGTCAGAGCCGACACGGGGGAGCCCGTGGCAGGAGCGGAGGTTCTGTTCATCGAGCAGGGCCGATGCTGCCTCGATGCGGCGTTTGCCGAAGCGCTTCACGACCTGGAGCGACTGAGCCTGGCCGACTGGCTCGATGCGATCGGCTCGCTCACGTACCGCGACGTGGCCGGTGCGGATGGCAACGCCTGCGTCCCACGGCCAGGCCCGATGGGAGCGACGATCATCGCTCGCGTCGGTCAGTCTCTGTTTGGGAAGACGCTCATTCGCAGCGGCCAACAAGACCCTGTCGAGGTCTCTTTGGAGCCGCTGGCCTCCCTGGCCGTGAGGGTCGTCGACGCCTGCTCGCGGCCTGTCGGCGATGTTCCAGTCGCGCTCCTCTGCACGACGCCGAGCGCCGGGACGAAGACACCCAGATTCCTGGCGATCGCACGAACCGACCACGCGCGCGGGCTCGCGCGCCTTGTGCCCAAGGTCGATCCTCCTCCGCCGCATTCCCAAGCAGTCCTCTCCGTCGCCCTGGCCTTCCCGCTTGCTCATCCCGTGGCGACGACGGTCCCGGGTGACGTGCGCCTCTGGCCCAGTGAACCGGTGACCCTGATCTGCCCTCCGACAGGCCGGGTCATCGTCCAAACCACCGGATGCGCGGGGGCACCGCTGGCCGATGGCGCAGTGATCACCCTCTCATCGGCAGACGATGCACTCAGCCCGGCCCTGACGATGCTCACGCGGAAGACCGTGAGCGGCAAAGTCGACTTCTGGCCCGTCGGCATCGCAGTCACACTGGAGGCGCGCGCAGCACTCCGCTGGGACCAGGAGCCCGTCAGCACGACCGGGAACGGGCCGACATCGGCCGGTGACGTTGCCCGCATCGATCTGAGCGTGGACGGCCGATTCGTCAGCGTGTCGGGCCGGCTCGTCCATGAAGACGGCGCGCCCGTCCCGCACGAGATCTTCCAAGCGGACCTGCAGGCGGACGCGAACTCCAGCGTGAGGCGCTCGTGGATCCAGACCGATGACTGCGGGCGTTTCTCCTTCGAGGTCGCGGAGTACCGGCAGCGGCCCGTTGGCACAACGCTGACGCTGCGCCCGCTGGCGGCCGCCGCTGGCGCCGCGGACCGCTCCGTGCGCATCGCCGACGCCCCGGCAAGCGGCGCGATCGCTCTTGGAGACATCGCGATGCCCCCGCCGCTGGTCGCCGGCGTTGTCCTCCGGCGCGACGGACGTCTCGTCCCCGACGCGCGCATCCTGCTCACGCGAAACGCTGGCCAAGCGTCCGTCGCGGTCCTCGCCGGGCGAGTCCTGCCTGTGGTCTACTCGGATGAAGAGGGCCGTTTCTGTCAAGGACCGGCCTGCAAAGTCCACCCTTGGTTCGGCCAAGCAAGTCCACTTGTCGAGCACGTTCGGATGGCGTGCTCGGCGTTGTGCACGAAGGCGGTGTGGGCGCCGCGCAGAATCGCTGGTCGGGTCAGCCAGGCTGGTCCACGGCGGCTGGCGGCATGGTTCTTGCGAAACGGGCCAGGGATCGGGGGCGGAAAGAGCGGCAGCGGACGGCCCGGCGTGGGCTCTTCGGGGGACGAGCCGTGGGGAGGCCGTGGGCAGGTAGCGGTGTGGGAAACTCCGCCGTTCAAACAGGCAAGGAGTTTTCCACGCCGCGTCAGCTGTCCACGGCCTCTCCACGGCGGTGACCAGCACACGAGACTCACCGCGTCGCTCCGCGCGCGTGGCGGACGTCCGCACCACCATCTTCCACCCCTTCCGCCTCTTCGTCGTCGGCGGGTTGCGGTGGGAGTCGCCTTCCATCACGATCACCTGCGCGTCGTGCAGCAGGCGGTCCATGGCGGCGGTCGCCACCAGGGCGTCCAGGAAGAGCGGCGGCCATTCCGCGATCGCCCGGTTCGAGGTCACGATCATCGAGCCGCGCTCGTAGCGCTGGCGGATGACCTCGTAGAGGTCCAGCGGCTCGTCGCCCACCAGCGGCCGCAGCCCGAGGTCATCGACCGCCAGGGCGTCGGTGCGGCTGAGGCGACGGATGTAGCGCGGCGTCGAGCGATCGGCGAGGGAGGCGTACATTTCGTCGAACAACTCCTGGGCCTTGATGAAGAGCGCCCGGTAGCCGTTCTGCAGCGCCTTGAGCAACAGCCCGACCGCCAGCCCGGTCTTGCCCACGCCGGTCTTGCCCACGAAGACGATGTTCTCGGCCCGTGGCACGAACTCCAGGGTCGCGAAGTTCCGGATCTGTCGCCGGCTCACACCCGTCTGGCGCTGGAAGGGAAACGACTCGATGGTCCAGGGGAAAGGCAGGCGCGCCTGCTTGATGCGCCACTCCAGGGCCTTCTCCTGGCGGTCGTGCCACTGCGCGCGCAGGAGGCGCAGGAGGAACTCCTCGTGGCCAGGATCCTTTCCTCGGGCCGCGGCCAACTCGTCGTCGAGGACCTGGACGATCCGCGACAGGTGCAGGTTCTTCAAGAGCTGCTCGACTTCGTCATTCATTCCGGTCTTCTCCGTTGTCGCCGTTGAGGAAGAAGAAGTCCTCCCCGATGCGCTTCAGCACCATGCGCTCCAGGCGCTGCAGATCGAAGAGCCCGTAGCGCGCCGCCTCCTGGATGGCGGCGACCAGCGGCGCGCGCGGGTAGTCGCGCACGAGCGACAGCAGGCGGCGCAGCCACAGCACGGGCAGGCCCTGCCCGGACTTCCTGAGCCCGTCGACGTACGACAGGAGCTCCGGCGCGAGCGCGAGGAGCGCCGCCTCCTCCTGAGCCAGGCGCATCTTCTTGCCCTCGCCTCGTGGCGGGCGGTGCGCCGGATCCGTCACCCGCTTGTTGGCCGGCTCCTCCACGCGCTGGTGCGTTGCCACCGTCCGCGGCCCGTCGTAGATCTCGATCGACTGGCTCGTTTCGCGCACCTGCACCTGCCGTCCCACCGGCAGCGGCACCGAGTACTGATTGCCGTGCAGGCGGGGCCGCTCCATGGCGAACAACGCGGCTTCGACCTTTCGTGTTGGTAACGCCGCATAGGCTGGACGACTCCCCGGCCCTCCTCAAGCACATCGGCCCTGGAGCGCCCGCCCTTCACTTCGAAGGGGCGGGCGCACAACTGGCGTCGTCCGGCGGGCTTGCGAGCGCAGCCCGGCGGCGAGGGGACGCACGGCCGTGACGAGCAGCTGCGGCTCGGCGCGGTCGCGCCCCCGGAGCCGCGGGCGGCGCGTGGCCTCCCCGACCCCCGCCACCCAACCTCACGGAATCGTCAATACTCCATGCGCAACGCCGAGGACGGCCAAGTGGCTACCCACACCAGACGTCGAAGCCCCATTTTCTCGACCGGACCGTACGATCGTCCACCGTGAAATGGCGTACTGTGACGCGTTGCGGGCGAGCGTTGAGAGGTCACTCATCTTGCGACGGTGCGTCGGCGACCCCGCGGGCCAAGGGCCGTTCGGAGGACGTCAAACGCGTCACCGTGATCACCCGAAACGCCCAAACACGTCCCGAGGGCAGGTCGAATGACTGGCAGCCGGATAGGAAGCCTACCTCAGAAGCGGGTGCTCTTTGCCGCTTCAATCGTCGCTCTCCTCATCATAGTCTTGGTGGTGCGCACAGCGCAGCGTTGCAGCGTTCCATCAGGGCAGTCGGATGAGGAGGGCGCCAGCGGTACGGAGGTTGGTGGCAGCCCGGGTAGTGAGACAGACCCTGTTCACCGAGAAGAGGCCGGCGAGGAGCCGGTCCGCGCTGTAGCCGGCCATTCGGAATCGGACATCGCTGGCTCCTTTACGGAGCCAGCGCAAGGGACCTTGCGGGTGAGAGTGTTGGACTCGGACGGCAGCCCGGTTGGCTACCGCGATGTGTGCCTCGCCGCGGGACCGCCCAGCGGCGATTCCGAAGCGGTGCGCTGCATCGCCTCGGCTGCCACTGACCCCGCCAGTGGGATTGCGACAATCGAAGTGGGCCCATCCCTCCGTGAGAAGGTCACGCGCGAGGGGGGGATGGCCCAAGTCGTGGTAACGCGAGGCACGAACCGGGCTCTGGTTCAGGAGGTGGACCTTTCGGATCTGCGGGAGCTGGTGACTGTCGTGCTAGGGCCAGTGGGTACCATTCAGGTCTCTGTGATGCCGCATCCAGCGGACCAAGAGATTCCCAGAGACAGCGAAGTCACGCTAGCCTGTAGACGGCCGACGGGTGATTTTCAGACGATTGCGAGGTGTCCGGTCGTTGGCGGCGAAGTCGTGTTTCGAGGTGTTGAACTCGGTGGCGAATTGGAGATCGGCGCCGGCGACCGACCCGGTGCTCTCTCCTGGGCAACTGAGCTTGCGAAGGGCCCAGAATACGCGGGGCACTGTCGAAGGGTGTCGATCGTGCTTGGCCGGCGGCGTGTCGTGCTGTCTGGACGACTCCTGGATGGCGACGCACTGCCCGTGGCCGACGCGGAGTTTCACATGCGAATGGCAGACTGCACTGGGAAGCACCGATCTGCCTTTCCGCGAGGCAAGACGGATGCGGGCGCGACTTTCTCTGTGCCCGGTCCCGATGGCGAGGGGGACTTCATGTGCGACATCGCGATTCGGCCCTCGGCGAGAGCGCCAAAGGGCGGGTGGTCCCGTATGCGCGTGTCTCGGGGAGGTCCCGGAGACGGCGAGAGGCATCTCGGAGACGTTTCCCTGGAGGCATGGCCAGTGATCATCAGTGGCCGGGTTGTGTTGAGCAGTGGCGAGCCGGTGCGGCGAGCCTGGGTCAAGGTGGAGCCACGCGGTATGAGTCAGAATGAGCTGCCGTGGACTGACGGGCAGGAGCTGCTGGGTGTGTCGGCTGAGGATGGTAGTTACGAAGTCCGGGGACTCGTTGATTGCGAGGAGGTCCTTGTTTCCTTCGGATCTCGTGACGGAACGTCGGCACCATTGGTGCCCGGAGGAGGATTGCTGTTGCCGCCGGGGTCCACCGAAGTGACTCTCAAGTTGGGAGCAGCGGTTGACTTAGTTGGTGCGGTTCTTCTGGATACACAGGAAGATGCCCTAGTCGCGGGGTTGTTGTCCGTGGAGACGGGACCGCCAGGTTGCCGCCGGTCTGCTCCTGTTGGCCCTGACGGAGGCTATTCCATTACGGCGCTTCTCGTACCCTTCGAGGGTAGGATTGGGCTTGTCGCCAATGGACGACTGCTGGCGGAGTCAGCGGCGGTCTCGGTTGCGTTGCCACGCCGTCCCGGTGAGGCGGTTTCGGTTCCTTCGATCGACATGAGGAACAAGCTTCGTGTACAGGTGTTCCATTTCGTGAGCGGTGATGGTCATGGGATAGAGGCGAGATCTGTGCGCGTGCGCCCGAAGGGCTCCAGCGAGTCCGTGACCTGCTACATCGAGAACGGGCGTGGACGGGTGGTGCTGCTCAAGAACGAGGATGAGTGCGAGGTTCTCTTTGGCGATGGGACTTCCCGGTGGTGTTCGAGGGAGACTGAGCCACTGACCATTGTGATTGAGAACTGAGAGACGACAATGATGCGGCCTGGCAGCGGGAGAGGAGGAATCGATAAATGACAATCGGACCAGTGCGCGTGGAGAGGGACGGACGCCGCGGATGCCTCCCGTGACGAGCGCCGCGGGGGTGCCCTGGGATCCGGAGGCGGGTGGGCGATTTTCGGTGCATCCAGCTCGCGAGGAACGACGAGTGGCTCGTTGGCGGCGGCGGCGATGCGGGCGGTTGGGTGCGGTGAAGGCACGGGCGGCGTGGCGACCGACGATCCTGGGCGACGCGGGCGCGCGGAACGCGCATCAGCGCAGCGCGGATGGAGGCGGCGAGGCCGTGCCGCGGGAGGCAGGCGTGGGGCCTTGGTGGTAGCATCGCGGCGTCGAAGCGGACGTTCTTGCGTGAAGGAGCAGGAAGGTGAGCGGGAAGCGGAAGGTTGCGGCGCTGGGAGGTTTGGTGGCACTGGCCGCGATGGCGGCTTCGTGGGCCAGGCAGGAGGCGGAGGCGGGCGGCGAGGCGGCGCCGGCGGCGGGGAAGGTCCCGGAGGGCTGGGAGGTCCTGGACGGCACGGCCGGGGCTTCGGGCTTCGCGAAGAAGGCGCGCGACCGGGCGACGGGGATCACGTTCATCCTGGTTGAGCCGGGGACGTTCCAGATGGGTTCGCCGCAAGAGGAGGTGGTGGAGGGAGAAGTGTTTGACGACGAACGCCCGCAGCACGAGGTGGACATCAGCAAGCCGTTCTATCTCGGGGAGACCGAGGTGACGGTAAGGCAGTGGCGGGAGTTCGCACGGAAGACCAAGTACCGGACCGACGCCGAGGAGAGCGGTGAGGGGGGATGGACCGTCAACGCAGCCGGAAATGGTGGGGAGTTGCGCAAGGGGGCGATCTGGGCAAAGCCGATACCTTTGCACGAGTACGAGTTCAGCGACCTGCACCCGGTGACGCAGGTGTCGTGGAACGACGCCCAGGCCTTCTGCAAGGAATTCGGCTGCCGGTTGCCGAGCGAGGCGGAGTGGGAGTACGCGTGCCGCGCGGGCACGAGCACGGCGTACTGGTGGGGCGATGAGGAGTCCGGCGGCGAGGGCAAGGGCAACTTCGCGGACCAGGCGGCGAAGAGGAAGTTCCACTTCGGCGGGATAGTGTTCTCGTTTGATGACGGGCATGTGTTCACGGCGCCGGTGGGCACGTACGCGGCAAACGCGTGGGGCTTTCGGGACATGCTGGGGAACGTATGGGAGTGGTGCGCGGACGTGTACGACGAGCGCTACTACGGCCGTTCGCAGAAGCTGGACCCGGTGAATGCCGGGCGCGCCGGCGGCGGGGCCCGTTCGCTTCGCGGCGGCGCCTGGTGCAGCAATCCGAGGGACTGCCGCTCCGCGTTCCGCCTGTGGTACGCTCCTGACGGCCGGTACGACGGCATCGGGTTCCGTCTCGCGAGGACTCCCTGATTCTTCTTATCCTCTATCCTCTTCCCCTCTTACCCGTCCTTCCCTCCCGGATCACGCGGGCAGGGAAGTGCGCCGGAGCAGAGCAAGTGCCCCCGCGCGGCATCTGGCCGTGGCAAGGTGGAGGCTGCGCGGCGCTATGACCACGGTCGCGCCCATTGCCGGAACCCAAGCCGGTTGCGCTGCTGGCCGAGAGCGGCGATCCTGGCGCACCCTGGCGCGCGGCCGGCGCGGGCGTGGCAGGCCGGGCGACGTGGCGAGGCCGTGACGGAGAGAATGCATGCGAGCAGCCTCAGGGTTCCTGCGGACCTTGGCGGCGCTGGTACTCGGCGCCGCGGTTCTGCGGGAGGGCGATCTGCCCGCCGGCAAGGGGGAGGCGCCAGCGTCCGTGGACCTGCGGCCGCAGCTCGAGGGGTGGGGCCTTGTGCCCCGCAGCCAGGGGGCGCGGGGCACCTGCTCGGTCTTCGCGACTGTGGGCGCGCTCGAGCTTGCCGTCTCCCGGCACTACGGGCGGGGAACCGCGCTCAGCGTCGAGTATCTGAACTGGGCGTCGAACGCCGCCATGCGCGATCCGACTGACGGTGGGTTCTTCCATGACTTGCTGCGGGGCTTCGAGGAGCACGGCATCTGCTTGGAAGCGGACATGCCCTACCAGGCGGAGTTCGATGCAGGGCTCAAGCCGTCGGGGGAGGCGGTGACGCGGGCCAAGGAGATTCGGGGTCTGGACCTTCGGGTCCACTGGATCAATCCGTGGAAGCCCGAAGCTGGACTGACGGACGAACACCTGCGCGAGATCAAGGCCGTGCTGGCCAAGGGCTACCCCGTAGCCGCGGGTTCGGGCCACAGTCGGCTCATCGTGGGCTGCGTCGACGATGCGGAGCAGCCGGGAGGCGGGGCCTTCGTGATGAAGGACTCCGCGGCCGCGGCATACATCACGATGTCATACGGCGATGCGCAGGCGCTGATCGGCGACGTATTCTGGGTGGAAGCGGCGGGCTTCGCGAAGAAGGCGCGCGACCCGGCGACGGGGATCACGTTCATCCTGGTGGATCCGGGGAAGTTCGAGATGGGGTCACCGCAGTGGGAGGTGGAGGGGTATCTGTTTGACGACGAACGTCCGCGGCACGAGGTGGAGATCACGAAGCTGTTCTACCTCAGCGAGACGGAAGTGACGGTCGGACAGTGGCGCGAGTTCGCGAAGAGGACTGGATATCGGACCGAGGCAGAGGAGTCGGGCGAAGGGGGATACACAGACGACGCGGCGGGGTTGGGCGACGACTCGCACCCAGTGACGCAGGTGTCGTGGAAGGACGCGCAGGCGTTCTGCGCGGCATACGGCTACCGCCTGCCCAGCGAGGCGGAATGGGAATACGCGTGCCGCGCGGGCACGAGCACGGCGTACTGGTGGGGCGACGACGAGCTGGACGGCAAGGGCGCGGGGAACTTCCAGGATCAACTGAAGCGCGCACGGCATCCGCCGCCGTTTGACGTGTTCCCCCATGGCGACGGCCGCGCCTTCACGGCGCCCGTGGGCACGTACGCGGCGAATCCGTGGGGATTCCTCGACATGCTGGGAAACGTGGAGGAGTGGTGCGCGGACGTGTACGACAAGGACTTCTACGCCCGTTCGCCCCGGAAAGACCCGCTGAGCGCGGAGGACACGGGCTTCGGGCATGCGCTCCGCGGCGGATCCTGGCGCAGCGGGCCGAGTTCCTGCCGCTCGGCGGTCCGCTCCTTCTCGTTTCCGTTCGACGGGAGGAGCGACAGCATCGGCTTCCGCGTCGCGCGCTGAGCGCGCGGCGCGGGACTGTTCAGGGCCGCGGTTCGGGCTTGGCGCGGCTCAGGTTGTAGTCGCCGCGGGCAAACGCCCGGGCGAGCCACTCGACCATGGCCGGTCCGTCCATGAGCATGTCCATCTGCCGGGTGAAGAGCACGAGCCGGCCCATCTCGGCCAGCACCTTCTCGATCTCGTCGGCCGATCGCTTCTTCAGGAAGGCGCTCACCGCGTCGCCGTTCCGCTCCACCGCGAACTCGAGCCCCTGCAGGATGCGCTCGACCATCTCCGCCCGGAGCGAGCGGCGGTCCTCCGTGGCCGCGCCGCCGTGGAAGCGGAAGCCGATGTAGTTGTCGTTGATGCGCGACCCCGAGTAGCAGTCGAGCGCGGTGAAGTGGTATCCGACCCGGCAGCTGAAGTTGAAGTAGTCCTCTCCCACGACCGCATAGGCGCGGTTGCCGAGGTCCCGTATCTGGCCGGAGTTCGGCGGCGTCAGCAGCGTGCCGGTGAAGACCGAAGCCAGCCCCTTCAGGCTGAGCGGGCGCGGCCCGCCCCAGTGGACACGCGGGTCGAGCAGCCCGCCGAGAAACGCGGCGGCAGGCCTGGAGATCACTGCCCCCGGTTCCAGTTGCTTGGCGCCCTCGTCCGCGAGCCCGCCGCCGAGGTCCACGAACCACAGCTCGAAGGGGAGGAGCGCGTGCAGGCGGCGCGCCTGGGCGCCAGCCGTCTGGCCGACCTCGTCTCCGAGGTTGAACATCTCCAGGAACGACAGCTCGTGCATGTAGCGGATCAGATCATGGAAGCTGCGGCAGCCCTTGGGGCTGAAGTCCCGTGAACGGGGATCGGTGAGGTTGAGCCGGCTGATGAGCTGCGCTGCCGTCAGCCAGATGGGCGCGGCCCGCGCCGTGGAGCGGGCCCAGCCGACCGTCACCTCCTGGTCGAGGAGCGCGCCGACGCGGCCGGAGTAGACCTTGCGGCCGGATGCGTCCACCGTCACGGTCTCCGTTGCGGGAAGCCGGGAGAGCGCGCCGCGGGCGCCGAGCAGCGCCGGCACTCCATATTCGCGCGCCAGGGCGGCGAGGTGCCCGGCCACGCCTCCCACCTCGGTGACCACCGCCGCTGCCGCTGGCAGGAGCGACGCCAGCGACGGCGACGATTCGCGCGCCACCAGCACGCCGCCCGCCCGGAAGGCCGCCATGTCCTCCGGTCCGTTCACCAGGAAGACCGGCCCGCAGCCGGCGCCCGGCCTCGCTGTCTGGCCGCCGGAGAGGAGCATTGGCGCGCTCACGCGCACGCGCGCGCCCGCGCCAGCCCACTCCAGCACCGAGAGCGGCCGCGCCTGGAGGATCCAGAAGCGTCCTTCGCGGTCCCGCACCCACTCGACGTCCAGCGGTCCGCCGAGGACATCCTGCAGGCGCGCGCCCACTTGGACCAGCTCCAGCACGGCGTCCGCGAGCACAAGCGGCTCGCGCGTCTCCGCGGCGTCCAGCTCGCGCCGCCGCGGCCCCTCGGGACCCAGCTCGAGGTAATGACCCCGGCGGCCGAGGTTCCGCACGTTCACCACCGGCCGCTCGCCAGCCCTGGCCGCGTACACGTCGGGGTCGATGGAGCCGTCGCCGAGTCCGAGCCCCAGTCCGGGAACCGCGCTGACCAGCATCAAGTCTTCGCCGCCGCCCAGGGGATCGCGCGTGTACAGCACGCCGCTCGCCGCCGGCGTGACCATGACCTGCACCAGCGCCGCCATCTCGGCGTCGGCGTCGGCGAGCCTCTGGTACAAGCCGGCGAACGAGGATTGCGTGTCCTCGCCGAGGGCGCTGGAACGAATCGAGAGGCTCGCTCCGCCGTGCGCCTCGGACAACTGGGCGGCGCGGTCGACCAGCTCGCGCTCGAGATCCGCCGGCAGCTGCAGCCGCTCGAACTCGTCCGCGATGCGGCGGCTGAAGCGTTCGAGCGCTTCCCACTCCCGCCCCTCCGCCTGCAGTGCTCCCTTGCGCAGCGTGGCGTCGAGGCCGGATTCGTCCATGACGCGGCGGAACGCGGCCGTGCTGATGACCAACCCGGGGGGCACTGGCAGCCCCTCACGCGCGAGCTGTGCCAGGTTGGCCGCCTTGGCGCCGCAGAGGTGCTCCATTCCCGGGAGCACCGACTCCAGCGGGAGGAACGGGTTCCGTGCTTCGCCCCCTGCCTGGGCCGCGAGCAGGTCATCCGCCTTCAGGCGGATCTCGATGAACGGGGCGAGCAGGCTCTGATAGCGCCCGCCGCTGATGAGGTTCATGTGGCGGATCATGAGCAGGACCTTGGCGCTGGCGGCGATGTAGCGCGAGCGCAGGAAGTCCAGCCCCAGGTAGCCGCTCTCGTCCAGGCGGTTCTGGATCTCCGCGATGATTCCCAGCACGTCGTTGTTGGCGCGCAACAGGTGCTTGAAGTCGTTGAACCGCGCCTTCAGCTCGGCGAGCTGCGGTTCCGCCACCGGCGGCTTGCCTCGCAGGACGTTCAAGGCCTTCTTCAGCCGGTTGAGCAAGGAAGCCGCCATCGCCCTCAGTCCTTGTCGGGAATCCTCCCGAACAGTCCCACCGGTCCAAAGCCCCGTCCGGCGTCCTCCCGCTTCGGGGCGAACCGCTTGAGGACGACGCGGGCGGCCAGCACCGTCAGGAGCGCGCACGGCAGGAACACCTGGCAGAAGCGCCACGCGATTGCCGCCGGATCGAAGTGCGCCCACCAGATCGCGATGGTGAGCGACGCGAGCAGCAAGAGGTCCATCAGCGACACGATGATCAGCCTGCGGAAGTCCATGACTTCCTCCCTTCACTTCTCGCGCAGGCTCTGCTTGGAGACGTTCATGACTTTGTGCGCCACGAGAGTCGAGCCGTCGCTGGTGAACGCGACTCGGATCTCGTCGCCCGGCTCCGGGAGAAGGCCCACGCTGGCGCGCGACAGGTCGAAGAGCGCCGTCCCGCCCGGGATGGGATTCAGCTCCGGCTCGGTGTTGGACAGCTCGAGGGTCTTCGTGGCGGCATCCATTCTGACACAGACACCCTGGTACACCTGGCCGCGCTCGCCATTCCCGCAGCCGCAAGCGACCAGGAGGAGCAGCATCAGGCAGCAGGACAGCAGCGTCTTCATCTCTCGGCTCCCACTCGGTCGGCCGGCTGCGACGAGGCGCAGCGCTTCTCGCGCAGCTCCTGGGCCGCTCCCCGGAACATGATGATCATAATGTAGACGCAGATCGCGGTGATCGCGCCCAGGATGATGAACGTGGCCGTGGTGGTGACGCCCATCTGCTTGAGGATGATCGACACCATGCAGGCGACCACCGCGAAGCCGAACATCAGGCGGATGCCGTAGCCCTTGGCGTACTTGGTGGCGACGGTGCCGATCTGGGCGCCCACGGCGGCGCCGCACAGCATGACGAAGACCGCCACCAGCTCGATGCGGCCCTTCAGGCTGTAGGTGAACGCGCCGTACAGGCCGGAGATCATGACCTCGAACAGGTCGGTTCCCACCGCTACGTGCGTGGGCACTCCGATGAAGTAGACGAGAGCCGGCATGCGCAAGAGCCCGCCGCCGATTCCCAGGAAGCCGGCCAGGACGCCGGTGATGAAGCTGACCAGTATGGGCAGCCACATCGAGCAGTAGATGCCGGCCACGCGGAAGTGGACCATCGGCGGGATGCGGATCTTGTGCAGGCTCGGCGCCCAGTTGATGCCGCCGGTGGCGCCGGTGTGACTGGGGTCCTGGCTCTTCTTGCGGCCGGCCACCGCCTTGCCGTAGTCATAGAAGACCATGAGCGCGATGAGGGCCAGGAAGACCACGTAGACCCAGCGCACCACCGGCCCGATCTCGCCGAGGCGCTCGAGCCACATCACGACCTGCGCGCCGACCTCGATGCCCGCCATGGTGCCGACCAGCATGATCAGCCCCAGGCGGTAGTCCACGTTGCCAAACTTCGAGTGGCGCATGGTGGAGATCATCGACTTGCCCGCGATGTGGGCAATGTCGGTGCCGATGGCGAAGGCCATGGGGAAGCCGAGGATGTTGAGACCGGGGGTCACCATCCACGCGCCGCCCATGCCGAAGAAGCCGCCGATCACGCCGACCGCGTAACCGATGAGCAGGAGTCCGGGCCAGAAGATGTCGACGCCCGCGATGGGCATGTGCATGTACAGCCAGTCCATGTTCGCGTGCTCCTGTCAGTGTTCCTGCTGCGCGGTCTTCTTGCGCCCGAGATCGATGCCGATGCGCTTCATGATCGCGTCCATGAGCAGGCCGAGAGTCCCGCCCAGGATGGTGGTCAGCACCACGGCGTGGATCGCGAACAGCCACAGGTCGTGGTTGTAGAGGTCCGCGAGATAGCGGTTGAACCCGCCGAGCACGCGGGTGTCCGCGACCACCACCAGGTCGGTTGCCTTCTCGCCTGCGGCCCGCGTGAGGGGCGAGAGGAGCAGGAGGAGCGCGCTAGACCACGCTCCCAGCTTGAATCGAAAGGCCATGTCAAGGCTCCCACAGATGCCGTACGTGTCGCCGGCGCGGGCCGCGGCGGGGCCCGGCCAACCGGCGTTCACGACCAGCTTCGGGAGGCCTGGCGCCAGGCGGAATGAGGGAGGAACCTCATTCGCGCTCGGGCGATCCCTCAGTCTTCCCTGCCCGCGTCCCCGGCCTGCTCACCGGCCCCAGCTGTCCGGATCCACCAGCCCGCGGCCGATCGCGTACTTCACCAGGCCCACGACGTCGTGGCGGCCGAGCTTGGCCATGAGCCGCGAGCGGTGGTTGTCGACCGTCTTGGGGCTGAGGTGGAGCTTGGCCGCGATCTCCTTGTTGCCGCAGCCTTCGACGATCAAGAGCAGGACCTGCCGCTCCCGGTCGGTCAGCTCCTCCTGCGCGGCGACCTGGTCGCGCGCCGGCAGGCGGATGAACTCGTCGACGATGTGCTGGGCGATCGGCGAATCCAGGTAGCACTCGCCGTTCAGCACCGCCGCAACCGCCGAGAGCAGCTTCTCGCCCGCCGAGTCCTTGAGCACGTAGCCGCGCGCCCCGGCTTTCAACGCCTCCAGGATGAACATCTTGCGCGAGTGCACGCTGAGGATGACGACGCGCGTCTCGGGCAGGTCCTGCATCACCTGCCGCGTGACGTCGATGCCCGAGACTTCCGGCATGGAGATGTCCATGATCACGAGCCTCGGCCGCTCCTGGCGGATGAGCCGGAGCGCGTCCAGGCCGGTGGCGGCCTCGGCCACGATCTCCAGGGAGCCGTTGGCGAGGAGGACCTGCTTGATCCCCTCGCGGAAGATGGCGTGATCGTCGCACACGACCACGCGCACGCGCTCCTTCATGCCGCGCCTCCCAGGTCCACCTCGGCCTTCAGCACGGTGAGGCCGGGAGAGGACTCGATGCTCAGCCTGCCACTCACGAGGTTGAGGCGCTCGCGCATGCCCACCAGCCCGAGGCGGCGCGGGTCCGACGCCGGGTCCAGCGCCTGGCCCACGTCGAAGCCGCCGCCGAAGTCGCGCACCTCCACCAGCACTTGGGCTTCGCCGCTGACCAGGCGCACCTCGGCGCGGCCGCTGCCCGAGTGGCGCACGACGTTGGTGAGCGCCTCCTGCACGAAGCGGAACAGCGTGGTCCTCACGTTGGGCAGGAGCAGGGACTCGTCGACCTCCTGCAGCGAGTAGTCCACCTTCAACCGTCCCGAGTCGGCCAGCGTGTCGCAGAGGTCCTCGAGCGCCGGCACCAGCCCGAAGTTGTCGAGGATGGCGGGGCGCAGGTTGTAGGCCAGGGTGCGGGTGCGGTCCATGGCCTGCTGCGTGAGCTGGATCTGGCGCTCCAGCTCCGCGGCGGCTTCCGGGCGCGAGCGGGCCAGCGCCTGCAGGCCCAGCTTCAGCGCCGAGAGGAGCTGCCCGGTCTCGTCGTGGAGGTCGAGCGCGAGCCGCTTGCGCTCCTCCTCCTGGGCGTTGATGAGCTTGCCCGACAGCTCGTGGATGCGCTTCTCCGCCAGCACCTGCTGGGTGACGTCGCGGGCCACGCCGCGGCGGCCGCGCAGCCGCCCCTGCGCGTCGAACAGGCCGCGGCTGTGCACCGACAGCCAACGCCTGCCGCCGCTCGCCGTGGCGTAGCGCAGCGCCAGGATCGACATCGGCTGTCCCTCGGTCAAACCGGTGCGGAACGAGTCGAACCGCTCCCGGTCCTCGGCCCCGACGAACTCGCGGTGCGTCTTCCCCAGCAGGTCGGCAGGCGGGAAGCCGAGCACCGCCTCCACCGTCCGGCTGACGAACGTGAAGCGACCGGCTTCGTCCAGCTCGTACACGATGTCCGGCAGGTCCTCGACCAGGTCGCGGTAGCGGGCGCTGGTCGCCGCCAGGTCGGCGGTGCGCGCGCGCACCTCGGTCTCGAGCGAGCGGGCCTGCTGGTCGAGCTGCCACAGCAGGCGCTGTTGCGTGCGATAGCGCTGGTACAGGAGCAGGGACAGCAGGAAGACCGAGAGCAGCAAGAGCGAGAGGAAGAGCAGCAGGCTGCGGAACAGGGTGCGGGCCGGCGCCATTGCCGCCTCGTACTCGTGCAGCACCACCACCGTCCAGCCGGCGTCCGGAACCGGCGCCGCCGCGCCGAACGCCCGGACGCCGCCGTCCGCGGTCGCCGTGATGAGCGCGCGCGAGCCTTGGGCCGCAGCCTCGGCCGACAGCAGGCCGCGGGCGAGCGACGCGAGGATCTCTGCCGGCAGGCTGGCGCCGGCGAGCGCCGCTGCCACCAGGCCTCCTTCCCGGTCGAACAGGAAGTAGCTGCGCCCGGGCCGCGAGATGAGCCGCTGCAGGAACTCCTCCCAGAAGGCGGCCGGCTGGTCGATGCCGAGCACGGCCCGCGGCGATCCGTCGTCCACCACGACCGGGACGCTGATGCGGATGCGCCCCTCGCCGCCGGAGCCGAGGAGATCCGAGATACGCCGGTCAGCAGCAGGCGGCGACACGGCCGGGCCGGCCAGGGTCGCCCCGGCGGGGAGAATGGCGAGAAGCGTTCCATCCAGGTCCGCGAGCCAGGCCACCGCGACCTGACGGCCGAGGTCGGAGAGGGGCTGGAGGAACGGGTGCAGCGTCGCTTCATCTCGTGACGGCAGCGCCGCGCGCAGGCTGGGCCGCGAGGCGATGACCTCGAGGAGGCTCACCAGCCCTTCCTGGTGATCGGCGATGAAGCGCGACGCGGACTCGGCCTGCACCCGGTCAGCCGCGAGCGTCTCGCGCGTGGCCTGGGTCCGCAGGGTGCGGAACACCACCAGGCTGTACGCCACGCCGAGCACGATCAGCACGGAGAGCGCGCCCACGGCGGCGAACAGCGTCCCCCGCGACGGCAGATCCACTCTCGCGCCGGTCTTCGCCACGGAGAACCTCACCGCAGGTGCGTCGTCGAACCGGCCCACATTCTGCTGGGTCCGAGCCCCCGGGCACAGTCCCGGTCCCTGGCGCGGCCCAGAATCGTCCGTGATGTAGAGATGATCGGGTCGAAGCGGGCGCTCTTGCGTGAAGGAGCGACAAGATGAGCGGGAAGCGGAAGGCTGCGGCGGTGGGTGGTCTGGTGGCTCTGGCCGCAGTGGCCGTGATGGCGGCTTCGTGGGCCAGGCAGGAGACGGAGGCGGGCGGCGAGGCGGCGCCGGCGGCGGGGAAGGTCCCGGAGGGCTGGGAGGTCCTGGACGGCACGGTCGGGGTTTCGGGCTTTGCGAAAAAGGCGCGCGACCCGGCGACGGGGATCACGTTCATCCTGGTGGAGCCGAAGAAGTTCCAGATGGGGTCGCCGGAGGGGGAGGTGGAGGGAGATGCGTTTGCCGACGAGCGCCCGCAACACGAGGTGGAGATCACCAAGCCGTTCTATCTCGGGAAGACCGAGGTGACGGTGGGGCAGTGGCGGGAGTTTGCGCGGAAGACCAAGTACCGGACCGAGGCCGAAGAGACAGGGAACGGGGGATACACCCTCAACGGTGCTGCCGATAACTGGGAGTTGCAGAAGGACGCGATCTGGTCGAAGCCGATACCGTTGCACGAGTACGAGTACAGCGATTTGCACCCGGTGACGCAGTAGAACGCGGGACCGATGCTGTGCCACTAGCCGCGGGGATCTTCGTATGGCACATCGCGGCGGCGCCGCCCCAAACGAGTTCGCGCTCGCTGGTCGAGTCCGGCCGGCGCCGCTGCGAGTTCGAAGTCCGAGGTCCGAAGTTAGAAGCCGGAAGACCGTTCGGCCGACTGAGGGCCGCAACGCGTTCGAGTTCCTCGGGTTCTCGGTGAGGAAGCTCGGG
>JACQZJ010000179.1 GCA_016213895.1 Planctomycetota bacterium | reverse complement strand
GACCGGCGTGCTCATCTTGCGCAGCCTCTCGACCACGGCGGCCGTCCCCATCTCGATGCCGCGCTTGAGGTCGACCGGGTTGGCGCCGGCGGTGACGTTCCTCAGGCCTTCCTCGAAGATCGCCTCGGCGAGCACGGTCGCGGTGGTGGTGCCGTCGCCGGCCACGTCGGACGTCTTGGAGGCGACCGCCTTGACGATCTGGGCGCCCATGTTCTCGTAGGCGTCTTCCAGCTCGACTTCCTTGGCCACGGTCACGCCGTCCTTGGTGACCGTGGGGGAGCCGAAGGACTTCTGCAGGATGACGTTCCGGCCGCGCGGGCCGAGCGTCACCTTCACGGCGCGCGCGAGCTTGCGGATGCCGTTCCGGATCTGCTCGCGGGCTTCCTGGTCGTAAACGATCTTCTTGGCTGTCATGGGGGGTATCTCTCTTCGCTTCTCTTGCTTTCCTGTCGCGACGGATGCTGCGCCGGGAGCCGCTCAGCTCTCGATGATCGCGTAGACGTCGGATTCCTGGATGACCTTGTATTCGTCGCCGTCGATCGTGATCTCGTGTCCGGCGTACTTCGAGTAGATGACGCGATCCTGCGCCTTCACCTGGAACGGGGCGCGCGTGCCGTCCTCCAGCAGCCGTCCCTCGCCGAGAGCGACCACGGTCCCTTGTGCGGGCTTCTCCTGCGCCGTGTCGGGCAGGATGATGCCGCCGCTCGTGCGCTCCTCGGGCTCGGCCGGCCGCACGAGAATGTGGTCCCCGAGGGGCTTCACCTTGGTCACGCTCTTGGTCTTCGTAGCCATTGTCTTTCTCCTCCAAAGCTCGACGTGGCGGAGCGCGAACAGCCGGTCCGCCACGAACGATCAGCAAACGTTTCCACGGGGCCCGCTCGAGTCGAGCGGGACGTCCCTACCTGCAACCCCGGAAGTGACGATCCAGGAGCCGCCGCATGGAGAAGCGCAACACGTCGAGAGCCACCGGCTTGGTGAGCAGCGAGAACGCGCCCACCTCCAGGGCCTCGACCTGGCGCTGCCGCGAATCGTCGCCGGTGATGAAGATGCACGGCAGCGAGAGGTTCCGGCTTCGCACCTGCCGCAGCACCTCGAATCCGGTCATCCCCGGCATGTCCACGTCCATGATCGAGAAGGTCATCCTCCCGTGCTCCTTCAGCAGGATTTCCAGGGCAGCGAGTCCGGAGTCGGCCTCGAGGATCTGGAAGCCCTCGCAGAGCAGGAAGTCTCGCATGGCCTCGCGCACGTCCGCGTCGTCGTCGGCGAGGAGAATCCGCATCGGCTTGCGACTGGACCTTGTCACGGCTCTTGAAACAGCGGCATCGGGCCGCCCACTCCGTGCCCCGAAACACAAGGGGGCATTGCTTCTCCAATCAAAAGGGATGCCAAAAGCCGCTCCTCCCTCTGTACCGTTGTGTCAACCGGAATAAGGACTTAGGACGCGGCTGCGCGGGCCTTTGACCTTCCCGGTGATGACAAAATGTCCGTTGAGCCCGTGGGTCAGCCCTGCCGCTGGCTGCGATGATGACAAAACGTCGTCCTCTGGATGTCCGCGATCGCCTGGACGCCGCCCGCCTCTGCCTCGTCCTCGGGCCCGGAACCGGCGCGGGCCGGGACCCCGTGGACGTCGCTCGAGCCGCAGTGCGCGGGGGCGCGGACATGGTCCAGGTGCGCTTCAAGCAGGCGGCGTGCGCGGAGAGAGCGGACCTGGTCCTGCGCCTCAGGGAAGCGTGCGCGGCGTGGCGGCCCCTGATCATCGTCAACGACGACCTCGCCGCCGCCCTCGAGTCCGGGGCCGACGGCGTGCACCTCGGGCAGGAGGATCTGCCCGTTCCGGAAGCGCGCCGCGCGGGGGGCAGCGCCCTCCTCATCGGCCTCTCGACCCACGACGTCTCCCAGGCGCGCGCGGCCGCGGGCCTCGGCGCCGACTACATCGGCTGTGGCGCGATGTTCCCGACCGCGACGAAGGAGCAGGCGATCGTGATCGGGCCCGCGCTCCTGCCGCGCGCCGCCCGGGCCGCGCGCCTGCCGTGCTTCGCCATCGGCGGCATCACCCTCGAGAACGTCTCGATCCTCGTGGCGCGCGGCTGCCGCCGCTTGGCCGCGGGCCGGGCCATTCAGGAAGCGGCCGACCCGGAGGCTGCGGCGCGGGCCTTCCGGCGCGCCCTCGCGGGAGAGTGAGAGACGCCCGGCGCGGCTGCCCGCGCGCTCATTCCTGCCGGGGGCGGGGCCGGACCTCGAACACCAGCGGCCGGTGATCGCTGGCCAGCGAATCCTCGCGCAAGAGGTGGGCGAACTCGAGCGCCTGGCCGGAGAGCAGCGCCGTGTCGAGGACGAACGACTGGGCGACCTCCACGAGCGAGCCGGAGAGCAGGACGTAGTCGAGGCGCCCGGGCGTGAACGGCGCCGAGTCCTGCGCCCAGGTGTAGTTGGCCCGCTCGCCCAGGAGGAAGGCGTCCACCAGGTCCAGCTCGGACCCGTCGGCGTCGAGGCCGCGTTGCAGTTCGAGCAGCGGCAGCGACGAGCCGACCAGGTTCATGTCGCCGCCGACCACGCAGGCGGCGCCGCTCGCCGCCTCGAGGGCGGAGCGCAGGCTGCGGTTGATGGCCTGCGCCTCGACCTGGCGCAGCTCGTCCTCCCAGGTGTGAGCCGCCCCGCGCGCCTTGAGGTGCACGCTGCACACCACGAGCTTGACGCAGGGCGCCTCGACCAGCGCGCCGGCGCAGCGGACCGCCCGCGCCTTCTTGCCGGCCACCTCCCGCGCCGGCATGAGGCGCTCAGCGGCGAGCGGCGCGGCCGGGTAGCGCGAGAGCACGGCCACGCCGAGATCGCCGAAGGTCAGCGCGCGCCAGGGAGTGTGCGAGGGCACGCGTTTCGTGAACCACGCCTCGAGCTCCTCGGCCGAGGTCTCCCACCATTCCTGGAGCAGCACGGCGTCCGGGTCGAGCGCCCGCAGGATGCGGCCGAAGGGCTCCGGGTTCTCCCGCGGCCTGGCGTTCTCCACGTTCCAGGACACCAGGCGCAGCACGCCCTCCTGCCGCTCCGGCAGCAGGCCGCGCGGCGCGAGCTCCCGCTCGTCGAGCGGAGGGATGTCCGCCGCGGAGAACTCGCCGCGCTGCAGCACCTCGGCCTGCGCGCCCAGCACCTCGAAGCGGCCGCGCACGGCCGCGGAGCGCCGCCAGCGCGACCCGCTGGGCTCGGGCAGGCTCGTCTGGCGGTCGATGCGCAGCTCGTATTGCGGCGCGGAGAACGCGGGAGCGAAGAGCAGCCCCACGGCCGCGTGGCTCACGACCTGGTAGATGCCGTGGTCGTCGAGCGCGCGCACCTCGACGCCCGCGCGTGCCGGCTTGCCCGGCTCGGGCGAGGGCGGGCTGAACACGATCTCCAGGTCCGTGCCCAGGTCGCCCGCCTGCTCGCGGCGCCCGGTGGCGGGCTTGCCGTCCAGGTCGAGCAGGAGGCGCGAGGTGTGCAGGCCGCCCTGCAGGGTGAACTCCTCGTCCACGCTGACGTCGTCGAGGCGGCCGTCGAGGACGATCGCGGCCTCCGCGGCCGCGGCCTCCTGCGCGGCGGCCGCGGTCGAGAAGAGGGCGGCCGCCAGGGCCGCGGCGCAGGCCGCGTGCAGCGCGGGCGCGGCGCGGGGACTCGTGCTCTCGCGTGGTTCCATGCCGCGAGTGTACCCGCCCGGGCAGCGCCCGGAGAACCGCGCCGGCTCGGCTTCTGGTAACGTGCGCGGCGGAGGCCATGCCGATGCGCGTTTCTTCCCCGCACGTCTTGCTCCTGCTCGTTGTCTCCCTCGCCGCCTGCCGCTCCTTCGTCGAGCCGCCGCCCGGCTTCGAGGGCGAGTTCTCGGCTGAGGCCGTCCTCGAGCGGATCCTCCAGCCGCCCGCGGAGGGCGCGAGCGAGCCGCTCGCGCTCGCCGACATCAAGGACTTCAGGGCCTCTCTCGAGATCACGCGCCACGACGTCGCGCCGCCCGCCAGGCGCTCGGTCATCGTGTTGTGGATGGCGCCCGGGCTGTGGAGCGTGGAACAGGCGCAGGGCGGCGCCGGAGCGGTGAAGCACGTCTTCGACGGGCGGCGCTTCGCCGCGATCGAGCGGGGCAAGGAGCGGGCGCCGGAAGTCCTGCAGGCCGACCTCGGCATCGACCGGCTGTTCGAGCGGCTGTTCTTCGCGCGCTTCTTCCGCGAGGGCAGCGGCGCGCCCGCGGTGATCGCGGACGCGGTGGAGTGCGCGGACGGCGGCTGGTCGCTCGTCCTCGCCAAGGAGGACGGGGCGGGCCGCACGCTCGAGCTGGCCGTCGACGCCGCCACGCTGAAGCCGCTCGCGATGCGCGAGCCGGTCGATCTGCCGGACGGCGGCGCCGCCTACCTCGAGACCTACCTGGAGGAGCTCACCCGGGACGAGAGCGGCAACCTCATCCCGCGGCGCATGCAGAGCAGCGTCGACGGCCGGCTCGTCCAGGAGGTTCGCGTCACCAACCTCTCGTGGAACAGAGGGCTGCGCGAGATCGACTTCGCGATTCCCCGCTGAGCGCCGCGCGGTTGCGGGGCGCTTGTCTCGGCGCGGCCGCGGCAGCTACACTCTTCCCTTTTTCCGCGCCCGCCACGGATTGCCGATGCTCATCGCCCAGCACCTGCGCCACGATCGCATCCGCCTGGAGATGCTCACCCAGCCTCTCTCGGAGGAGGAGCGCGAGGTGCTCGGCGGGCGCGCGCAGCGCGAGCTGAAGGAGCGCATCCTCGCCGAGGTCGCCGGGTTCCTCGAGGAAAGGGCCAGGGTAGGGAACCGCAAGCGGCTGCTCACCGACCTGATCAACCGCGAGCGCAAGGCGTGCACCGCGGTGGGCAAGGGCCTGGCCATCCCGCACGTGCGCACCATGAACGTGAAGGAGCCGACCATCGCGCTCCTGCGCTCCACGGGCGGCCTCGACTTCGCCGCGCCGGACGGCGCGCTGGTGCACATCTTTCTGGTGCTCCTCGCCCCCCCTTACGACGACAAGCTCTACCTGAAGGTGTACCGGGAAGTGGCCCAGCTCTTCCTGCACGAGGGCGTGCTGCCCTTCCTGCTCGCGGCGCGCGCCGAGAACGACATCTTCCAGTTCTTCCGCACGCCGGAGAGGTTCATCTCCGAGCTGTAGCGGCCCAGCGCGGCGCAGCCGCTCACTGCCGGCCCGGAAGCTCCACGGCGTTGTTCCCGGCCTCGGGCTTGAAGGGCATCCTGAGGTGGCAGATCCCCTCGCGCAGCGAGCTCTGCACCTCGAGCCCCGACTTGTGGAAGACGTTCAGCATGGCGCGGTTCTCGAGCATCACGTCCGCGACGAAGCCGTTCAGGCCGTTCGCCTTGGCGTGCTGGATGAGGTGGCGGATGAGGCTGGCGCCGACGCCCTTGCCTTGCCACTCGTCGCGCACGATGAAGGCCACGTCCGCGTAGTAGGTGCTGCGGTCGACGAAGTACTGCGCCACGGCCACGATCTCGGGCTCCTTGCCCTCCTCGCCGCAGGTCTCGGCCACGACCGCCATGTTGTGCCGGTAGTCGACGTCCAGGTAGTACTGCATCTCCTGGTGCGGGATGCGCTTGATGATGCGCAGGAAGCGCTTGTAGATCGTGTGCTCGGACAGGGAGTAGAACAGGTCGCGCAGCTTCGGCTCGTCGGTGACGCGGATCGGGCGGATGAGGACGCAGCCGCCGTCCCGCAGGGTGACCTTCTCCTCGCTGTCGCGCGGGTAGGCGGCCTTGGGCTCGATCTGGTCGACGAAGACGTAGCGCTGCTCCTTCGCCGCCTGGAGCAGCTCGGCGCGGAAGTCGGGATGCGCCACCGAGATCAGCGCCAGCGCGCGCTCGCGGATCGACTTGCCCTGCAGGTCGGCGATGCCGTACTCGGTGACCACGAAGCGCACGTCGCCGCGCGAGGTCACCACGCCGGCGCCCGGGCTGAGCAAGGGGACGATGCGGCTCACGCCGCCGCCGCGCGCCGTGGCCGGCAGGGCGATGATGGGCCGGCCGCGCGGGCACATGGAGGCGCCGCGGATGAAGTCGACCTGCCCGCCGATCCCCGAGTAGAACTTCGTGCCGATCGAGTCGGCGCACACCTGGCCGGTGAGGTCGACCTGCAGGGCGCTGTTGATCGCCACCATGCGGTGCTGGCGCGCGATGCGGATCGGGTCGTTGATGTAGTCCGAGGGGTGGAAGGTGAAGGCGGGGTTCCGGTCGAGGAACTGGTAGAGCCGCTTGCTGCCGAAGGTGAAGGACGAGGAGACCTTGTAGGGGTGGATGGTCTTGTACTTGCCGGTGATGACGCCAGCCTGCATGAGGTCGACAACGCCGTCCGAGAACATCTCGGTCCAGAGGCCGAGGTCGCGCCGGCCGAAAAGCGCCTTGAGCACCGCGTCCGGGATCTGGCCGATGCCGGTCTGCAGGGTGCAGCCGTCCTCGATGAGCGTGGCCACGTTGCGGCCGATCTCCAGCGAGACCTCGTCCGGCTCCTCCGGCTTGTGCTCCAGGAGCGGCAGCTCGCTGGTGACGAAGCAGTCGATACGTTCCATGGGGACGAAGCCCGCCCCGAAGATGACCGGCACGTTCGGGTTGATCTCCGCGATCACCAGGCTGGCGGACTCGATGGCCGCGAGCGCGATGTCCACGGCCGTGCCCAGGTTGACGAAGCCGAAGCGGTCGGGCGGGGAGCACTGGATGAGCGCGGCGTCCACCGGCAGGCGCCGCCGGCGCATGAGCGCGGGAATGCGCGAGAGGAACACGGGCGTGTAGTCGGCCCTGCCCTCCTGCACCGCCTGGCGCACGTTCGGGCCGATGAAGAAGGCGTTGTGGCGGAAGTTCTCGGCGTAGCGCGGGTCGGTGTAAGGCGCCGGCCCGAGCGTCAGGAGGTGCACCACGGTGTTGTCCGCGAAGTGCTCGGCCTGGCGCACCAGGGCCTCGACCAGGCTCACCGGCTGCGCGGCCGCCGAGCCGACGAAGATCGTCTTGCCGCGCGGAATGCGCAGCACCGCCTCGTCCGTCGTGGCCCGCTTCGCGGCGTACTCGTTCTCCCAGCTCGCCATCCTGTCCTCCTGCCTTCGTGGTGCGCGCCTGGCGAAAGGCCGCGGCGCCGCGCGCTCTCGCCCGCGCGGCCGCTCACTCCCGCCGCAGCGCGTCAAGCACCGGCCCGAGCCTCTCCTGGATGCGCTTGCGCTCCGGATCGTCCGCGCCGTCCACCAAGGCCGCGAGCGTGCCTTGCCGTGCGCACTCGTCCAGCAGCCGGCCCATGGCCGCGCGGTCGGCGGCCGATACGTCCTCCAGGCGCTGGATGAGGCGCACCGCGTCGCGGCTTCCGAGCTCCGTCTTCAGCTCGCGGATGCGGCCGAGGCGCGCGCCGTCCAGGACCACCGATTCGGCCTCGAGCACGTAGCCGTGCGGGAAGATCTCCTGGCCGTCGAACAGCCAGAAGGCGGAGCGCGCGCTCTCCAGGTAGCCGTTGGCGGAGAGCAGCATGCCGGGCATCTCCACCGCGCAGTCGAAGCGGAACTCTGCCTCGGCGGGCGGCGACCCGTACGTGCCGGTGACGCCCAGCAGCCGGCGCTGGAAGGCCTTCGTGGCCTCGTCCGCCGACCCGAACTCCTGCACGGCGGCGCGCTCGAGCGCCAGCTCGAGCGCCGCGAGCGGCTTCTCCTCGGGCACGAGGTAGGCGAAGTCCGCGGGCGCGAGCCGCCGCGCCTTGGGGTCCTTGGGAGTGAGCTTGGCGGCGAGCAGTTGGCCGAGGAAGACGCGCACCGCGGCCATGTTGTGCGGTTCGTCCTGGTCGGCGTCGAGCTTCAGGCCGAGGGCGCCGATGCGCTCGAGAGCGCGCTTCAGGCCGCGCTCCAGGCCGGTCTGGCGCGTGAACGGGTCCGAGCGCCCGAGCGCGCGGCGCTCGCTCCAGTAGATCTCGATGAGCTGCTTCAAGAGCGGCGCGACCTTCTCGTCGGTCCAGGCGTTGAAGGCCGCGTAGTCGTAGGAGGCGCCGAACTCGCAGCGCACGGCGCTCTTCAGGAAGCGCGTGGTGAACGCGATCAGCTCGGCGCGCGCCTCGTCCTGGTCCTCGGGCACGATCGCGTCGGCGTAGCGCTCGCGGTAGAGGAAGCGCACGCCGAACAGGATGTCCTCCAGGCGCACCTCGGCGTGGTTCTCCGACGTCGCCTCCAGCACCGCCACGTCGCGCCGGAAGTCGGGCGGGATGGGGGTCGCCGGCGGGAAGACGCCCGAGAGGAGGATCTCGTCGTCGCTCCGCTCGAGCGAGGCGAAGCCCTCGCCGAGCCGCTTGCCCAGGTCCTCGCTGATCGGCCGCTTGTTCCAGGGCTTGTCCTGGTCGTTCGTCGTCGAGGAGCGGATCTTGACCAGGCGCGTCTCGCGCAGCACCGTGCCGTCCTGCAGAATCCGGGTCCGGGTCCTGACCTCGATGGTCGGCAGGCAGCCCGCGAGGAGCGCGGCCGCGGCGAGGACGCCGAGGGTGGGGCGCCAGCGCGCGGGCGTCATGGCCGCGGCTCCAGGCCGGCGAGCCGCAAGTCGATCTCCGCTTCGCTCATGCCGAGCCTCTGCTCGAGGCGCGCGGCCGTGGGGAAGAAGGCCAGGAGCACGAGGAGGCACGCGCCCGGCCCGGCCAGGCAGAGGGGCTCGGCCGTGAGCGGGACGAGGATCGCCCAGAAGAGCCCGGCGCCCTCGCAGGAGGCGGCGAACAGGACGCTCGCGATGACCGCGGTTTGCAGCCGGAGCGCGGCGTGCGCCTCGGGGCCGCGCGGCGCGGCCAGGCGCGGCGCGGCCAAGCCCAGGGCGAGGCAGAGCAGGGTGACGCATCCCCCGGCCAGGAAGAGCGCGGGCGCGGGCAGGTCCGCGCTCATCTCGACGCGGCCGAGCAGGGCGGCGCCGATCGCCAGGGCCGCGACCAGGCTCGCCGCGAGCGCCGCGTGCACGATCTGCACCGTGAGCAGCACCTTGCGGAAGGTCAGCAGGGAAAGGCCGCTCGGCCGCGCCATCGGCATCGGTTCCTCCGTTCGCGCCGCGATCGAGGTGCAACGATACTCGATCGTCCGGTGGCGGCGCAGGCCCGTTTCTCGCCCCAAAGGGCGCTCTCGCTGGTGAAAACGCCTGGCCGCGGCCTTTGAATGGGGCTCGTGGCAAGAGCCCTGCAGGGAGCGAGCGAGGCGGGCGCGGGACGAAGCGTCGCGCGCTCCGCTTCCGTCGTCGGCCTGGCGGTGCTCAGCAGCCGCATGCTCGGCTTGGTGCGCGAGACGGTGTTCGCCGCGTTCTTCGGCGCCGGGGCGGCGTTCGACGCCTTCGTCACCGCGTTTCGCATCCCCAACCTGTTCCGCGACCTGTTCGCCGAGGGGGCGCTCTCGGCCGCTTTCGTCAAGACCTTCTCCCAGACCCTGGAGAAGCACGGCGAGCAACGCGCCTGGCGCCTGGCCTCGCTCGTCTTCTCGGCGCTCGCCGCCGTGGTGACGCTGCTCGTGCTTGCCGGCATGCTGGCCGCGCCCTGGATCGTCGCCTGGATCGCGCCGGGGTTCGACGCCGCCAAGCAGGCGCTCGCCGTGCATCTCACCCGGGTGATGTTCCCCTTCCTTCTGCTCGTGGCTCTCGCCGCCGTGGCCATGGGCCTCCTGAACTCGCGCAACGTCTTCGGCGTGCCCGCGCTCGGCTCGTCCTGCTTCAACGTGGGCTCGCTCGTCGTGGGACTTGGCGCCGCCTGGCTGTTCGAGCCGGAGTTCATGCGCGCGGCGGTGCGCGCCATCTGGGAGGGCGAGGCGGTGCCGCGCGACGCCGAGGCGGCGGCCGGGGCGATCCTCGGCATGGC
>JACQZJ010000178.1 GCA_016213895.1 Planctomycetota bacterium | reverse complement strand
CGAGGAAGAGGACGTCGGAGCGCACGTTCCTGTGGTGGCCGCCGACCAGGACCGGGACCCCGGCGAGGACCGGCTCGAACACGTTGTGGCCCCCGATGCCGGGGACGAGCGAGCCGCCCACGACGGCGAGGTCGGCCGCCGCGTAGAGGCCGGCCAGCTCGCCCATCGTGTCCACCACGACCACGGTCGCGCCCGCGCGGCCGCCGGCCGCGCGCGCCAGGCCCTGCGCGCGCAGGCGCGTCAGGCGCAGCGGAGCCAGACCGGCATTCTGCAGGTCCTTCTCCGCTTGCGCAAGCCGCTCGGCGTGGCGCGGAGCGACGATCAGCCAGAAGGGGAACGGCGACTCCTCAGCCAGGGCCCGAGCCGCCCGGCCCACCAGGGCCTCCTCGCCGCCGTGCGTGGAGCCAGCCACGAGCACGCGCGCCGCGGGCTCGATGCCGAGCGCCAGGCGCGCCGCGGCGCGATCCGGCGCGGCGCTCTGCGGCGCGTCGACCTTGAGGTTGCCGGTGACCAGGACGCGCTCCGCCGGCACGCCCAGCCCGCACAGGCGCCGGCGGCACTCGTCGTCCTGCACGGCGAAGAGGCCGACGCGGTCGAGGCCGACGAAGCGGCGCGCCCCCGGAAACCGCAGGCGTGCGCTCGTGGTCGCGCCGATGCGCCCGTTGGCCACGGCCACGCCCGCTCCGCGCGCCCAGGCGGCAGCCACCAGGTTGGGCCAGAGCTCGAGCTCCACCAGGACGAGGAGCGCGGGATCGACGCGCCGCACCACGCGCCGCGCCAGGGGGCCGAGGTCGAGCGGCAGCACGAAGGCAGTGCTCTCCGGCAAGAGCCGGCGCGCCACTTCCACCCCGGCCGCGGTCACGCTGGACAACACGACCTCCACGTCGGGACGGCGCTCCCCCAGGAAGCGCGCCAGGGCCGCGGCCGCCGCCATCTCGCCGGCCGAGCCGGCGTGGATCCAGGCGCGCGCGCGCCGCCCGCGGCGCGGCGGCAGGGAAAGCGCGAGGCGCTCCGCCAGGCCGGAGCGGTAGCGCGGCCGCGTCGCGACGCGCAGGAGCAGCCAGGGCGACGCGAGCAGCAGCCCGCAGGCGAGCAGCAGGTCGTAGGCGAAGAGCCGCAGGCGCGGCGCCGCGGGCGCCGCCCCATTGCTCGCTCCAGTCTGCGCCGTGGGATCAGCCACCGAACTTCGGGTAGCAGCACTTCTTGTACTTCTTGCCGCTCTTGCACGGGCAGGGGTCGTTGCGCCCGACGCGCGGCGCCTCGCGCTTGATCGGCCGCACCGGCCGGCCGCCGCGCCCGGCATGGACTGCGGCGGACTCGCGCTTGCGGCGCTCGCGCTCCATCTCCACGGCCGTGGCCTGGGCGGCGCTGCCGTCCGGCGCGGCCAGGCGCCCGCCGGAGTGGCCTTCGGCCTGCCAGCGCGTCTCGAGCTTGCGCTCGTCCTCCTCGCGCACCACCTGGATGCGGAAGATGAGGTTGGTCACCTCGTCCTCCACCACGACCATCAGCTTCTGGAAGTTCTCGAAGCCCTCGCGCTTGTACTCGGACTTGGGATCGATCTGCGCGTACGAGCGGAGGCCCACGTTCTCGCGCAACTGCTGCATGGCGTGCAGATGGTCTTTCCACTTGGAATCGATGACGTTCAGCAGCAGGAAGCGCTCGATCTCGCGCATCTGCTCCGCGCCGACCAGCCCCTCGCGTTCGTCGTAGGCGCGCCGCATGCCCTCGTTCGCCATCTCGCGCACCTTGTCGCGGTCGCAGCGCGCGAAGTCGGCCGCGCTGAAGCGCGTGCCGAAGGCGCGGTTCAGGCGCTCGGCGAACTCCTCGAGGTTCCAGTCCTTCTGGTTCTCGCCCAGGTAGGTGTCCATGAGGCGCTCGACCACGGCGCCGCACATGTCGAGGATGCGGTCCTTGAGGTCGATGCCCTCGAGGATCTCCTGGCGCAGCGAGTAGATGGTCTTGCGCTGCTTGTCCATCACCTCGTCGTACTCGAGGACGTTCTTGCGGATCTCGAAGTTGCGCTGCTCGACGCGCCTCTGCGCCTTCTCGATGCCGCGCGACACCATGCGCGACTCGATCTCCTGGCCGTGGATCATCCCCAGACGCTTGAGCATGCCGGCCACCCAGTCGCGCGCGAAGATGCGCATCAGGTCGTCTTCCAGGGAGAGGAAGAACCTGGTCGAGCCGGGGTCTCCCTGGCGCGCGCAGCGCCCGCGCAACTGGTTGTCGATGCGCCGCGCCTCGTGCCGCTCGGTGCCGATGATCTGCAGCCCGCCCAGGGCGAGGATGCGCTGCTTCTCCTCCTCGCACTCGGCTCGGCAGCGCTTGAGCTCCGCGGCCCTCTCCTCGGGCGTCGCCTCCGGGGCGAGGCGCTCGCGCGCCAGCGCCTCGGGGTTGCCGCCCAGCAGAATGTCCGTGCCGCGGCCCGCCATGTTGGTCGCGATGGTGATCGTCCCGGCGCGGCCCGCCTGGGCCACGATCTCCGCCTCGCTCTTGTGGAACTTGGCGTTCAGCACGTTGTGCGGCAGCCCGGCCTGGACCGCGGCCGCCGCGTTGCCGAAGTGCGCCACCTGGTCCAGATGCCAGGCGAGCAGCTCCTTCGGCGCCTCGTCGAGGAGTTCGTCGGCGAGCCGGCGGGCCGCGGCCACGTCCAGGAACGCGGGCCGCTCCATCAGCTTGCGGATGGCCGCCTCGCGCTCCGCGGGGAGCCAGCCCGGCCGCTTGGCCGCGACCTTGTCCAGCTCCGCCGCCGCCAGCTCGCACACCTTCGCCAGGTAGAGGTGCATGCCGCGCGGATCGGAGAGGAGCTTCGACAGCCGCTCCGACTTCTCGATCGAGATGGTCCCCACCAGGGCCGGGCGCCCGCTCTGGTGCACCTCGACGATCTCCCGCACGATCGTCGCGTACTTCTCGACCTCGGTGAGGTAGATGAAGTCGTTGCCGTCCTGCCTGACGTTCGGGCGGTTGGTCGGAACCTGGACGACGTCGAGCTTGTAGATGTTGGCGAACTCCGTCGCCTCGGTCATCGCCGTGCCGGTCATGCCGGCCAGCTTCTCGTAGAGGCGGAAGTAGTTCTGGAAGGTGATGGTGGCGAGCGTCTGGTGCTCCTCGCGGATGCGCAGGCCCTGGCTCGCCTCGATCGCCTGGTGCAGGCCGTCCGACCAGCGCCGCCCGGGCATGAGGCGGCCGGTGAATTCGTCGACGATGATGATGCCCGGCTGGCCGTCGTCGTCCGCCTTGACCACGTAATCGCGGTCCTTGCGGTAGAGGTTGTGGGCGCGCAGCGCCTGCTCGAGGTGGTGCGGCCAGTCCATGCTCGAACCGGTGTAGAAGGAGTCGACGCCGGCCAGGCGCTGCGCCTTCTCGATGCCCTCGTCGGTCAGGATGCACTGGTGCTCCTTCTCCTTGACCTCGAAGTCGGCGCCGGGCTTGAGCTGCCGCGCGATCTGATCGGCCTTGTAGTACTTGTCCGTGGAGGTGTCGGGCAGACCGCTGATGATGAGCGGCGTGCGCGCCTCGTCGATGAGGATGGAGTCCACCTCGTCCACGATCGCGTAGTAGAGGTGCTTCTGCACCTGGTCCCTGAGGCGCGACTTCATGTTGTCGCGCAGGTAGTCGAAGCCGAACTCGTTGTTCGTGCCGTAGGTGATGTCCGCCGCGTACATCGGCTGGCGGCGCGACGGGTCCATGCTCGACTGGATGGCGGCGACCGAGACTCCGAGCGCGTCGTAGATGGGCCGCATCCAGTCGCAGTCGCGCTGCGCCAGGTAGTCGTTCACCGTGACGATGAAGACGCCGCGCTGGAGCAGCGCGTTCAGGTAGGCCGGCGCGGTGGCCACCAGGGTCTTGCCCTCGCCGGTCGCCATCTCGGCGATCTGCCCGCGGTGCAGCACCACGCCGCCCATCATCTGCACGTCGAAATGGCGCAGCCCGAGCGTGCGCCGCGAGGCCTCGCGCACGCAGGCGAAGGCCTCGGGCAGCAGGTCGTCAAGCGGCTCGCCCTGGGCGAGGCGCTCCCGGAACGCGGGCGTGCGGCGCTTGAGATCGTCCGCGGAGAGCGCCTCGATCTCCGGCTCCAGCTCGTTGATGCGCTGCACCAGCGGCCCAAGCTGCCTGATGACGCGGAGGTTGCGGCTGCCGAACAGCTCCTTGAGGACCCGCCCTGCTCCGAGCGAGATCCGGTCCAAAAACTCCCCCGCTGACTGCAGGAACTCCGGAATCTCAGCCATGGCGCGGGACGTCACTTCCCGGGCGGGGCGCCGTCTCGCGACCACCGCCGCAACGGTTTGCTTGTCCGAGTCGGACGGAATGGGCGACGTTAGCCGCGCGCGCGACGCAAGTCAACTCGGTAAGCGCGCCCGGCAGCGACCCAGGGTGGCGCGCGGCAGCCAACGCCTGGCGCCGCCTGGGACACACGCCGCTTTGCCCGCGGCGATCCCCGGCGCCGCCACACACGCTGTTTCCTCAACCCTGTTCTGCCGTGCCCCGCGTCCGCACCTCGCTCATCCGCTGGAACAGGAACTCGGTCTTGGCCTTGACGGGCCTGCCTTCGACCTCGAGCACAGGAAAAGCCAGGAAGTTGATCGGGCCAGAGACTGGCCCGGGATCGACCACCAGATCGCGGCCCCGGCTCAGCTCGAGGCGGTTGGCGGGCTGATGGCCGAAGTAGTAGCTCGCCAGACTCGAGTTCTTGTCGGCCTCGCTGATGTCCACCGGCCACCATCGACCCTCGGCGCAGAACTCGGCCCAGCAATGGTAGCCGTCGATCCCGCCGTCGTTCCTTTCCGACGGAATCGCGGCGCCGATGGCGAAGCGCGCCGGTAACTCGACGCTGCGCGCCAGCGCGATGAAGAAGGAGTGAAAGTCGGTGCAGTTTCCGCTCTTCTCTCGACATGCGTACAGCGCGTCGCCCTGCCCCCAGCCCGAGCCATACCGGGCGTACCGCACCTGGTCGATCACGTGGTCGTAGAGCGCCCGCGCGCGCAGGAGATCCGAGGCCTTTCCTTCGACCGCCTTCTCGGCGATTGCGCGCAAGGACGAGTCATCCGGGACCAGCTGCTCGGGCTCGAGGTCCCTCTTGGGCGAGGAGGTGCCCACGGGATAGGGGGACTGTTCCACCCTGCGGACGTGGTACACGACCTCGATCGTCTTGCCGCTCTCCTCCGGTCCCGCTGTCAGGAACAGGACCTTGTTCCCGTACTTGGGCTCCTCGAGCTGCCGCGTGCTCGACGGCGCGGAGATCCTCTTCACCTCGACGGACTGATACGCGTCAGACTGCGCCAGCGGCAGCCACAGTCTGGCCTCTCCGGCGAGCTGGGGAAGGCGCACGCGATAGGTGAACTCGAAGGCATCCTCACCCTCGATCACGCCCAAAAGGCGGGGGGCCGCGTCAGTCACCGGGACCCGAACCCACCCAAGGTCCCCCTGCTCTTCCCAGGCGTAGAGCGGCTGCCCATTGACCTTGTGCACGGTGGTTTCCGTCACGACCATGTCGCCCAGTCCGCCCTTGAGGAAGAAGTCCACGTCGTAGACCGGACCGTCCGTCCCCACCAGGTCCACGCATGCAAACTGCACGCCGCCGCCGAGGTCCGCGAGGTACTCCATGTGGACTCTCACGAGCTTCAGCTCCAGCTCCTTTCCATCGTGCTGCAGGCGGAAGAAGCCGCCGCCGGCCGCGGACTCGCTGGCGACGTGCTCTTCGATCGCGGCGGCGATCTGCTCGATGCTGGCGCCCTGCTCCTCAGCGAGCGCGCGACCCGCGATGCACGCCCCGAGCAGGACCGCAACGACCCTCAGCTTCACCGTTCGCCTGCCCTCCGCGGTGCGAGCCGCAGCCAGTCCGTCCTGATCACTTCTTGGGATGCTCCGGCTGCTTGGGATGCTCCGGCTTGGGGTGTTCCGTCTTGGGATGCTCCGGCTGCGTCGACACCTCCACCTTGGAGACCTCGAGCACGCGCTCATCGGCGTAGACCTTTCCCTTCACGGTCAGCGTCTCGCCGTGGTGCTCTTTGATGACGGATTGCGCGTTGTCGGTGTCCAGGTAGTGCAGGACCCATCCCTCCATCTCCGGATGCTCCTCTCCGGACGCGGAGGCGCTGGTCACCTTCAGCGCATGCCGGTGTCCGTACTTGCTGCACTGCGCCGCGGCGCCTTTCTGGTGCTGCAGAGCGCAGCCCAGGCAGATGTTCTCGCCCGTGACGGTCGAGTCCGCCACACTGGCGGTCGTAGGCTGCTTGGCGCCCGTAGGCTGCTTCTTCTCGGTTGCCGGGTGGTCTTGGGCGAGGGCATAGCCGGCGATCGCCAGTGCCACCAGACTCGCCATCAGAGTTCCTCTCTTCATGAGTCGATTCCCTCTTGTTCTCGGAGCCGTGGTGGCCCGTTCCGAATCATGTGTGAGCGACGGCCGTCCACCGGCGCCTCGAGCCCGTCCTTGCCCGCATGGGCAAGAAGGGAGCCCGTGTTGTTGACAGGGCGGGCCTAATAGCTTCTCGACGATTGCTGTCAAGGACCAGCCTGGCACCGGGCGTCTCCGGTCGGTGCATTCATTCTGGGGGCGGGAGCGGGCTCTTCTCCCGCCCGCGAACGCCGACCTTCACGACTCTGGACCGCCAGCATCGTCTTCACCTCGAAGAGGCGCCTTCCGATCATCGCGCGCTCGATGCACCGGGAGGCGCGATGCGGCCACGGACCCCGGGGAAACGGCCGCGATCGCTCGGCACACATCCCCTCCGTTCCCCTCCGGTTCCGTGTAACCGGCTGCCACGCCTATCTCACTGCGCGTCCCCGCGCGGTGCACCATTCCGGGGCGGGAGCGGGCTCTTTTCCCGCCCGCGAACGCCGACCTTGAGTACGTTGAACCGAAGCGGCCCGCCTTGACCTGGGCCGTCGAGACGGCGCGATGCAAGAGCGGAGAGGCGTTTCCCTGGTGGAGGGGACGGCCGCGCCGCCCTCAGCACTCCACGCCTCGCGTTCCTTCGCCGCGCTGGTCCTCCAGCTTCGCCCCTGTCGCCAGCAGGCCACGATCGGTCCTCGCGCGCACGATGCACCGGAAGGCGCGCATCCGTCCCCGGGAACCAGGGAAACGGCCGCGATCGCTCCACGCACCTCCCCTCGCCTTCCCTCCCGTCCCCTCCCTTCCGGCTCCCTGCCAAACAGCCGCGAAGCCCTAGGCCGAGGCGTTGGTGCGCTCGCCGCGCGACGCATCGCGCAGCATGGCCTCGAGGAAGCGCAGCAGCACGTCGGCCTGGAACGGCTTGACCAGGAAGCCGTCTCCGGGCGGGCGCGCCATGTCGAAGGCGCGCGCCGACGCGAGCAGCACGGGCATGCCCCGGCGGCTGCCGTCAGCCTTCAAGAGCGCGCACGCCTCGATGCCGTCCATGCGCGGCATCTCCACGTCCATCAGGATGAGATCGTGGCGCTCCGGGCGCGCCGCGCTCAGCGCCTCCTCGCCGTCGCGCGCCAGGTCGACCTCGTACCCCTTCAGCTCGAGCAGGTGCGCGACCGTGTCCAGGATGGCGGCGTCGTCGTCGACCAGGAGGATGCGCGCCCCCTTGGGCGGCTCCCGCTCCAGCGGCCGGCACTCGAGCACGCCCTTGAGGTTGACGGTCGTCGGCAGGCCGGCGCCCTCCCAGGCAGCCTCGATGGACGCCCTCAGCTCGCGGTTGAACTCCATGAGCCGGGCCAGCTCGAAATCCCGCTCCGCTTGGAACATCTGGTCATGCGTGTCCACGGTGAAGTAGAACTCCCCGTGGAAGAGGTGCTCGAGCAGGCGCATCTTCATGAAGGCGTAGCGCCGGTTGCCGAGCCGCAGGGCATAGGCGCGCGCGCCGCGGCCGAGGCGCGCGGTCTCGTCCAGGAAGTCCTCGCGCAGGCGCTGGCTGACCGGCGTGTCGCCGCTGCCGGCCGGGCGGCGCAGCGAAGGCGGGATCGGCGCGTCGCGGTAGGCATGTTCGAGGTAGAGGTCGATCGCGCGATTGACGTGGTCGAGTGTGATCTCTTCCAGACGCATCTCGCAAAGACCTCGGAGCGCCACCCGGCGCGAGAAAGACCGCCACGGTCATTCTCGATTCCCAATACGCAGCATATCTCAGGGCGGCCGAGTTTTTGCCGCAAACTGTCCGCGTTCCGTTTGAATCACGGTCGCCCCGGCGCCGGCGGCGCGGGCGGGAAGCGCAGCGTCCCGACCAGGTCCCGGACGTGCGCCACCCCCGCCTCTGCGAGCCTCTCGGGCAGCTCGTCGATGATGCGAGGCATGGCCAGGGGATCGCGCAGCGAGGCGGTTCCCACCTGGACGGCGCTCGCGCCGGCGACCATGAACTCGAGGACGTCGTCCGCGTCCTGGATGCCGCCGATGCCGATCACCGGGATCGCCACGGCGCGCGCCACCTCGTGGACCAGGCGCAGCGCCACCGGCTTGATCGCCGGCCCGGAGAGGCCGCCGAAGCCGTAGCCCAGCAGCGGCCGGCGCGCGCGCCAGTCCACGGCCAGGGCGCGGATGGTGTTGATCAGGGAGACGGCGATGGCGCCCGCCTCCGCGGCCGCCTGCGCGACGGCCGGCAGGTCCGGCGCCTCGGGCGCGAGCTTGACGATCAGGGGAAGCGGCGTCTCGCGCGCCACGCCGCGCACGATCCGGGCCACGACCTCGGGATCGCGCGCGAACGGCAGTCCCCCCTGCTCCACGTTGGGACAGGAGACGTTCAGCTCGAGCGCGTCGATCCCCGCGCGATCGCCGATGCAGGCCGCGAGGCGCGGCCACTCCTCCAGGCGCTCGCCCGCCACGTTGAGGATCAGGCAGTCGGCCAAGCCGACCACCTCCGGAAAGGTCTCGGCGAGGTAGCGGTCGATCCCCTTGTTGGGCAGGCCGATCGAGTTGATGATGCCGCCGGCTGTCTCGACGATGCGCGGCGGCGGGTTGCCCGCCCGCGGGTTGAGCGTGATCGTCTTGAGAAGCAGCGCCCCGAGCCGCCGCGGATCGAAGAAGGTCGCGGCTTCCGCTCCCTGGCCGAAGCAGCCGCTGGCCGAGATCACCGGGTTCTTCAGGTGCAGGGGGCCGAGCCGGACGTCAAGCACGGAGCATCACTCGCGCGCGCTGCCTTCCCCCGCCTCCTTCCTCCCCGCGCCGGAGGAGAGGAGCATCTGCAGGGCGAGCAGACCCACGCCCACGCAGATGGCGGAGTCGGCGATGTTGAAGGTCGGAAACGCATGGAACGGGTCGAAGCCAAAGTCGAACTTCAGGAAGTCGCGCACGCTCCCGAGACGCAGCGAGTCGTGGATGTTGCCGACGGCTCCGCCCATGATCATGCCGAGCGAGACCACCGATACGCGGTCGCCGGGCCTGGTCTGGTACAAGATGACGAGAACCACGGCGACGGCCGCGAAGCGCACCAGCCGCAGGATCCAGGGGTTCCAGCTCTGCCCCACGCCCCACATGCCGCCGGTGTTGGTGTGGTGCACGATCTCGAACGTCTTGCCGATCACCGACACGGTCTGGCCCGGGTGCGGCAGGCGCGAGAAGACGATGCTCTTGGTGACGAGATCGGCCGCGGTGACGGCGGCCGCGAGCGCCAGGAAGAAGAGGAGTTTCCTGCCCAGCATCGCGGCCCGGCGGCGCTAGAAGCGTCGCGAGGGCGTCGCGCAGCTCGGTCAACTGCGCGGACTCCCCCTCGAGGAGCGAGAGCGAGAAGTCCTGCTCGTAGTTGTCCGAGCCGTAGTCGGCCATGTGGTTCGCCGAGGTGTCCTGGCCGCTGAGCTTGAAGGCCTGGGTCTCCATGCTCTTCAGGTCCCCGACCAGGGCGCGCCGCTTGGCGAACAGGAGCTCCTGGAAGCGCGTCACGTCGCCGCGCGTCAGCTTGCTCGCGGGCTGGCGGGCGGGCTTCCGCGCCGCGGGCGTGGCCGCGCCTGCCTTCGGCTTGTCGGCCTTGGCGGTCTTCTTTCCCGCCCGCTTCGCACCGTCCCTGGCTGCCGCCGCCTTGCGCGCCGCGGTCCCGCCGCTCGCGGCCTCGGACCGCTTCCCCGGCGCCGTGCCGCGCGCCGTTCTGGCCGCCGCAGTCTTCTTTGCCTTCTTCTTTGGCATCGATCTCTTCCGCGTAAGGGCTTACATTCACCGTAACGTGGTGCCGCACTATAGGTTGCCACGCTCCAAGGTCAAGGATCTCTCACCCGGAGGCAGCGAGTGGCGGATCTGATCCGCGAGTTCCTGGCCTATCTCAGCGCCGAGGTCGGCCTAGCCCCTTCGACAATAGACGCTTACGAGCGCGACCTCCGCCTCTTCCAGCGTTTTCTTGCCGGGCAGGGGCACGCTTCCCTCATCGTCTCCAGTCCGGAGCCGATTCTGCTCTTTCTCCTGGGCGAGAAGGAGAAGGGAGCGGCCGAGGCCATGCTGGCGCGGCGCCTGGCCGCGATCCGCGTCTTCTGCCGCTACTTGCTCGAGACCGGGCGCATCGCCCGCGACGTCCGCCCGAGCGGAGCGTCGCCCCGCCTCTGGAAGCGGCTGCCCGCGGTCCTCGACCCGGACGGCATCACGCGTCTCCTGGCCGCGCCCGAGGGGACGAAGCCGCCGGCCCTGCGCGATCGGGCCATGCTCGAGGTCCTCTACGCGACCGGCTGCCGCGTGTCGGAGCTGTGCGGCCTGACGCTCGAGCGCCTGCACCTCGACGCGGAGTTCGTGCGCTGCCTGGGCAAGGGCGCCAAGGAACGGATCGTGCCGATCGGCAGGCACGGCCTGGACGCGCTCGCCGCCTACCTGCGGGACGGCCGCCCGGCGCTCGCGCGCCCGGCGCACCCGACGAGCGCGCTCTTCCTGTCACGCAGCGGCCGCCCCATCGAGCGCACGCGCGTGTGGCGCATCGTCAAGCGTTGCGCGGCGCTCTGCGGGGTGGCGCAAGGGGGCGTGACCCCGCACGCCCTGCGCCACTCCTTCGCCACGCACCTGCTGGAGAATGGCGCCGACCTGCGCGACGTGCAGGAGCTGCTCGGCCACGCCAGCGTGGCCACGACCGAGATCTACACGCACGTCGACCGCCGGCGGCTCAAGGAAGCACACCAGCGCTTCCATCCGCGCGCCTGAGCCTCTCCGCAGGAGAGGCTCTTCTGGGATTCACGATTCTCAGGCGGATTGCTTGGGCTCGGCGTCCGTCCTGAAGTTGGGTTGCGGGCGCTAGCCCGCGATGCGCGGAATCCTCAGCGGCCGAAGTGGCGCGCGATCTCGCGCGCCACGCGCGCGCCGATGCCGGGCAGCGCGGCCAGCTCCGCTTCGCTGGCGCGCCTGATGCCCTCCAGGTCGCCGCAGCGCTCGAGCAGGATCTGCTTGCGCCTGGGGCCGAGCAGCGGGATCGCGTCCAGCTCCGAGGCCAGGCTCCGGCGGCCGCGGCGCTGGCGGTGATAGGCGATGGCGAAGCGGTGCGCCTCGTCGCGCACCCGCTGCAGGAACATGTTGAGAGGCGACACCTGCTCGAGGACGAGCGGGTCGCCGGCGCCGCGCGTGTAGATGCGCTCCTCCTCGCCCTGCTTGAGGACCAGGCCGCGGCCGCGGCGCGCGCCCTTGGCCAGGCCGATCAGGTCGACGTGCTGCGCGCCCAGGCCGTCGAGCACGGCGCGCGCCGCGTTCCACTGCCCGCGCCCGCCATCCACGATGAGCAGGTCGGGAAAGCTCTGCTCCGCGCGCGCGCGCAGGCCGCGCCGGGAGAGCACCTCGCGCAGCGAGGCGTACTCGTCCTGGGGATCCGCCTGCTTGATGCGGAAGCGCCGGTAGCTCGCCTTGTGCGGCTCGCCGTGGCGGAACTGGACGCAGGAGGCGACCGTCTCCTTGCCGCCCGTGGTCGAGACGTCGACGCAGTCGATCACCACCGGCACGCGCCGCAGGTCCAGGCGCGCCCGCAGCTCCTCGAGCAGGAGGGCGGCGCGCTCTCGCCGGTCGCTGCTCGCGTGCAGGCTGAGGCGGGCGTTCTCGCGCGCCAGTTCCACCAGGCGCGCCTTCTCGCCGCGCCGCGGCGCCCACAGCCGGGCGCGGGAGCCCCGCCGCTCGGCCAGCCATTGCGCCAGCGCGGCGCGGCCGTACGCCTCGCCCGGCAGCAGGATCTCCGCGGGCACAGGCCGGCCGCCCTCGTAGAAGCGCTGCAGGAACTGGGCAAGCAGCTCGTCCTCGGGCAGCTCCTGCTGCAGGGTGAATGCCGCCCGATCGACCAGCCTGCCCTGGCGCACGAACAGCACCACGACCTGCGTCAGGCCGCCCTCGCGCCACACCCCCACCGCGTCCAGGTCGCCGCAGGCGCCCGTCTCCGCCGCGCGCGGCGCGGCCGCGGCGATGCTCTGCAGGTAGTCGCGCAGCGCCGCGGCGCGCTCGAACTGCTCGCGGCGCGCCGCCTCCTGCATCTCCTTCTCCACCAGGAGCACGAGCTCCGTCGTCTCGCCGCGCAGGATGCGCACGGCGCGCTCCACGTCGCGGGCGTACTCCGCCTGCGAGCGCAGGCCGACGCAGGGCGCCGAGCAGCGCCCGATCTCGTGCTCGAGGCAGGGACGCGTGCGGCTCTGGAAGTCCGCGTCCTTGCAGTCGCGCAGAGGCACGAAGGAGCGCAGGAAGCGCAGCGTCATGCGGATGGCGCGCGTCCCCGGGTAGGGGCCGAAGTAGAGCGCGCCGTCCCTTCTCACCTGGCGCGTGGGCACGATGCGCGGGAACGGGTCCCGCGGATCGAGGCGCAGGTTGAGGAAGCTCTTGTCGTCGCGCAGCCGCAGGTTGTAGCGCGGCTTGAGCTTCTTGATGAGGCTGCTCTCCAGGAGCAGCGCCTCCTTCTCGCTGCGCGTGACGATGAACTCGAGGTCCGCGACGTTCTTCTCGATGAAACGCGCCGCGAGGCGCTGGTCGCGCGTGCGGCCGAAGTAGGAGCGCACGCGGCTCTTCAAGGAGCACGCCTTGCCCACGTAGAGGAGCGCGGCGGCCGCGTCCCGGAACAGGTAGACGCCGGGCTCAGCCGGGAGGCCGGACAGCTTGAGCTTGAGCGTCTCGTTCACCGCCACATCCTCGTAGCGCTCCCGGGGACCGCGCGCACCCTTCAGCGGAAGCGCAGCTCCAGCTCCTGCAGGGCCTTGATGCGGTCGCGCAGCTGGGCCGCCTCCTCGAAGCGCAGCGCGGCGGCGGCCTCGCGCATGCGCCCGCGCAAGCGCTCGATCTCGCGGCCGATGCGGGCCAGGTCGAGCGCCTCGGCCTCGCCGCCGTCCGCCGCGGGCAGCGGCGCGTAGTCCTGCTCGTACACGCTCTCGAGGATGTCGCGGATGCCCTTCTTCACCGACGCGGGCGTGATCCCATGCGCGCGGTTGTACTCCTCCTGCCGGGCGCGGCGGCGGTTCATCTCGTCGAGCGCGTCCCGCATCGAGCGCGTCACCTGGTCGGCGTAGAGGATGACCTTGCCGGCGACGTTGCGCGCCGCGCGCCCGCAGGTCTGGATGAGCGAGGTGGTGGAGCGCAGGAAGCCCTCGCGGTCGGCGTCGAGCACCGCGACCAGGGAAACCTCGGGAAGATCCAGTCCCTCGCGCAGCAGGTTGATCCCCACGAGCACGTCAAACACGCCCTTCCTCAGGTCGCGCACCAGCTCGGTGCGCGCGATCGTGTCCACGTCGGAGTGCATGTACTTCACGCGCACCCCGCACTCCAGGTAGTAGTCGGTCAGCTCATCGGCCATGCGCTTGGTCAGCGTGGTGACGAGCACGCGCTCCCCGGCCAGGACGCGCTCGCGGATCTGCCCGAGCAGGTCGTCCACCTGGCCGCGCGCCGGCCGCACCTCCACCTGCGGATCGACCAGGCCGGTCGGCCGGATGACCTGCTCGACGATGCGCCCCGCGCTCTGCTCGCGCTCGTACTCGCCCGGCGTGGCCGACACGTAGACCACCTGATCGACGAGGCGGCTGAACTCCTCGAAGCGCAGCGGGCGATTGTCCAGGGCCGAGGGCAGGCGGAAGCCGAACTGCACCAGCGTCTCCTTGCGCGAGCGGTCGCCGCGGTACATGCCGCCGAGCTGCGGCAGGGTCTGGTGACTCTCGTCCAGCACCACCAGCAGGTCGCGCGGGAAGTAGTTGATGAGCGTGGCGGGCGGCTCCCCCGGCCGGCGCCCGTCCAGGTGGCGCGAGTAGTTCTCGATGCCGGAGCAGAAACCGGTCTCGCGCAGGAGCTCCAGGTCGTAGCGCGTGCGCTGCTCCAGGCGCTGCACTTCGAGCAGCTTCCCGCCGGCGCGCAGCTCGGCGGCGCGCTCTTCCAGCTCCTGCTCGATCCCGTGCAGGGCGCGGGTCAAGCGCTCCTGCGGCGTGATGTAGTGGCTCGCGGGGTAGATCGTGACCGCGTCCGGTTCGCCCGTCACCGCGCCGCGCAGCGGATCGACCTCGAGGATGCGCTCCACCAGGGTGTCGAGCAGCTCGAGGCGCAGGATGCGGTCCTCGGCGTAGGCCGGGAACACCTCCACCACGTCGCCGCGCACGCGGAAGGTGCCGCGCGTGAAGTCGAGGTTGTTGCGCTGATACTGGATGCGCGCCAGGCGGCGCAAGAGGTCGTCCCGCTCCACCTCCTGGCCGACCGCGACCTTGACCGACATGTCCGCGTATGCCTGCGGCGAGCCGAGGCCGTAGATGCACGACACGCTCGCGACGATCACCACGTCGGGCCGGTCGAGCAGCGCGGCCGTGGCGGCGTTGCGCATGCGCTCGATGCGCTCGTTGATGGCGGCGTCCTTGTCGAGGTAGGTGTCCGTGCGCGGGATGTACGCCTCGGGCTGGTAGTAGTCGTAGTACGACACGAAGTACTCGACGGCGTTCTCCGGGAAGAGCTCGCGGAACTCCGCGTAGAGCTGGGCGGCGAGGATCTTGTTGTGCGCGATCACCAGCGCCGGCCGCTGCACGCGCTCGATGACGTTGGCGATGGTGAAGGTCTTGCCGGAGCCAGTGACGCCGAGCAGGACCGAGTGCGGGGCGCCCGCCGCGATGCCCTCGACCAGGCGCTCGATCGCCGCCGGCTGGTCGCCGGTCGGCGCGAGGTCGGAGACGAGGCGGAAGCGCCGCGCCGGCGCGCGCTCGCCGCGCCCCTGCGCGGTCACGGGCCGGCGCCGGCCGGCGCCTCCTCCGGCGCCTGCGGCGCCACGTCCGCCGCCTCGAGCCGCTTGAGGAAGGCGCCGACGAAGGGGTACACGGGATCGTTCTGGCGCAGCCGCGAGAAGTCCGCCACCGCCTGCGCGGCGTCGCCGGCGTGCGCCGTCAGGAAGCCGCGCAGGAACAGCGCGTTGCTGTCCAGGGGATAGGCCGCCTGGTAGAGGCTGACCTGCTCGAGGCGCTCCTGGTAGCGCTCCCTGCCGCCGTACGCCTTGACCACGTTCAGCGGCTCCACCACCAGGTCGGGCTCGAGGCGGAACCCGTCCACGAGCGAGCGCGCCGCGCCATGCACGTTGCCCACGCCCGCCTGCGCCAGGGCGTACTCGAGACGCAGGCGCGAATCCTCCGGAAAGAGCGTGACCGCGCTGCTCAAGGACGACTCCGCCAGGTAGACCTGGCCGTCCTGGAGCTGCTGCCGCGCGCTCGTCACGAGCTGCTCCGCGAGGCCCGACAGCGGATGGGGCCGCGGCTCCGGGGCTGCGGGATCCGGCGTCTCCAGGCCGGGAAGCGCGGCGCGCGGGGCCACGCCGCCCGGCGGAAGAGTGCTGCTGCGCTCTTCGGGCGGCAGGGGCGCCACCCCCGCGATCGGCTCGCCCAGGCGGTCCGGCGCCTCCGCGATCCCCAGCGACCGGACATCCTCGAGCACCAGGAAGCCGCCGCCCGCGAGCGGCGACTCCCCGCCTGCCGGCGCCTCCGGCACCCCGGAACCGGCCGCGCTGGAGGGCGCGTCGAGATCGGCGGCCGAAAACGCCCGGCCCGATCCGAGCGGCGCCAGCGGGCGGCCCGATCCGAGCGGCGCCAGCGGGCGGCCCTGCCCCAGCGGGCTGAACGGCCGGCCGATGTGGCTGCCGCCGAAGGCGCGCTCCGCCGGCGCAAACAGCCGGATCGAGGAGGGCGCCTTGCTCCCCATCCGCGGCGGCGGGGCGGGCACGTTCGTGGAGCCGCTCCCGGCGCCCAATCCGGGCGGGCCGGCGAGGAGCGCGAGGAGCGCCCCGTCGAGCGCCGCCGCCCTGGGCCGAAGACTCGATCGAATCATCGCCTGCTCCCTGCAACCGGTCCTGCCGGCCGTTCGACACGGGGGCCTGATCCTTCTATGTTAGTCTGCGCCATTCTCCTCCGCAAAGGCGATCGGCCATGCCCATCATCGCATGCTCCTCGTGCCACTCGCGTTTCAAGGTTCCCATCGCCAAGATCGGCCAGACCCTCACCTGCCCGCGGTGCAAGGAGAAGTTCCAGGCCGTCGCCTTGCACTCCACGCCGCGGCGGCAGCACGGCTCGGGACCGATCGTCTACGCCGCGATCGTGGTGGGCGCCGTGCTCGTGGCGATCATCATCTACGCGATCGCCGGCCGCGGCGAGCCGGAGGAGGCTCCCGCCCCGACGGCGCGGAGCGTCGAGGAGCCGCGCCCGGCCGCCCGGCCCGCACCCGAGAAGCCGCGCGGCCCCTCTGAGCTGCTCGCGGAGCACGCGCGCAAGCTCCTCGAGGCGCTCTGCACCGACGACCATCCCATGCTGCCGCTCTGGATCGACTACGCGGAGATGCACCGCAAGCGCGTCGAGAACGGGATCGAGAGCCGGCCGTGGAACGAGCTGGCCGCGGACGAGAGGTACGCACGGCAGACCGAGTACATGCAGAACGTGCTCGGCGACCCGGAAACGCGCGAGTTCCTGCGCCTGGCCACGGTGACGCGGGCCGAGGTGATCCGGCTCGCCGCGGGCGAGGGCAAGGTCGAGGCGACGCTCAAGAACGCCCTCAAGGACACGTCGCAGGAGGTCGTCCTGTACTTCGTGCCCTCCGGGGGGACGTGGAAGCTCTTCCTCCTGGAGCGGGGTCCGATCCTGGGAGCGGGCCAGGCCCCGCCTGAGGCCGGCGCCGAGGCGGGAGCCGAGGCCACCCCCAGGCCGGCGCGCCGCACGCGCAACCCGGACGCCGACGTGGCCGTGGTGGAGCTGATCGCCGGCATGCCGAGCGCCATCACGCGCGACATCGAACGCGCTCTCGCGGTGCTCTGCGACCCCGCGGTGACGACAGCGGCGCACAAGGCGCGCCAGGACCTGATCGCGGCCGGGAAGCCGGCCGTGCCCCACCTGCTCAACGCCCTGGTCCCGCTCGACCTGAACAACGAGAGCGACCTGCGGATCGCGGCGCTCGTCGCCGGCGTGCTGGCCGACCTCTCGGGCGAGGACTTCCCCATCGTCCCGGGCGCGAACGAGGGCTCGATGGTCGGCGAGGGAGCGGCGCAGAACGAGCCGAACCGGCGCAGGTGGTTCGGCTGGTGGCGCGATCACAAGGACTCCTACTCGGGACCGCCCGCGCCCGGCTTCGAGCCCGACGAGGAGGAAGAAGAAGACGAGGAGGAAGCCCCGGCCGAGAAGCCGCGGAAGGAACGCCAGCGCGGCTGATGAAACGCCCGCGCCCGCCGCGCCGTTGCTAGGATGAGATCGTGTGACTTCTCAGGGATCCTGGAGGATCGTGTAAGGAGCTTGCGATGACCGACCGGATCGGCGTCTGCGGAGGTTGCGGAGCCAGGTTCAAGGTGCCGGGGAGCTTCACGGGAACCAAGGCCAAGTGCAAGAAGTGCGGCGGCGTCGTCGAGGTCGAGGCCGCCGAGGACGAGAAGCCGCAGGCCGTGGCGGAGAAGAAGAGCGGCGCGCCGGGTGCGGCAGCCTCCCACGCCGGGCACAGAGGCGGCCGGGCAGGGCGTCCGGGACGCGCGCGCGCCAGGACCGGGGCCAGGCGGCACGCGCACGCCGCGGGCGTGGAGGAGGAGGCGGAGGCGGGCGCGGGACGGACGCGCCACGGCGGCCGCGGCGCTCCCAAGAAGGACATGACCAACGTATACGTCGGCATCGGCGTGGGAGTGGTCGTGGTGGCGATCGTCCTGTTCTTGCTGCTCCGGGGCGGCGGCGAGGAGCCGGTCGAGCCGGCGCCGGTCGCGACGACCGACACCACGACTGAGCCCGTTGCCGAGGCGCCCGAGCCCGATCCGATCGCCGAGGCGCCGGTCGCGCCGGAGCCCGAGCCCGCGCCCGCGCCACCGCCTGAACCCGAACCCGAAGCGCCGCTTGACCCGGTCCTCTCCTTCGCGTCGTTCGGCAAGATGCCCGACATCTCCGACGAGGAGTGGGCGCAGATCCAGCAGGCGGTGAGGAACGCCTACATCGAAAGCGTGCGCCCCCAGGTCATGAGGCAGGCCAAGGAAACGCTGGCCCAGTCCGGAGAGGTCACGATCCCCGCCCTGATCAACGCGCTGAACGGGCTGGACCTGCGCGTCGAACGCAGCTTCATCATCGCCGGCAACCTGGTCCTCGCGATTCAGGAGGTTTCCGCCGAGTACATCAAGATCCCGTTCCGCACCGAGGTCCAGGGCATGCAGGAGAACGAGCAGTGGAACCTGAAGTGCGTCCACAGCCTGCTCGACCTCTGGAAGAAGTACGACGGCCCGGACAAGACCGAGGAGCTGGCGAAGTTCCGGGCGAAGCTCGGGAAGCGCCTGGCCGAGAAGGCCGCGGCCCCGGCCGATGAGGAGGAGGGCAACTAGCCCGGCCGCTGGATCGAGATCAGAGCGGCGGAGACGCGTCGCCGACCACGTCGTCGACGCGCACTTTGCGTTCCCTGAGGTAGAGCACCGCCTTCTCGATCTCGGCCTCGTCCCCTTCCAGCTCCAGATAGACCAGGCCCACCTCGTCCGTGATGCTGGCGCCCCGGATGTTGGGAATCACGTTGAAGTTCTTCCCGAGGTTGTAGAGGAGCGGCTCCTTGATCAGCTCCTTGGGGAACGTGCAGTAGACCTTTCGATTCGCCACGGTCATCCAGCCACCCTCAGGGTTCGCCGGCGGATCCAACCACCCGCCGCTCTCTGCCGCGGATTCTAGCACCGCGGCGCGGCAGCGCCGCAATCAAACTCGATGCTCAGCGCCTTGCGCGGCGCGCGGCCGCCGGCGGGAAGTAGGCCTCGTCCGCGAGCCACTCCTCGATGTCCCGCTCCACGGCGGAGCCGCGCAGGTCCACGCGCCCCGGCCTGCGCCCCGGGAAGCCCTCCTGCCCCTCGCCCTCCGCGCCCTCGCCGCCCTCGTCGCCGCCGCCCTCCCCTCCGCCTCCGCCCGGAGGATCGCCGGGAGCCACGGCCCGCCGCCGCACGTAGTCGTCGAGCCCGAGCGCCTGGCCGACCAGCTCTGAGAGCTGCAGGTCCCGTCGATCGTGCAGCCGCGCGCCCGTGGCGGCCAGGCGCGCCTCCAGGCGATCTCGCAAGTGGCGCGCGTCTCGCCGGCCCGAGAGCGTGCGCTCGACCTGCAGGCAGAGCTGCTCGTCACCGGCGTCCGCCCGGCGCTCCTCCGCGAGCGGCAGGGCGCCCTCGAACTCCAACGCTCCGGCGACGAGCAGCGCGTCTCGCAGTGCAACCTGGTCCTTCTCGCTTCTCAGCCAGTCGAGGAGCGGCTGGAGCGCTTCCTCCGCGCCGAGGGCCGCGAGCGCCAGGCCGGCGGCCGCCCGCACGTTCGCCCGCTGCGCCAGAAGCAGACCCTCGAGCGCCTGGCGCAGAAGGCGAGGCTCCGGCGCGCCGGCCGCGGCCAGCGCGGTGCGCTCCAGCAGAGAGGCGTCGCGCGACGCCGCGAACACTTGCACCACGGCGCCGGCCCCGTCGGCGCGGGCCGCCAGCGCCGCGAGCGCCGCCGCCTTCACGCCCTCGGCCCGCGAGCGCGTCCATTCCTCCAGCACCTCGCAGGACGCGGGATCCTCGAACACGCCGAGCGCGAGGGCGAAGGACTCCAGGACCTTCTCGTCCTTCTCCCGCCGGCAGGCCCGCAGCAGGTCCGGCAGGGCGGCCGCGTCCGCGACCTCGCCGGCGGCGAAGGCGGCGGCCATGCGCTCGGGCGCCGCACCGTCCTCGAGCAGGGGAACGATGACCGGCAGGAACACGCGGTCCGCGGTGGCCCCGGCCGCGAGCAGGAGCGCGACGCGCCGGTCCTGCAGCGGCTCCCGGCTCAGGCTGGCGAGCACGGGCGCGAGACCGTCCGCGTCGCCCACGCGGCCGAGCGCCAGCACCGCCGCCTGGCGCAAGAGACCGGGGCGCCGGGACGCGGCCTCCTCGCGGAGCTGCTCGCGCGCCTCCGCCGGACCGAGCTTGCCCAGGATGAGGGCCGCGATCGCGCGCTCGTCCTCGCGCAGCGCGTCCGCGAGGTAGCGCGCGCGCACCGCGGCCGCAGCAGTCGCTCCCCCGACCTCGGCCAGGGCGAAGAGGCAGCAGCGCTGCACCAGGGGATTGCTCGTGTTGCCGGCGCTCTCGACCACGAGGGGAACGGCTGCGTCGCCGGCCCGCGCCACGTCCAGCACCGCCTGCCTGCGCAGCCGCGGATCGGGGCTGCCGAACTGGCGCAGCACGTCGCGCAGGTAGGATTCCTGCACCGACTGCAGGCGCCCGCTCGCGGGCTGCGCGCCCGCGGCCGCGGCCTCTTCATGCGCGCGGGCGCAGGCGGTCCCGAGCGCGAAAGCCAGAAGCGTCGCAAGCGGCCGCGCGGCGCGGCGGCGCGCCGCGCTTCCCTCGGGGCTCGCCGCCGTCCTCCAGAATGCCGCGATCCGTGCCGGACGCGACGGGTCCATCGCTGCCCTCATCGACGCTCGCGAGGTCTCACAGCTTGCGGAACTCGTGGCGGTCTGCCTCACCAGACGATTCTAGCCGCTGCGCCTGGGCGGGCGCTCGCACCGCGCGGCCACGCGCCGGC
>JACQZJ010000177.1:14869-19976 GCA_016213895.1 Planctomycetota bacterium | reverse complement strand
AGAATTCTAACCGGTGTCCGTGAATCCGGATCCGGGACAGTGCTTGGTGGGCAGTTTGGTTGGGGCGGTCTCCTCCCAAAGAGTAACGGAGGAGTCCAAAGGCACCCTCAACGCGGTTGGCAATCGCGTGCAGAGCGCAAAGGTACAAGGGTGCTTGACTGCGAGACTTATAGGTCAAGCAGGTGTGAAAGCAGGGCTTAGTGATCCGGCGGTTCAGTGTGGAATGGCCGTCGCTCATCAGACAAAAGGTACTCCGGGGATAACAGGCTGATCTCCTCCAAGAGTCCATATCGACGAGGAGGTTTGGCACCTCGATGTCGGCTCATCGCATCCTGGGGGTGGAGAAGCTCCCAAGGGTTTGGCTGTTCGCCAATGAAAGCGGTACGCGAGCTGGGTTCAGACCGTCGTGAGACAGGTCGGTCCCTATCCGGTGTGGGTGTAGGAGATTTGTGGGGTTCTGCCCTTAGTACGAGAGGATTGGGGCGGACGCACCTCTGGTGTACCAGTTATCCCGCTAGGGGTAGTGCTGGGTGGCTAAGTGCGGAAAGGATAAACGCTGAAGGCATCTAAGCGTGAAGCCCTCCCCGAAACTGGATCTCCCTATCAGGCCCCTGGAAGACCACCAGGTTGATAGGCCGGATGTGTAAGCGCAGTAATGCGTTCAGCTAACCGGTACTAATCGGCCGATCGGCTTGACTACTTTTTTCCGCCTCCTCTGATGATTCCCGGGGAGGCCGGTGGCGCTTTCGGCGCTGTCGCTCGCGGTTGGTTCCGCGGTTCACCGATACAAAAATCCCCGGTGACGTTATCGGGCTGGCCACACCCGTTCCCATTCCGAACACGGTCGTTACGCAGCGCGAGCCGATGGTATTGGCTGACCGCCGAGAGAGTAGGTCATTGCCGGGGTTATTATCTGAGCGCGGGGCTCGGCATCCTATGGGGTGCCGAGCCCCGCGCGTTTCTGGATGGGTCGGGAGGGAGGGGCGGGGCCCGCGAGGTAGGCCGCGGTGGCGACGATCCAGAGGAGCGCGAGGTGGGCGTAGCCGCGGAGGGCGTCGGGCGGGGGGTAGAGGGCCGAGGTGGCGTCGGGGGTCCAGTTGTAGGTGGAGTGCAGCAGGATGGCAGGAAGAACGTTCCCGCCGGCCCACTGACAGGCACGGAGGAGGAGCATTGTCCCGGGGAGGATGGCCAGGATCTGCCAGACGGCGAAGTGTTCGAGATGAAAGAGGATGGAGTGCCGGAGAATGAGGGCCACGAGGGGTGGATCGGCGAGGTAGTGCCAGAGCCACCAGAGGAGGGCGACGAGGAGGCAGGCGCGCAGGTCTCCGAAGCGCGCGGAGGCGGCGGGCTGGAGGAGGCCTCGCCAGCCGAGCTCCTCGCCGGGGCCGGCGAAGGCGCCGATCCAGATGGGGATGTAGTAGGGAGCCGGTTCCGGCGCTGTCGTGGCTGGGATCAGGGGGGAAGGGTTGGCGCCTGCGGCGAGCTGGACGAGGACCGAGAGGAGTTCGATGAGAGGGAAGAGGGCGAGGACGAAGAAGAAGCCTCTCCAGCCCAGGCGCCAGCGGACGGCACGGAGGAGAAGATCGGCGAGTCCGGCGCGGCCGCGGAGCAAGGCCACGACGAGGAGCGCGGCAAGGCTGGGCCCGGACTCGGCCAGGACGAGGAGGACGTTGCGCGGAAGGGCGGCGGAGAGGACGTCCCTGAGGGAGTGCGCGGCGAGGCAGGCGGCGGCGCTGATGCCCGCGGCCAGCAGGTAGAAGACAGCTACGGAGTAACGCTCGAGCCAGCGCACGGGTTTGCCGCGTCTGGGAGGGATGGGGAGGACCAAGTTGGTCGGGGCGACTGGATTCGAACCAGCGACTTCATGCTCCCAAAGCATGCACTCTAGCCCCTGAGCTACGCCCCGGCCCGGGGGCCGCATTGTAGCAGGCCGGGGACGGCGGAAGGGGAGTGGCCTGGCGGTAAAGTTTGCGGGCCCGGGGGAGGGGCACGGGCGCTTAGAACTTGCGGATGAGCCCGACCACGACGCCGCGCACCTCGGCGGAAGCGTAGCGCAGCGGCTGCATGTCGGGATGCGAGGGCTGCAGGCGGACGCCGCCTGCCTCGCGGTAGATGCGCTTCAAGGTGACGTCGCCGTCGGGGGTGGCCGCGACCACGATATCGCCGTCGATGGGGGCGCGCCGGCGATCGATGAGCACCAGGTCGCCGTCGGCGATGTGGTCCTGGATCATGCTCTCGCCAGCGACGCGAAGCAGGTGGTAGTCGCTTGGATCGCGAATCCAGTTGGCGAGGTCGAAGGGCTCGGGGTTCTCGAAGGGCTGGCAGGGAGCACCGGCGCGAACGAGCCCTAGAATGGGAAGAAGCAGGCCGGGGGGAACCTCGGGGGCGTGCTGCTCGACGAGCTCGATGGAGCGGGCGCGGTTCTTGGTGCGACGAATGACGCCCTTGTCTTCGAGCGATCGGAGATGTTCGTGAATGGTGATGCGAGAGACCTTGAAGTGAGCAGCCATCTCGTCGAGCGTGGGAGCGACCCGGAAGCGCTCAAGGAAGCTGCGCAGGAAGTCGAGGACCTGGAGCTGGCGCTTGGTGAGGAACATGCGGTGCTCTCCGAACGGGCCTCAGAGGAACAGGAGGAGAGCGAGGATGATAGTCATGGCAAGGGCTGCGGCGCCGTCTCGTCCGAGGATGTTGCGCTTCATGGCTTTGCGGTCCTCCTTACGGATGCCGAAGGTAGGGAGATGTTAGGCGAACGGAAGGCGAACGAAAAGCGCTTTTCTGTTTTTTCTTCGAGGGTGCGTCGAGACAGCGATGAACGAGAACAAGTCCTTGATGGGTAACGACATCCGGCTGAAGCAGATTCCCGGCGGCTTCCTTGGGCCGAGGTTCCTGTCGGCTCGCGCCGAGGACTGCGCCTCGCTGGTGGCCGCGGATGTCGTGGTGATCGGCGGTGGAGTGGCCGGCTTGTGCGCCGCCCTGGAGGCGGCGCAGCAGAAGAGCGTGGTCCTGGTCACCAAGGCTCAGCTGGAGGAATCGAACACGCGCTACGCGCAGGGCGGGATCGCGGCCGTGCTCGGGGATGACGACTCCTTCGCGGCTCACATGGACGACACCATGACGGCCGGCGCGTCCCTGTGCCACGCGGACGTGGTGGAGGCGATCGTCAAGCGCGGGCCAGGCGCGATCCACAAGCTGATCGATCTGGGGGGGAGCTTCGACGTGCGGGAGGACGAGATCGCGCTCGCGCGCGAGGGGGGCCACTCGCGCGGGCGCGTGATCCACGCGCGCGGCGACGCCACCGGGATGGAGGTGCAGAGCGTCCTCGAGGCGCGCGTCCGGGCGGAGTCCCGCATCCGCGTGCTGGAGAACACCTTCGCCGTCGACATCGTGACCGCGGGCGGCGCGGTGGCCGGCGTGGTGGTGCTGCCGGCCAAGGGGAGATTCACCTTCCTGCGCTGCCGGGCCGTCGTGCTGGCGTCAGGCGGAGCGGGGCAGATCTACCGCGAGACGACGAACCCGGCGGTCGCGACCGGCGACGGCGTGGCCATGGCGTTTCGCGCCGGGGCCCTGGTGCGCGGCCTGGAGTTCTACCAGTTCCATCCCACGACGCTCTACGTGCCCGGTGTGCCGCGCCTGCTGATCTCGGAGACGGTGCGCGGCGAAGGCGGCCTGCTGCGGGACAAGAACGGGGTGCGCTTCATGCTGGAGGAGCACCCGAGCGCCGAGCTGGCGCCGCGCGACATCGTCAGCCGCGCCATCGTGCGGCGCATGATCGCGACCGGCGACTCCTGCGGCTACCTGGACGTCACCCACATTCCGGAGGCGCACTTCCGCGGCCGCTTCCCCGGCATCACCAAGGTCCTCGACGACTACCGCATCGACTTCACGCACGAGCCCATCCCGATCCACCCGGCGGCGCACTACATGATCGGCGGCGTGGTCGCGGACGTGAGCGGGCGCACCTCGGTTCCCGGCCTCTTCGCCGCGGGCGAAGCGGCCTCGACCGGCCTGCATGGGGCAAACCGCCTGGGGTCCAACTCTCTGCTCGAGGGGCTGGTCTGCGGCAGCAGCGCGGGGCAGCTCGCCGCCGAGACGCCGAGCCCGCCGTTCGCCCCGTACGACGAAGGGGACGTGCCGCACTTGAGCGAGCCCGCCATGATGGATCGGCGCGACCTGTGGAACTCGCTCAGGGCGATCATGTGGAAGCGCGTGGGGATCGAGCGCGACGGCGTAAGCCTGCGCTTCGCCGGCGAGCGGCTGCAGCGCTGGTCGGACATCCTGCTGCGCACGAGGTTCGAGGACGCGAACGGCCTGGAGCTGGTGAACGCCATGACCATCGCGCGCCTGGTGACCGCCGCGGCGCTCTTCCGCGAGGAGAGCCGCGGCGCGCACTTCCGCCGCGACTTCCCGGCGACGGACGACGTGAACTGGCGCGTCGACCTGACCCTGTCGCGCAAGGCGTAGCGCGCCCTGCGCGCTACCGCGGAATCCACACCACGCGGCCGGCCTCGATGGGTGAGTCGTCGCGCTCGGGCACGTCCGGGTTGACGCGGCGCAGGGCCGGAACGCGGTTGGGCGCGCCGTAGAAGCGCTGGCTCAGGTCGCGCAGCGACTCGCGGCCGCTGGCGGCGTGCTCCTCGTAGCGCTCCACCGGAATGAGGAGCACGCTGCCGGGCTTGAGGTTGTCGGGATCGGACAGGCCATTGCGCCGCGCCACGCGCTCCACGAGGTCCTTGGCCGCGGAGCCGAGGTGGTCGCGCGTGATCGCCCCGAGCGTGTCTCCGCCCCGCACCTGGTAGCGCAGCTCTCGCGGGGGAGGTTCGTGCGGAGCGCGCGCGCCCGGGCGCGGCGCCGGCGCCGCGCCGGCAGGCGGCTGCGGCACCGCCCCGGGCGTCTCGATCGGGACCTCGGGCGCCCGCGGCGCGCCGCCGCCGATCACCACGCGCAGGACGGCGGGCTCGGCCGGCTCCCGGCCGGACGCCCTGCCGCCGATGTTCTGCTCGACGAAAAGCACGCCGGCCACCACGACCAGGGCGAGGAGGAGGATGCCGATCGTCTTCCTTCGCACGCTGCCCTCCGCGCCGCGAGGGGGCCTCCCTCGCTAGGTTGC
>JACQZJ010000177.1:0-14767 GCA_016213895.1 Planctomycetota bacterium | reverse complement strand
GTGACGAGCAGCGGGCTGGCGATGAACACGGTCGAGTACGTGCCCACGAAAACGCCCACGAACATGACGAAGGCGAACCCCTCGAGCACGTTGCCCTGGCCGAGGTTCAACACGAGCAGGATGACGATGGCGAGGAGGGAGGTCAAGGCCGTGAGCAGGGTGCGCGCCAACGTCTGGTTGATCGAGAGGTCGATGACCTCCACGAGCGGCTTGGCGACGCGCGGCAGGTTCTCGCGCACGCGGTCGAAGATGACGATCGTGTCATTCAGGGAGTATCCCACGATCGTCAAGAACGCGCCGACCATGGTGAGGTCGAGCTCGATGTTGATCAGCCCGGTGTAGTGCACCAGGGCCACCGCGCCCATCCCGAAGAGCACGTCGTGCACGGTCGCGATGCAGGCGGCCAGGCCCCAGTAGAGGTCGTGGAAGCGCACGCGGATGTAGATGAGGATGAGGAGGACCGCCAGGATGATCGCCTTGATGGCGCTGTTGCGCAGCTCCCCGCCCACCTTGCCGCCGATGAACTGGCTCTCGGGAATGGGATCGGAGAGGCGCACGCCGCCCGGGAGATCGACGAGCGCGCTCGCTGTCTCGGCCTTGACCCGGTCGGGATTGACCACGACGCCGTAGCGGGCCGCCACGCGGTAGGCCTCTGCGGGCGAGGCTCCGGAGACCGGTTCGATCGAATCCACGGCGATGCGGTCCGCGAGGCTGCCCTGAACCGTCTCTTGCGCGATCGGCGCGGAGAAGTTCAGGGTGAACGTGGCCGTGGAGCGCTGATTGGTTGCGTCCGGCGCCACCTGGATGTCATCCACTCCCTGGGGCAGCATGCGCTCGCCGAGCACGGTCGTGATGTCGGCGAGGAAGCGCTCGCGCTGGTCCCCGGCGACCGCTTCCTCTTCGGCGCTGCCGCGGATGGTGATGCGGAAGTCGCGCGTTTCCGCGCTTCCGGCCGCCGCGCCCTCGCCGGCCATGGAGACGACCTGCACCGTGTCATGCAGCGGCCTGATGGCCGCGAAGACCTCCTGCTGCGCGAGCGGCTCCTTGAGGCGGATGTGCGCCTGGAAGCCGCCGGCGAAGTCGACTCCCTTGAGGCTATCGTAGTCGTAGGCGAAAAGGGCCAGGCCGCCCAGGATCGTCAGGCCGGAGAAGATCAGGCTGGGCATCAGGTACCTGGAGAAGCGGATGCTGGTCTCCTTGACCATGCTCAGCATCCTCAGGTCCTTGAAGATCTCGCGGTCGAGGCAGACGGAGAAGAGGAGCTTCGAGCCGAGCAGCGACGCGAACATCGTGGTGACGATGCCGAGCATGAGCGTGACGGCGAAGCCGCGCACGGGTCCGGTGCCGTAGTAGAAGAGAGTGACGCCGGCAATGAGCGTGGTCACCTGGGCGTCGACGATGGTGACGAAGGCGCGCTCGAAGCCGTTCTTCACCGACTGGAACAGGGTCTTGCCCTTGGCGCGCTCCTCGCGGATGCGCTCGTTGATGAGGATGTTCTGGTCGACCGCCATGCCCACGGTGAGCACGATGCCGGCGATGCCCGGCAGGGTGAGGGTCGCTCCGAGGAAGCCGAGGCCGCCGACCAGGAGGTACATGCCGAGGAGCAGCGTGAGGCAGGAGATGATGCCCGCGGCCAGGTAGTACGTGCCGATGAAAGCGACCACGACAAGCGAGGCCAGGATGCCCGCCAGGACCCCGCGGTCGATCGAGGCCTCTCCCAGCGTCGGGCCGATGGTGGCGCGCGACAGCTTCTCCGGCTTGACCTGGAGAGAACCGGAGGAGAGCACGGTGCGCAGCGCCTTGACCTCCTCGGTCTTGAAGCCGGCCATGCCGCCGCCCTCGATGATCCCTGACTGGTCGATGCGGCTGTTGAGCTTGGGAGCGGTCGAGACCTCGCCGTCCAGCACGATGGCCATCAGGCGCTCGAGGTGCTCCTCGGTGAAGCTGCCGAAGGCGCCGGCGCGGCTGCTCTTCATCTTGAAGCCGAGAGCGGGATTCCCCCTGCTGTCGGGCTGCGGATAGGTGTCCTCGATGTCCTCGCCGGTGATGAGGTTCTTGTCGTCGATCTCCAGCAGCACGAAGGGGAACTCCTGGCGTCCCTCCTCGCGAATGGTCTTCTCGGTGTAGGGGAACCAGCGGTAGGAGATGCCGCCCGAGCCGGGAATGTCGAACTGGCGCAGGTCGACGCTGCGCGCGGTCCATTCCTGCCCGCCGTCCTTGAGCGCCTTCAGGTGGTCCTTGAGCTTCTTCTCCTCCTCGCTGAGGTTGAGCTCTCCCGCCTTCGACTGGGCGACGATGCGGAACTCGAGCCGGCCCAGGCTGAGGATGACGCGCTCATACGCCTCGGACTCCTCCATGGAGACGCCCGGCAGCTCGACGCTGATCTCGTCCTCCCCCGCGAGTCGGATCGACAGCTCCTTGACCCCGAGGTTGTCGAGGCGCGAGCTGTACGTGTCGATCGTGCGCTCGAGGAGACCGGCGCGCGCGTCCGGGGCCACGCCGTCCAGGTCGATGCGGTAGCGCAGCGCCGTGCCGCCCATCAGGTCGAGCCCGAGGTTCAGGTCGACCTCGAAGTTCAGCCAGTCCTGGTCGGTGATCTTGGCGCGGCTGAGCGTCTTCCTCTGTCCCGAGGCGCGCTCGATGGTGAGGCTCTCCTCGGTCTCCTCCACGACCGTGCCCGTGATCGTGGTCCCGTCCTCGAGCGTGAACTTCGTGCGCCTCTCGAAGAGGCCCCAGGTCGCGGCCGCCAGGACGACCAGGAAGAGGACGGTCTTGGACTTGAAGTCCGGCACCAGGGTCTGGGTCTGCGCCATCTCGCGCCGCGCTCCAGGTAAGTGCTGTCTGAACGGAACCGCCACGACGGCGGTCGGATCAACTCATCCTCGGCCCACGCGGGCCGGGTGCTGCTCCGCCAGGGAGACGGGCCGGGGCGCGGCGACTACGCCGGAGCATCCGTTGCCTTGCCGGGCGCCGCGGCCGCCTCGCTCTGGGCAGCGGTCGCCTTGCGCGCGGCCGTGCCGCTGGCCTGCCACTTCTCGGCGACGCGCGCCGCCTTGCCGGTGCGGCCGCGCAGGTAGTAGAGCTTGGCGCGCCGCACGCGCCCGTGGCGCCGCACGCGCACGCCAGCGACTCTCGGCGAGTGGATGGGGAAGACGCGCTCCACGCCCTCGCCCTGCACGATGCGACGCACGGTGAAGGTGCGCGCCACGCCGCGCCCCTTCATGGCGATGACCATGCCGGAGAACACCTGGATGCGTTCCTTGTCCCCCTCCGTGATGCGCACCTCGACGTCCACCGAGTCGCCGACGTCGAAGGAGGGGAGCGACTCCTTGAGGCTCTTCTTGTCCAGATGGTCCATCAGATCCATGGCCGCACCTCTGTCTCGTCTCTCGGGCGCGCGCGTCCGCGCGCCGCATCTTGCCCCTAGCGATCCTGCTGTTCCTCCGGCGCCGCGCCGGAGCGCTCCTGAGTCCGCCTGGCGGCCTCCTGCCGCCGCCACGCCTCGATCTCGGCGTGGTTGCCGGACAGAAGCACGCCAGGGACGCTCATGCCGCGGAACACCCGGGGCCGGGTGAACTGCGGAAAGTCGAGCAGTCCCTCACGAAACGACTCTCGCAGCGCCGACTCCTCGTCGCCCAGCACTCCGGGCTGGAGGCGCGCGATCGCGTCGATGATCACCATCGCCGGGACCTCGCCGCCCGACAGCACGTATTCGCCGATCGAGATCTCCTCCCAGGAGATCCCGAGGCGGATGCGCTCGTCGAACCCTTCGTACCGGCCGCACAGGAGCAGCAGCTCCGGGAGGCCCGCCAGCCGCTCCGCTGTCGCCTGCGTCAGCAGGTCCCCTGCTGGCGTGAGCAAGACCCGATGCATCGGGCCCCTCTGCGCCTCCAGGGTCTCGACCGCCTCGAAGATCGGCTCGGGCTTCAGGAGCATGCCCGGGCCGCCTCCGAACGGCCGGTCGTCCACGGTCCCGTGCCGGTCCTTGGCGTAACGCCGAAAGTCGATCAAGTCGACTGCCAGCGCTCCCTTGTCCTGGGCGATGCGGACGATGCTCTCGCGGAGGAAACCGTCGAACAGGCCCGGAAAGAGGGTCAGGACGTGAACGATCATCCCGCTGTCGCGGCGCCAGCCCTCCCCGCGCAGGCTCGCTCGCGGCGCCAGCCTTGCGCGTGCGTGCCGGGGAAGTTGACCGAGACTGGCAAAAGAGGCGTATGCTATCACTCGCCCCGGCGCGATCAAGATCCATGTGCGCCGCACGTTAGGGAGACGGATATGTTCACCGGAATCGTCGAGGGGATGGGCAAGCTGGTGCGCATGTCGACCAGCCCGCTGGGCGCTCGCCTCGAGCTGGACGTGGGTCCGGTCGCCGAGGGCGTGAAGCTGGGAGATTCGATCTCGGTCGAGGGCTGCTGCCTCACGGTGGTGGCGCTCGCGGGGTCAACCTGCTCTTTCGATGCGGTTCCAGAAACCGTTTCCAGAACGACACTTGGGGAGAAGAGGCAAGGAGACCTGCTGAACCTCGAGCGCTCGGTGGCGCTCGGCGGCCGCCTGGGGGGGCACCTGGTCACGGGTCACATCGATGGCCGCGGCACGGTCGTCTCCGTGGAGAGGAAAGGAAGCGAGTGGGACTTCACGGTCGAGGTCTCGCCCGCGCTCAGGCGCTTCTTCATCGAGAAGGGCTCGGTCGCGCTGAACGGGATCAGCCTCACGGTCGCCGCCCTGACGGACACGGGTTTTCGCGTCGCCGTCATCCCGCACACGATGCGGGTCACCTCCATGGGCCGGCTGAGGCAGGGCGATTCCGTCAACGTCGAGCTCGACGTCCTGGGCAAGTGGGTGGCGCGGCTTTTGGAGAAGGGCCGGATCGAGGGCGGTGTGTCCCTCGAGACCCTGGCGCGCGAGGGCTTCGCCGCTCCCGGGAGCTGAGAACCCGGGAGCACGGCCCGCGGCGCCGCAAGCTATCGCGGCAGGCGCAGCGAGCGCACGATCTCGAGGACTGCCTCCAGCTCGAAGTCGGCGCTCCGGCCGCCCGCGTTGACCACGAGGGAAGCGCCGTCTCGCACTGCCCAGCCGAGGAAGAGCGTGACGTCCTTTCCGGGAAGCGGCCCGTGCCTGGTCTGAATGACCTCGTACGTCACGTCGACTCCGTCAACCGTGCGCTCGCGGCTCGAGGCTGCGCACTCTTCCTCGGCGCCGGCGTCGCCGCGCGCGCGCCGGCGCTCGGCCATCCGGGCCAGCCCTTCGCCGTGGTCGAACATCAGGAAGACCTCGAACTCCCTTCCCGCGGGCGCCCGCAGGAGCGCCATGCGCGCTCCGCGCTCCGGCGTGTCATGCAGCCAGACCAGACCGTGGTGCGGCGTGTGCGGCGTGAAGGGATCGGCAGCGCTCCAGTCCTCTGGCAGCGCGAACGCTCCGCCGCCTGCGGCGAACGCGAGCCAGGGCGATGCACGCGAGCCGCCGCTTCGCGTGCGCGCTTCCGGTCCAGGCAGGCGGACCACGGCGGCGACGCCGAGCAGCGTGATGACGATCATGAGCAGCGCGACCCGAGGGACGGTCATGTGCTGAGCCTCCGCGATTCCCTATCGGCCGGGGGCGGGGGGTCTCCCAAGCAGGATCGCCGCGGGTCGAGGCCAGGCCGCGCGTCTAAGGGCCGAAGGCGCCGGCCAGCGCCTCGGCGTAGGGGCGGGGCCGGTATCCCAGGACCTCCGCGGCCTCTGCCAGCGAGTACAGGTGATCGTGCGAGAAGAAGGCGACCTGCGCCGGGAGAGCGCCCGCGGCCCTGAACCTGCCGAGCAGGGAGGCGGCGGCTCGCAGCAAGGCGAGCGGCACGGGCACGAGCCACGCCCGGCCGTTTTTCCGGTCGCGCGCCTCGCGCCAGAGCCGCGAGAAGGGGATCCCCTCTTCCGGCCCGGCGATGACCAGGCGCCTTCCGATCGCCTGCGCGCAGAAGACGGCGGCGAGGGCGGCGCACGCCACGTCGTCCACGTGCACCGGCTGGATGCGGTTCCGGCCGCCCGCCGGCAGGAGGCGCGGCCGGCGCGACGCGAGGCGATCCACGAGGCAAGAAAGGTCCGCGCTCTCGGCGCAGGGGCCGAGCACCAGGGTCGGCCGCAGCAGCGTGAGATCGAGCCCGGCCGCGGAGAGCACCGCCTCCTGCTCGCGCTTGGCGGCGCGGTAATCGGTCGCGCCCGGCTCGAGCACCGCGGCGCTCGAGATGGCGACGAGGCGGCGCGGCGCGCCCGCATTCTGGCAAGCGGCGGCCAGGTTCCGCGAGGCGACCACGTTCAGCTCGTGGAGCTCCGCCCGCGCGGCGCGCGGGCGGGAGCGAGCAGGTCGATCTCGCGCACCTCGACGCGCTGCGCGGCAGCGATCCAGCTCGCGTCCAGCGAGAGCGCGACCGCGACGTGGCCCGCCGCGGCGACCTGGCGCACGCAGCGCCGGCCGATGAACCCGCTCGCGCCCGTGACGTAGATGCGCACGCCGCCGCTCTCCTTCTTCAGCCGCGATGGCCCGTGCGCAGCACGTCGCTGTACGCCGCGCGCGCCGCACCGAAGGCCGCGCGCGCGTCGATCGCGGCCGCGAAGTCGAGCGCCGCCTGGCGCAGGCGCTGGTTGGCGGCGTGCGTGCGCTCGCGCAAGGCCTCGGAGGTGGCGGCGGCAAGGGGCGCCTCGTCCGTCGCGGCCGCGAGGATGCGGAACACCTCGGTGGCGTAGCCGCTCTGGAAGGCGGAGAGCGGCGACGTGAACTCGATCCAAGGGTAGTCGTCCGTGATAAGGGCCGGCGCGCGGCGCGCGAGAGCGCGCAGCGTGTCCGTTCCGGCGAAGAAGCAGGCCAGGAGGTCGTGCGGCCGGAAGACGCCGACGTCGGCCAGACACGCGCGCGTGGGTTCGCGCGAGAGCGCGAGCTGCACCCGGTCGGCGTCGATCGCCAGCGGCTCGGCGCCCCCGAGGAGCACCATGTCGTAGCCCGTGACCCAGGCCGACACCTCGGGGAAGACCGAACAGAACGTGGCGAGGATGCCGGCGATGTCCGCGGTGGTCAGCTCGTAGAGCGGAATCCACTGGGACATCAGTCCTCCGTGCGCGAGGTGCTCGCGCGCCAGCGTGTAGTACTCGACCGTGAACAGATAGGCGGAGCCGGCCACCCAGGGGTGGATCGGATCGGCCGAGATGAGGTCGTAGCGGCCGCTCGAGCGCTGCAGGAACGCGCGGCCGTCATCCACGTAGGCGCGCACGTTCTGCCGCTCGAGCACGCGGCCGGTCCACTGATCGAAGATGGGGCAGGCGTCGAGCACGGCCCGGCTGAGTTCGACGATCTCCACCGACTCGGCGCCGGACATGGCGAGGGCGCCGCTCGACATGCCCGTGCCCAGGCCGATGGAGAGGATGCGGCGCGGCTCGGGGTGAGCGAGCGTGGGGATGAAGCCAAGCAGGAGCTGCAGCCTGCGGTCCATGAAGAGGGAGGTGGCCACGGGCTTGCCGTTGACGAACAGGCAGCGCACCGGCTCGGGTTCGCTCGCCTCCCGGAGCTGGAAGACCTTGACCGAGGAGGCGGGCGACTCGGCGTAGAAGATGCCCGTGAGGCCGTCCGCTCGTCCGGGGGCCGCGCCCGGGCGCAGCCCGGCGCCGACCAGCGCGGCGGCGGCCAGGAAAATGACCGCGAGAAGCGGGGCGGAGACATGCTCGCGCGCCTGGCGCGCGGCGAACAGCGCCGGCAGCGCGGCGGCGAGGGCGACGCATGCCACGACCAGCAGCGACATCCTGAGACCGAGCCGGGGCAGGAGCAGGAAGGCCGCGCCCAGGGAGCCGAGAACGGAGCCGGCGGTATTGGCGGCGTAGAGCGCTCCCAGCCCGCGGGAGAGGGAGCCGGGAGCGGATCCGCAGGCGCGGGCCGCGGCCGGCAGGATGGCGCCGGAGAGCAGGGTGGCGGGCAGGAAGGCGAGGGCCGCCATGGCGCCTGAGGTCGCGAGGAAGCCGAGCAGGCCGCAGGCCTCGTCCGGATGGCCGAGGTTCCTGCCGCCGAGCAGCGGATCCTCGGCCCCGAGGCGCAGGCGCAGGAGCAGGAACCCGAGCCCGACGGCGCCAGCCAGGGCGACGCAACAGGCCGCGAGGGAGAAGAGGGGACGGCCGCCGCGCGCGAGCCGGCCGCCGCCGGCGGCGCCGCCGAGCGCGATGCCGAGCAGGAAGACCGCGAGCACGGAGGCGAAGGCGAAGACCGAGGCGCCGAGCAGCGTGATGAGCAGGCGCGTGCCCAGCACCTGGAGCGCGATGGAGGCGCAGCCGGTCAGAAGCACGCAGAGGATGAGCGGGTTGCGCTGGCGCGGCAGCGGTTGAGCGCCGCCAGCCGCGGCCTGGGCCGCGGCGCCAGGGGCGAGTCCCGCGCGCCGGGAAGAGAGCCACAAGGCGGCGCCGGCGAGCGCGAGATTGGCGGCTGCGGCCGCGTGCGCGGCGCTCTGCAGGCCCGCGGCGGGAAGCAGCACGTAGGCCGCGAGCAGGGTGCCGAGGAAGGCGCCGGCCGTGTTCCAGCCGTAGAGGAGGCCAACGCGGCGTGCGATTCCTTCCGGCCCAAGGCCGGCGGCCACGGCGCGGCCAAGGACCGGGAAGGTCGCGCCCATCATCAGCGTGGGCCAGAGCAGCAGCAGGAAAGAGAGCGCGAGGGTTCCGGCCGGGCAGGCGCTGTCGCCCGGAGGGGGCGCCGCGAAGGCGCGCGCGGCGGCGAACACCCAGGGGGAGGCGATGCCGAAGGCCGCGGTCAAGAGCTCGAGCGCCGCGTAGATGCGCAGGGGGTTGCCCCGGTGGAGCAGGCGGCCGCCGAGCCAGGCGCCCAGGCCGAGCCCGCCGAGGAACGACGTCACCACGGCCGCCACGGCGTGTATGGCCGCGCCGAAGAGCAGGCCGAGGGAGCGGAAGAACACGATCTCGTAGACGAGCGCCGCGGCTCCGGAGAAGAGCGCGACGGCCAGGATCGGCGCGCTGCCGCGGGGTGACTTGGGACTACTCGGGTCCGCCATCGTGTGTTCGCGCGGAAGGCCTGCCGCGCGGCGCGCGCTCGAGGCCGCGCCGGGGAGGCGCCGCAGCATAGCGTTCGCGCGCGCGGAAGTAGCGACCGCAGCGAGTTGCCGCCGCCGCGAGAAGGAGGTTGGAACCGGAGCGGGACTCAAGTACGACTGGATGCTGGCTGCGAACCATGCGCATCGCTCAGGTCATGGAATGCACGGTGGGCGGGACCCGCCGCCACATCGGCGAGCTGTGCCGGGGCCTGGCCGGCGACTCGTTCGCCGTGACCCTCTTCGCCTCGGCAAGGCGCGATCCCACGTTCCGCGAGGACATGGAGGGCCTGCGCGCGGCGGGCGTGGAGGTGGTCGAGGTCTCGCTGCGGCGCGAGATCAATCCCCTCCGCGACGGGGCGCACCTCGCGCGCCTGGCGCGCGAGTTCAGGGGGCGGCGCTTCGACGTGATCCACACCCACTCGAGCAAGGGCGGGTTCCTCGGCCGGGTCGCCGGCTGCCTCGCTTGTCCGCGCGTGCCGCTGGTGCACACGCCGCACGCCTTCGCCTTCAACTTCACCGAGCAGTTCGGCGCCGCGCGGCGGCGCCTTTTCCTCGCGATCGAGCGCTGGCTGGGGAAGCGCACCGCGCGCATGGTCCATGTCTCCCCTTCGGAGCGGGACGAGGCCGTGCGCCTCGGCATCGTCGCGGCCGAGCGGGCCGTGGTGGTGCCGAACGGCATCGACCCGGCGCCCTACGCCACGGCCGACGCGAGCGCGCTGCGCCGTGAATTGCAGCTCCCCGCGGGCGCGCCGCTGGTCGGAACGGTCGGCCTGCTGAACGAGGCGAAGGGACAGGTGCACTTGGTGGACGCAGCGGCCCTGGTGCGGGAGCGGCTGCCCGCCGCGACCTTCGTCATCGCGGGCGACGGGCCGCTGCTGGCGGACCTGCGCCGCAGGATCGCGTCCCGGGGGCTCGAGGCGAGCGTGCGGCTCCTGGGCTACCGGCGGGACGTGGCGCAGATCCTGGCTGCACTCGATCTGTTCGTCCTGCCGTCGCTCTGGGAGGGACTGCCCTACGTCGTGCTCGAGGCCATGGCGGCCGGGCGCGCGGTCATCGCGAGCGACGTGAACGGCTGCCGCGACCTGGTCCTGCCCGAGGCCACGGGGCTGCTGGTGCCGCCGGCCGCGCCGCCGGCGCTCGCCAGCGCGATCACGCGCCTGCTGCTCGCGGGCGAGGAGCGGCGGCGCTTCGGGGAGGCCGGCAGGCGGCGCGTGGCCGCGGACTTCTCGCTCGCGGCCATGCTCGGCAGATACGCGGCGCTCTATCGCTCCGTCGCGGCGGGGAACGCATGAAGCGCGCCGCGCGCGTCCTCTTCGTCATCACCACCCTCGACGTGGGCGGGGCGGAGAAGCACCTGCTCTGGCTGGCGCGCGGCCTGCTGCTGCGCGGGTTCCATGTCGACGTGGCCTACCTGAAAGGGGAGGGGAGCCTGGCGCCGGAGTTCCTTTCCTCGGGCGCCGCGGTGACCAAGGTGCGTTTCGAGCGCAAGGCGGACGCCCCGGCCACCTGCCTGCGCCTGGCCGCGCTCATGCGCCGCGGGCGCCATGACATCGTGCACACGCACCTGCTGAAGGCGGACGCCCTGGGCGCCCTGGCGGCCCTGCTCGCCCGTCCCGGGGCGGTGGTCGCGTCGAAGCACAACGAGGAGCAGGCGCTGAGGGGCCGCGTCGTGAGCCGCGTGCATGGCGTTCTCTGCCGTGTCCCGCGGCGCATCATCGCCCTCTCGGACCACGTCCTGGAATACACGGCGGCGAGCGGGCGCGCGCCGCGGGACAGGCTCCGCCGCGTGTACTACGGCATCGACCCGTCGCGCTTCGAGAGCGGGGCGCGCGAGCGCGCGCGGGCGCGGCTCGGCGTCAGCGAGGCCACGCACGTGGCGCTCTGCATCGCCAGGTTCCATCCGCAGAAGGACCACGCCACGCTCTTTCGCGCGGCGGCAAGACTCTGCGCCGCGGGGCTGGACTTCCGCCTGCTGCTCGCCGGGGGCGATCCGTTCTACGGCCAGGCCGAGCGCCTGCGCGTTCTGGCGGCCGGCATGGGGCTCTGCGGCACGGTGGACTTCCTCGGCATCCGGGACGACATCCCGGACCTGCTCGCCGCCTGCGATCTTTTCGTGCTTCCCTCCCTGTACGAGGGCCTCGGCCTGGTCTTCCTGGAGGCCATGGCGGCCTCGCGGCCGGTGCTGGCCACGCGGACGGCGGCGATCCCGGAGGTGGTGGCGCACGGAGCGACCGGACTGCTGGTCGAGAAGGGCGACGATCGCCAGCTCGCCGCGAGCTGGCTGCGGCTCATGGCGGACAGGGACGAGAGCCGCAGGATGGGGGAAGCGGGCCGGGCCAGGGTCCTGGAGCGGTTCGGCCTGGCGCGCATGGTGGACGAGATCATCGAGGTCTACCGCGAGGCGCTGGGGAGCGCCGCGTTCTTTTAGCCTGGGCTCTTCGGCCAGGGCTCTGTGCGGGCGCGGCCGTTCGCTTGTGCCGATGCTGCACACGCGCGCGGCGTGTCGCCGGCGGAGACCGCGTCCGGCGCGCGCGCGGGCCCGGCGCTCCGTGCTGGAGCAGCCGCCTGTTGCGGCCGGCCGCGGCCTTTCGCGCGCGGCGCGGCCGGTGAATGCACGCCCCGGGCTCATGGGCACGGCGGGTGCTACTCCCCTCTGGTATCGTGCTTGCTTCTCGGTGCAGGCAAACGGCGCGGGCGCGGTCGTGCGAATCGCGCGCAGCGCGAGCTGGCCTTGTTCCCGCGGCGGCGCCGGTCTCTGGAAACGACCCTGAAGACGTGGAGGAATCCGTCCATGAGGATCCTGATGAGGAAGTCCTGGATCGCGGCCCTGGCGCTCTGCGCCGTGGCGCTGCCGCCCGCAGCCTGGGCCGCGGCGGCGGACCAGGAGGGCAGCGAAGCGCAGCAGGCCAGGAGCAAGGTCGTCGACGTGACGATCAAGAGCGCCGACCAGGAGGATCCGGCGGCCGAGGTTCCCATCGGACCGCAGCAGCGCAACTTCCGCGCGCGGCTGCTGCTGCTGCGGCAGATCGCCGCCGATCCCGAGGTCGCCGGGGTGCGCCTCAAGGTCAAGGGCGCCCCGGACTTCGCGCGCACCATCGACTTGCTCAAGGACCTGCGCGCGCTCAAGGACGCGGGCAAGAAGATCGTCTGCTACGCCGAGACCATGGACCAGCGCTCGCTCATGTTCGCTTCTCTGGCGGACGTGCTGGCCATGCCTCCCTCGGGCATGGTCGTCCTCGAGGGGCTGCTGGCCGAGGTCATGTACCTGAAGGACCTGCTCGCGCTCATCGACCTGAAGGTCGAGGTGCAGCACGTGGGCGAGTTCAAGACCGCCTACGAGGAGCTGGCGCGCAGCACCATGAGCGACGAGCAGCGCAAGGTCATCGGCCTGCTGCTCGAGGAGTTCTACGGCCAGATCCTGGAGACGATCGCGGCGCAGCGCGGCATCGGCAGGGACAAGGTCGAGGCGCTGTTTGACGAGATGATCGTCACGCCGCGCCGGGCGCAGGAGGCCGGCCTCATCTCCATGGTCGGCTACCGCGACGAGTTCGACCAGCGCTGCGAGGAGGTGTTCGGCGGCAAGGTCGAGTACGACGAGGACTACGGCGACTCGGGCAAGGAAGACCTGGAGAAGATGCTCGAGAACCCCTTCGGCATGTTCCAGGTGATGATCAAGCTCCTGAAGCCGGAGAAGAAGGAGCTGCCCGCGGAGCCGCGCATCGCCGTGGTCTACGCCACCGGGCCGATCCAGAGCGGCAAGAGCAAGTCAGGGTTCGACGGCACGGTCTCAGCCATGGGCAGCGAGACGATCGTCAAGGCGCTCGACACGGTGCTCGCGGACGACTGGGTCAAGGCGGTGATCCTGCGGGTGAACAGCCCGGGCGGCAGCGCCATCGCCAGCGACATGATCTGGCGCGCCACGCAGCGCGTGAAGGCGAAGAAGCCGATCATCGCCTCCATGGGCGGGGTGGCGGGCTCGGGCGGCTACTGGATCTCGATGGGCTGCGACCGCATCGTGGCGCAGCCGAGCACGTTGACCGGCTCGATCGGCGTGGTCTCCATGCTGCCCGATCCCTCCGGGACCATGAAGAAGATGCACATCAACGTGGAGGCGGTCGGCATCGGCCCGCACTGGGAGGAGCTGGCCGTCCTGAAGAGCGGCGTGGGCCCGGCGATCAAGAAGAAGATCCACGACAACATGGTGCAGGTGTACGAGGAGTTCGTCGACAAGGTCTCCAAGGGCCGCGGGATGAACCCGCAGGTGCTCGAGACCCTGGCGCGCGGGCGCGTCTGGACCGGCCGGCAGGCGCTCGACCTGAACCTGGTGGATCGTCTCGGCGGGATCGAGGAGTCGATCGCGCTGGCGTGCGAGCTGGCCGGCGGCGGCCTCGATCCCAAGACCGTCGCGCTGGTCGAGTATCCCGCGGCGCCCAACTTCTTCGAGCAGATCGAGGAGGCGTTCGAGGAGATGACCACGACCGAGGGCCAGGCGCGCCGCCTGCTCGCGAAGCTGGGCTACGGCGACTTCGCGGCCGCGGCCGAGACGCTGCTCGAGAGCTGCGGCGGCGGCCTCGGGCCGGATTGCGTGCAGGCGATCATGCCCTTCGCGTTGAGGATCCGCTAGCCGAGTTCGAGCTGGCGCTTGGCGTCGACCGCGTCGCGGTTGATGAGCTGCATGGCGCGGTCGAGCTTGTCCGTAAAGGCAGGCCGGCCGCGCACTGCCTTGCGCAGCTGCCTCAGCACCTGCAGGGTGAGGCGGAAGATGCGCACCAGATCGCCTTCCGAGGCGTTCGTGAGGAGCATCACCTCGTCGAAGGCGGCGCCCTGGGCGAAGGCGTGGATGGCCGCGCCGGGCTGGAACCCGAGGGGCCGCACCGTCGGCGCCACGCCGTGGCGCGCTTCGGCCTCGATGAGGCGGGCGATGACGGCCTCGACGTCCTTCCTGTGCTCGGCGAGGATGCGCTTGTCCAGGCGCCGGTAGACGTCGTTCGGCCGCTCCTCGAAGACGAGCGCGGCGATGACCACCAAGAGCTGCGGCTCGGAGAACCACTCGAGCAGGCCGGAGGAATGCAGCTCGGCCACGGCCAGCTCGAAGCCGTTGATGACGGCGGCCAGCTCGCCCTTGGGCGTGACGTCGCTCTCGCCGGCGATGTAGCCGAGATCGCGCAGCAGGGCGAGGCGCCGGGCGATGGCCTCCTGCTGCTGGCGCTGGTTCTTGTCGCGCTTCTTGCGCGGCATGCGTATCCACTGGAAGTTGTTGAAGGAGCGCTCCCACGCCTGGAAGACGCGCGGGCCGAGCGTGCGGTGCAGGTTGATCAGGGTGGAGTAGGAGAGGTTGAAGCGGCTGCGGATGGGCTCGATCTGGCCGAAGAGGATGTTCGCCACGTCGCGCGGACTGCGCACGCGCGGGTCGTCGATGACGCTGTAGACCAGTCCCTCGCTGTCGATCCCCTGGCGTCCGGCGCGCCCCGCCATCTGCTGGTACTCGCGCGCCTTGATGAAGTCGAAGCCGCAGCCGTCGAACTTGCGCAGGCTCGAGAAGACCACGGTGCGCGCCGGCATGTTGATGCCCAGGGCGAAGGTCTCGGTGGTGAAGAGCAGGCGCAGCAGGCCGGAAGTGAACAGGCGTTCGACCAGCTCCTTGTGCAGCGGCAGCAGTCCGGCGTGGTGGTAGCTGACGCCGTTCAGGGCGAGGACCCTGAGCTCCTCGAGAGT
>JACQZJ010000024.1 GCA_016213895.1 Planctomycetota bacterium | reverse complement strand
CGCCGCGGCCAGCGCCGCGCTAGAGATCAAGCGTGCGGCGGATGACAACGGTCGCCTCCTCGTCGGGCACGAACGGCGTGCGCTTGTAGAGCAGCAGGACCTCCGCGGATCTGGCCGCGGCCGGGTCGAAGTGCACGGCGAGCGTGCGCGACTCGCCCGCGGGAATCTGCGTGTTGACCTTGCCGTATTCCTCGCGGTACGGGTTGCGGAAGCGCAGCCGGGCGTTGCCGCCGCTCTCGCCCGGCCCGAGGTTCACGGCTTCTCCCGGCGCCTCGCCGCCCTGGCCAAGCAGGCGCACGACCAGGTCGACGGCGCGATGCCGGGCGTCGGCCGGCAGGTTGTGGGCCGTGCCCGAGTTCGTGACCGTCACCTCGAGCCTGCGGCCTCCCTCGTCCCCCGCGACCTGGAACGTGAGCGTCGCGGACTTCTGCAGCAGCTCGAGGTCGTTGCCGCCGCGCGAGCCGTGGAAGCGGCCGGTGTAGGCGGCGCGGCCGGCCTCGGGCGCGCGCTCGACTTGCGGCATGTGGCAGTGCAGGCAGCTCTCTCCCTTCAGGTGCGGCGGGCTCGCCTCCCATTCGTCCACGGTGTTGTGCTGGTTGTGGCACGGCGCGCAAAGATCCGTGGACGCGACCTCCGGGCGGTGGACCGGGGCGCAGGGAGCGCTGAGGCCCGCGCGCGCTGAGGCCATGCCGCTGCCGGTGGAATGGCAGGCCAGGCAGTCGACGCCGTGGAAGCGGTTCGTGTCCCGGGCGAGCACGCGCGCCGCCTTGCCGAGCCCGTGCTCGAAGACCGGGCGCGGCGCGTGGCACGGCACGCAGTCCTTCTTCCTGAAGCCATCCGTCATGTCGGCGCGGCGCACCAGGGGATTCAGGTACGCGAAGGCGTGCTGCGAGGCCTGCCATTCCTCGTAGACCTGGCCGTGGCAGGCGCGGCAGTCCTCGGAGGAGGCGAAGAGAAGCGGTTCGGGTCCGCTCGCGTCCGGGACGCCCTTCTCGCCGCGGTCGCGAGCGACCAGCGCCAGCGCTCCCCCGATGAGCAGGGCGACCAGGCCCAAGGCGAGGAGCGGCCGAGTCATCGCGCGCGCTCCTCGAAGGTCGCCGGCGCGCGCCGCGCCACCACGCGGATCGTGCTGCCCGGCGGCGGGTCGACCTCGGGCGAGAAGCGCGCGCGGAACTCCAGGCCGCCGATCTCGAGATCGATCTCGCGCTCTGCGCCGAGGAAGCGGCTGCCGCGCACCAGGGCCGGCTCACCCTCCTGGCCGCTTCCCACCTGGAAGTCCTCGGGCCGGAAGAAGGCGACGAACGGCGTGCCCGGTGCCAGCCGGCTCGGGAACGCGCCCACGGGGGTGCGCGCCTCGCCGTCCGCCCCGGCGACGCCATGAACGGTCGCCGTCAGGCCGAGCAGCCGCGCGGCGCGGGCGTCGGGCGGCCTGAGGTACAGCTCCTCGGGAGAGCCTTCGGCGATGGTCACGCCCTCGTCCATGAGGACCAGGCGGTCGGCGAGGCTGAAGGCCTCCTCATGATCGTGCGTGACGTAGAGGACCGCGACGCCCTCCTCGCGCAGCACGCGCGCGAACTCGCGGCGCAGCGGCCGCGCCAGCGGGCGGTCGAGGTTCCTCGTCGGTTCGTCCAGCAGCATGAGGCGCGGCCGCGCGGCGAGAGCCCGCGCCAGCGACAGGCGCTGCCGCTCACCCCCCGAGAGCGTGGACGGCAGGCGCCCTTCCATGCCGGCGAGCCTGACCAGGTCGAGGAGCCGCCGCGCCTCGCGCTCGCGCTCGCCGCGCGCGGTGCGCCGGTGCAGGGCGTATCTCAGGTGCCCGGCCACGGTCATGTGCGGCCAGAGAGCGTCGTGCTGGAAGACCATGCCGATGCCGCGCGCGGCCGGCGGCAGCCGCGACCGCGGGTCGTTCGCCTTCTCGCCGAAGAGCGTGATCGTCCCGCCGTCCGGCTCCTCCAGCCCCGCGATCAGGCGCAGGGCGGTGGTCTTGCCGCAACCCGACGGGCCCAGCAGGAAGGTGAACGCCCCGGGCTCGACGCGAAACGAGAGCCCGCGCAGGACCGGCTGCTTGCCGAAAGACTTGCGCAGAAGGTCGGCGATCAGTGCGGTCACGCTTCGCTCCGGCGGCCCGGTGGATCCCGTTGCCTCGCTGCTGGAAGCCAGAGCAACCCGCGTTCCGTTTCCGTCAGTCCGGCCGGAAGATGCGCGCGTAGCGCGGATCGGCCGCCATCTCGGCGAACTCGGGGTACCTGGCCGGCAGGCTGGAGAAGTCCTGCTCCGGCAGCTGGCTCAGGTACTTGGCGGCGGGACCGAATTGCCCCATGCCCGCGTAGGCCCGGGCGAGCGCGAAGTAGACTTCGTTCGGTTCCCGCGGGTCCTTCTCCTGCTTCAGGCCTTCCTTCAGGTCGTTCGCCGCCTCGCGCCAGCGGCGGAACTCGAGGTAGAGATCCGCCCGCCGGTAGCGCGCGGTGTAGTTCTTGGGGCTGCGGTTGGGCTCGAAGTCCAGGTCCGCGGTAACCGCGGCCACTCCGGAATCGTCGCCGAGGTCGAGCATGGCGAGCGCCGCGGCCTTGACGGTCGCGCGCAGGCCGACCCTGGTGGCGGCCTGCAGGGTCTCCAGCACGCGCTTGCGCATGCGGCTGTGGGCGAGGCCCGTGGCGCGCAGCGCGGCGATGGCCGCGCTCTGCGTTCTCGGAGTCGCGTTACCGAGCTGAAGCGCCCGCTCCAGCTCGGGAACGGCCTCGGCCGCCGGGAAGGCCGTGAAGTAGTCCAGCGCAGCCGCCACGAGGTCTTCCGCAGGGCTGGCGCTCCCGAGGTCCTCGCGCAGCCTGGCGAGCACGTCGTCGCGGCACTCCTCGCCGGCGGCGGAAGCCAGCCCCTGAATGGCGGCCGCCGCGACCGCGGCCTCCCGCGCCGCGACGAAGCCGCGCAGCAGCTCGCGCGCTTCCGCTCCGCCGATCCGGCCGAGGGCGCGCAGCGCCTCGCACACCACTCCCTTGTCCTCGGCGGCGAGCAGCTCCTTCAGCACCGGCATGAGCGCCGGATCCGCGCGCAGGCCGAGCGCGAGGGCCGCGTTCCTGCGGCCGAACGCGCCGCCTTCGCGCGCCACGCGCACCAACGCCTCCGTCACCTCCTGCCCCGGAATGCGCCCCAGCGCGCGCGCGGCATTCACGCCGGCGTTGACTGCCCCGGGCGCGGCGGTCTCGTGGTTCAGGGCCGCGGCCAGGAACTCCAGGGCCGGGAGGCCGATCCCGACCAACTCGTCGATCTTGCCGGAGATGAACCCGAGGCTGTGGTCGGACGAGGACTGCAGGTCGCGCAGCAGGACCTCGACCCGGGCGCGCAGGGCGGCCTGCTCCCGACTGGGCGCGCCGCCCGCTCCCGCCCCGGCGTCCTGGGCGGCAGCGCCCGATGCGAGGAGAAGCGCCAGCAAGAGGCCGGTCCGTGCGCGCGCGGATCGTCGTGCCAGGAGCATGAGAGCGATCCTACCAGCCAGCGGCGGAAGCGCGCCGGGATTCGTCCGGCCCCCGCAGGCCCCGGCCGCCTGCGGCAGGTTCAGGACGTCGCCTGCCTCTGCAGGGAGCGCAGGGCGGACTTGACCAACTCCTCGAGGCTCTCGTCCGGAGCGGCGCCGGCCAGCGCGGCGCGCGCCGCGGCCTCGGCGACAGCGCGCGCGTAACCGAGACGGCCGAGCGTGCTGATCAGGTCCGCGAGCGGCCCGCCGGCGTCCAGCGAGGCGGCGCCCGCGGGGAAGCCGAGCGCGAGGGCGTCGAGCTTGCCCTTCAGCTCGAGGACGATGCGCTGCGACAGGCGCGCACCGATCCCCTTGATGATCTCGAAGTGCTTCGGCGACTCGTCCTGCACCGCGGCAACGATCGCCTGCGGGCTGCGCGCGCCGAGCACGGCCAGGGCTTTCTCGGGGCCGAGACCCGGGACCCCCAGGAGGACGATGAACATGTCGCGTTCCGTCTTCTCCCGGAAGCCGAACAGGTGGAACTGGTCGTCGCGCAGCAGCAGATGGCAGAAGAGGCGCGCCTCTTCCCCCGGGCAGAGCGGCTCGGCGGCGCCCTTGGGCGTGCGCAGGCGCAGGGCAAAGCCGGAGACCTCGACGACCACCGCGTCCCGCTCGCAGGCGATCACGACTCCGCGAAGCGATTCGAGCACGACGCTCCTGCCTCTCCCTTCGTCAGCCCCGCAGGGAGAGATCGAGGTCGGCGAGCTTCTTCTTGATCTCGTTCAGGGAGGTCTGGCCGAAGTTTTTGCATTCCAGGAGCTGCTCCTCGGTGACCTCCACGAGCTGGCCGACGGTCGAGATGTTCAGCGTGTCCAGGGCCTTGCGCGAGCGCACCGAGAGGTCGAGTTCCGCCACGCCGCGGGAGCGCACCGAATCGCGATCCAGCTCGCGATAGCGCCTGCCCGGGCCGCGGCGGTCGTCGTCCTCGTCCTGCATGCCGAGCCTGAGCCCCTTGCTGCGCAGGATCTCCTTGATCTCGTTCAACGACGTCTCGCCGAAGTTCTTGAACGAGAGGAGCTCCGCCTCGGTCTTGCGGATGAGGTCGCCGAGCAGCCTGATGTTCATGCGCGCCAGGCAGTTGCGGGACCTCACCGAGAGCTCGAAGTCCGAGACCGGGATCTTGAGGATCAACGCGCGCTTGTCGTCTTTGCGCTCCTTCTCCTCGTCGTAGAACATGTCGAGGGAGGCGACCGCGTCCCCCGCGTAGAGCTCCGCGTTCGCGGCGCCGCCGTCGCGCGCCAGCGCGTAGTACGACGCCGCCTTCTCGTAGCGCGCGTGGTCCTCGTAGAGCAGCCCGAGGTTCATGAGCACGCCGACCGGCACCGGGAAGACCTGCTTCAGGCGCTCGTAGTGGGCGATCGCCTCCTGGTCCCGTCCCATCAGGTCCAGGCGGAAGGCCAGGCGGAAGCGCGCGCCCTGGTGGTCCGGCTGGATGGACACGGCGCGCTCGTAGGAGGCCACGGCGGCGGCGTAGTCGCCCATCACCTCCTGCAGCCTGCCCTCGAGGAACGCGCAGTCCGCCCCGCGCGGATCGCGCGCGCGGAAGCTCTCGACGACGCGCGCCAGCTCATCGACCTCGTCGAGGCGCGCCAGGGCCTCGGCGTAGGCGACCACGTGCTCGGCCGGCTGATCGGGACCGCAGACCTCCGCCAGGATCTCCTTGGCGCGGAGCGGCTCGTCCCGGTCGAGGGTGTCCCGGCCCAGCAGGTACCTGGCCAGGGGATTCCGCGCCTCCTCGAGCAGGTCGCGCGCCAGGTCCACCTTACCGGCGGCCATCAGGCCGAGACCGCGCCGCCAGCGCGCGGCCGCGTCGGTCGAGCTGGCCGGGAACTTCTGGTCCAGCATGCGCAGGAACGCGCGCTGGGCCGGTTCCGAGCGGTAGAGCTCGCGTCTCATCTCGGCGAAGTCGGCGGCCGTGACCGTTTCCCGCCTGAGCAGCTCCTCAACGTCCACTTCGAGGGCGATGTCGGATTCCATCGGGTCTCCTGGGGGTGCCCCTGAGGCCGGTTCGGTTGAATGGCATGGCCACGGCCGGTACAGTGTCGGAGGGCCGTGTTTCACCCTTGGCTACTTCAGCGAGCCGGAAACGCGGCATTCTAGGCCCTGGCGGGATCGCGTCAAGCGAGGCGCCTGGCACGAGTTCAAGATGGACTGCGTCTTCTGCAGGATCGCGCGCGGGGAGATCCCGGCTCGGACCGTCTTCCAGGACGAGCACCTGATCGCCTTCGACGACATCCACCCCGCCGCCCCGGTCCACGTGCTGATCGTGCCGAGGAAGCACATTTCCAGCCTGGCCGGCGCGAGCGAGGAGGACGTGCTGCTCCTCGGGCGCATGCTCCTGGCCGCGCGGGACGTCGCCCGCGCCAGGGGAATCGAGGACAAGGGTTACCGGGTGGTGGCGAACACCGGCGAGCACGGCGGCCAGGAGGTGTTCCACTGCCACCTGCATGTCCTCGGCGGCATGCCCCTGGGCCGCATTCTGCCGCCAAGGTGAGCCGATGCCCTTCTGCCCCTCCTGCTTCCAAGAGTACGAGTCTTTCGTGACCGTTTGCCCGGACTGCGACGCGCGGCTCGTGGACGCGCTGGAGCCGCGCCCGGCGCGGGCGGGACAGGACCTGCGCCTCGCTCTGGCCCTCGCGGCTGATCAGGAAACCGCCGCGATCATGCGCGCGGCCCTGGCCGGGGCCGGCCTGCCGGCCGGGACCGCGGAGGGCGGCGTCCGCGAGGCGACGGGCGAGGCGGTGGCCGTGCTGCTTCCCGCGGACTTCTACCGCCAGGCGCTCGGCATCCTCGATGCCGATCCGCGGCTGGTGCGCGGCGAGGCGCTGGCCGGCGGCGCCGAGGAGGAGGACGCCGCCGCCGAGCCCTTGCCTCTCTACCGGCGCCGCGGCGCGGCAGGCGCCGAGGGCCTGCCGGTGCAGGATCTGGACGTCCTGCGGCTGCCCGTTTCCGATCTCGCGGCGCGCGGCGTGGAGGTCATCGTTCCGCTCCTCGAGATCGTGCGGCGCGGCGACCACGCCGCGCGCGACCGCGCGCTCCTCGCGCTGCAGGCCTTCGGCGACGCCGGCCATGAGGCCTTGGTCCGCCTCCTCGGCGTCCTGGCGCGCGAGAACCGCCAGGCGGCGGTCTTCGCGGTGGTGCGCGAGATCCGCGAGCGCGTGCTCGACGCGGCGCTCCTCGAGCCGGTTCTCTCCGCGGCCGAGGACGCGGCGCTTCCCTTCGAGCCGCGCTGCCTGGCGCTGCACGCCCTCGGCCGCCTCGAGGTCAAGGCGGTCCACGAGCGCATCGTGCGCCTTCTCGACGATGGCGACTCCATGGTGCGCGAGAGCGCCGACGAGGCGCTCTGCGTGCTGGCGGACGAGGACATGGGCTTCGACGCCGACCTGCCCGCCGCGGAACGGCGCGCGTACATGGAGAAGTGGCGCCGCTGGTTCGCGCGACAGGCGCGCTGACCCGCTGGACGCGGCCTGCGCGCGCGCCGCGCGGCTGCTGGCCCGAATACCTCACCACCAGTCCGCGCCTGGCCGGCCCT
>JACQZJ010000172.1 GCA_016213895.1 Planctomycetota bacterium | reverse complement strand
GCATCGACGCCGTGCCGGGATTCACGGACAACAGCGCCTCAGGGAACGGCGGCAGCTACATGAACGTCACCAACCCGAACGTGCAGGGGACCGCCCTGACGATCGAGGCGCAAGACTGTCTGAACGGCGCGCTCGTGTTCCCCGCGCACTGCGCCATCGCCAGCGGGAAGTCCCTGACCTTGAAGGAGAGGGTCGTGGTGAAGGTCCGGGGCGGCTACTGGCTGAACGTCCACGGCTCTCTGAATCTGCTTGGAACCGCGGCTGACCCCGTGGTCATCACGAGCTACCACGATGACGACTGGGCCGGGGACACCAACAACAACGGCGCCTCCTCCGGCTCGCCCGGACAGTGGTGCGGGATCATCCTGGAGGGAGGATCCGGCCCGAACGCGCTCGACCACGCCGTGGTGCGCTACGCCGGGTACGCCGGATGGGATCCGGTCAGGGTCCACGGCGCCGCCGTGGGTCTGACCTTGACCGACACGATCCTCGAGAGGAGCTCCACGGACGGTCTCGAACTTGGCGGGAACCCGTGCTACCCCGTGGTCACGAACTGCCAGTTTCTGAACAACGCCGGCAGGGCGGTGGAAGGCCTGTGCATCGACTCGGCGCCGGGCTTTGCCGACAACGCCGCCTCGGGCAACGGCGGGAACTACATGAACGTCATCGTGCCCTCGCCCGCAGCCGACGTCACGGTCGAGGCGCGGAACTGCCTGAATGGCGTCCTGGTGTTCCCCACTCACTGCACTGTGCAGAGCGGCCGGTCCCTGACCCTGGACGAGGGGATCACAATCAAGGTGACCGGCGGGTACTACATCTGGCTCTACGGCGCGCTGAACGTGGCGGGCACGCCGCGGAACCCGGTGGTCTTCACGTCCACTCACGATGACGCATACGCCGGCGATACGAACAACAACGGTGCGGCGACGGCCGGATCGCCCGGCCAGTGGTGCGGACTCGTGTACTCCGCGACGACCGCGACCTCGACGGTGGAGAACCTGCTGGTGCGCTTCGCCGGATACGCGGGGTACGCAGGGTTCGACAGCGGGAGCGCGCTGCTCGACGCCCGGCGCGTGCGCGTCGAGTACGCGAACAACAGGGGATTCTCCGCGACGAACCTGCTGCACGGCGAGGACTGGGTCGCCTACGCGTGCGGCACGACCGGAGTGGAGTTGAAGGGCGGCAGCTTCGCCCTGCGGCGCGTGACCGCGGCCGGGAACAGCGGCGCGGGCATCGCCAAGAACGGCGCCTGGATTGGGACGCTCTCCTCGGCGATCTCCTGGGGGAACGCCGGCGGGAACTACTCCGGCATCACCCAGGGCCATCTCTACTACTCGAACGGCAGCGCGACGCTCGCCGGGCTGGACGGCAACATCAACCAGGATCCGCTGTTCCTGGATCTCGCGGGAGGCAACCTGGCGCTCGCCTACGGCACGCCCTGCGCGGACGCGGGCGACCCGGCCGACCACGCCTTCAGCACGCAGGGCATGGACCTGGTGTCGCGCGAGCTGGACGGCGACCTGGACGGGATCGTCGAGATCGACATGGGCGCGTACGAGTACACCAACGTGCGCCTGGCGGTGACCGGGACCTTCACCCCTGGCGGGACGATGACGTTCACGAGCACTGGCAAGCCCGGGCTCGCGTCCTTCATGCTTCTGGCCATGGCGGAAGGCGACTTCGACTTGTACCCGTACGGGACGATCTACCTCGACCTGCTCGGGCCGTGGACGTTCCTGGGCTGGGCGCAGACCGAGAGCCAGATCACGCTGCCGGTGCCGCTCGGCCTGCCGGTGCCCCTGCCGGTGTCCTTCCAGCAGCTCGCGGTGAACGGCGCGGGCGGCCCGGGCAACTTCTCGAACCCGGTGAGCATCGTGGTCCAGTAGCGCCGGGGCCAGGCCCCAGAGGTTCCAACTTCTCGTTTCCTCGCGCCACGCTATATTCCCTGTGTGTGTGTGCGTCCGGAGGCGGTCCACCGCCTCCTGCCGGTGACGAGGAGCGAACGTAACGATGGCCAACTACGGCGTTTGCGAGCAGTGTCGCGGCCGGGTCCCGTGCGAGCACGAGATTCGCGACGGGCAGGTGTACCTCAAGAAGAAGTGCGCCACCTGCGGTCCCTCCGAAGCGCTCGTCTCGACCGACGCGAAGATCTGGGAAGAGAAGCGCAGGCTCTACCGCTACCAATCCGACTCGCAGACCAAGTGCATGCTTCACTGCGACACGTGCTCCAAGAACCACCATCCGCGCATGGTGTTCCTGGACGTCACGAACCGCTGCAACATGAACTGTCCGATCTGCGCCGCGAACATCCCGGCCATGAAGTTCGAGTTCCACCCGCCGCTCGAGTATTTCGAGAGGATCTTCGACGGGCTGGCGAAGTACGACCCGAAGCCGGTCGTCCACTTTTTCGGCGGCGAGCCGACCATGCGCGCCGACCTCATCGAGCTGATCGAGCTCGGGCACAAGAAGGGGCTCACCATCTACCTGGTCACGAACGGGCTGAAGCTCGCGAACGAGGAGTTCTGCAGGCAGGTGTGCGAGACGGGCGTCCCGGTGCTGATCGGCTTCGACGGCAGGGACCCGGAGATCTACGCACGCATGCGCAAACAGACCTCGGTCTACGAGAAGAAGCTCAAGGCCCTGGAGAACCTCAAGAAGTACAGCAAGCACCGGCGCAACATCATCATGTGCTGCACGGCGCGGGGCATCAACGACGAGTACATCGCCGACCTCATCAGCTTCTGCCACGACCAGTACAGCCACCTGAAGGGGCTTTACTTCCTCCCGCTCACCGAGGCGTGGACGAACCAGGACATGAAGACGGAGCGGCTCACGACCATCGAGGACGTCGAGCAGATCGTGGGCGCCGCCTTCCCCGGGGAGCCGGTGGAGTTCCTGCCGCTTGGGCTCCAGCACCACCTGAACAAGGCGCTCACCTTCCTGAACGCGGAGAGGCGCCAGACCTACGCCGGCGTGCATCCGAACTGCGAGTCGGCCTCGAAGCTCTTCTCCGACGGCGCGCGCTACCATCCGATCAGCTACTTCCTGAAGGTGCCCCTCGCGGATTTCGCCGAGGACCTGATCGCGCGCATGGAGAAGATCGGTCCGACGATCGACCGCCTCAGCCTGGATAGCGGGTTGCAGGTGCTGCGCGGGCGTGTGCTGGTCATGAAGGCGCTGCTCGGAGCCTCGCGCCGGGCGGTCAACTTCGAGCGCTTCATGAAGGGTGGCAGTCCGCGTCTCGCGCTCTTCAAGTTCTTCGGCGGCCTGCTCCTCGGCCGGAGCTTCGGCCAGCAGCTCGCGAAGCACACTGTGATCCACGATTCCCTCACCATGCTGGTCCTGCCCTTCGAGGAGATCCACTCGCTCGAGGGCGAGCGGCTCGAGAGATGCTCGTCCGGCTTCGCCTACGAGGACGTGGATACGGGCGAGGTGAAGACCTTCCCCGCCTGCTCGTGGTGGCTCTACAACACCGAGATCCTGAAGAAGATCCAGTCCAAGTACGGCAAGCCAGCGCGCGAGGTTTCCCAGCGGGTCGGAGCAGAATAGGGTTCCCGGCGGGTCGGGGCGGAGGGATGCGCGACTTCCGGTGCATCGAGTGCGCGAGGAACGACGAGTGGCTCGTCGAGGTGGAAGCGATTCTGGCGTCTCGGTGGCGTGAGGCGCGGTGGGTGTGAAGTGGCACGGCGTCGCGGCCGGCCCCTGTGCCAGGGAAGCGCCGCGCCGCTCGACTGGGCCGTCTGCCGCCGGGGCCGCCCGGACGCCGTCTTGGAAGGGACGAGCTACGTGATGTAGGCGTTGGCGGGCTGCGCCCGCCAACGCACGGAAGCGGTGCACCGCGCGGGGCGCGCGGTGCAGAGGGGAGGGGACGGTTGGTGCGGGACGAGCGGCGCGGCATTCCCCTGGGAGCCGGGGCCGGATGCGCGACTTCCGGTGCATCGAGTGCGCGAGGAACGAGGGACACCGTCTTGGAAGGAACAACGGAGTTGCGGTAGACCATCCCGTGCAGGAGTGTGCGAACGCCACGGAATGGATGCGCTGCGCTGGGCGCGGCGGTGGTGATCGACGTGGGTTGATGGAGGTGGGTCCATGAGGCGGAAGGTCGCGCCGGCGGGAGGGCTTTCATTTGCGGCAATCGACTTCGAGACCGCCGGCTACGAGCGCGACAGCGCCTGCGCCGTCGCCGTGGTGCGGGTGGAGCAGGGCCGGATCGTGGCGCGCGCCTGCCACCTGATTCGCCCGCCGCGCAGGGACTTCGTCTTCTCCTACCTGCACGGCATCACGTGGCGCCACGTCGCCGGCGCGCCCGTGTTCGGCGAGCTGTGGCCGTCTCTTTGTTGCGACCTGGACGGCGTGGACTTCCTGGCCGCACACAACGCGAGCTTCGATCGCTCCGTGCTGCACACCTGCTGCGCGCGGGCCGACCTGGCCCCGCCCTCCTTGCCCTTCCTGTGCACGGTCACGCTGGCGCGTCGCGTCTGGGACATCCGCCCGACGACCCTGCCGGACGTGTGCCGGCATCTCGGGATCCGCCTGCACCACCATGACGCCGAATCCGACGCCGAGGCGTGCGCGCGCATCGTCCTCGCCGCGGCGCGGCAGGGCGCCCTCTCCTGGCCGGCCAGGAGTTGAGATGCCGCGGGGTTCCCCATTTCTCGGTTACTCGAACTGAGGAGCGGCGTTTTCTCGTTGCGGGCCGGCGAGCCCGGCCCGCGTCGAGAACTAACGCATTCCAGGTCGAACGTCACCGCAAGGAGAATCCCGATGTCGAACGGGCACGCGCGTCTTCTTTCCGTTCTGGGTCTCGCTCTGGCTCCGATGGCATGGGCCGGCACGTGGGCAGTGGATGAGCGCGGGGGAGAGCGGCCGGACGTCCCGTCGCAGGTGATCTTCTCCTCGCGGCCGCCCTCGACCTGCATCAAGGAGATCGTGAACAAGGGCCCGGGCGTCGTGATCATCACGGTGACCACCGGACTTGGCCACTACGATGAACGGCTGGGACCAGGCTGCTCCTGGAGCCTCTCCGAGGCCGGCTGCGCGGAGGTCTCGGTGCGGATCGCCGACTCGGGCCCAGGCGAGGACAGGGCAGCGGGCACGTACTGATCTCACGCATCCGGCGCAGGGCGTGCGGAGGCGGTCGAACTCATGACTGGCGGCAGGCACGGCTTCGCGGCTCGCGGCCCGGCATTGGCCGGGATCCTGGCTGTTCTTGCGCTCGCCGCGCTGGCCGCGTGGCTCGCGCGCTCCGGGCACGGCCCGTGGGGGGGGGAACGAGCCGGGGACGAGCAGGCTGCCTCCGGGCCTCCTGCCCCGGGGCGGCCGCACGTGGATCCCCGCGCGGCGCCCGCCGCGCCGCCCGCGGCTGGCGACTCGGGGGAGGAGCGCGCGGCGGTCGACTGCCCCGCGTACTTCGGCGTCCTTTTGTCCCTCGGCGACGGCGCGGCGATCGAGGGAGGAGCGATCGAGCTCGCGGAGAACGACGGGCCGGCGGGGATCCGCTCCGGCGCCGGCGGGCGCTTCTCCTGGCGCGCGCCGAGCTTCACGGGCGAGGCGTTGCGCGCGCGCATCTCGGCGGACGGCTTCGTTCCGGCCTGGCACGAGATCGCGCCGCTGGTCGAGAACCGTGTGGCGCTGGCGCCCGCGGCGCGCATGCACTTCCTGGTGATCGACGCCCGGACGCAGGGGCCGGTGGCGGGAGCGCGCGTGAGAACCGTCCTCGATCTCGGCGTCGAGGCCGAGGAGGTTGGCGTCACGGATGCGGCGGGAACGCTCGAGACAGCGGTGCCCTGGGCCTTCGAGCGTCTGGAAGTGGACGCCGAGGGCTACGAGATGGGATACGGCCCGGGCTTCTGCACGCCAACGGACGAGGAGGTGCGGGTCGAGCTGGAGCCGGTGGCGGCGCTCGAGCTGGCCGTGAGCGACGAGTCGGGTGCGCCGGTCGAGGCGCCGCGCTTCACGATCGATCCTCCGGGGCACGAGATCGCGGGCGCGCAGGCGCTCGTGCGCTCCGGCGACCGGCCGATCTACCGAGTCCCCTGTCGCGCCTGGTGCCGTGTCATCGTGGCGGCCGACGGCTACGCGAGCCAGGTCGTGGAAGCGGGTGCAGTCGCTTCTCGGCCGTTCGAGGTCAGGTTGGCGCCGGGGTTCGCGCTTCTGCTGGCGGTCGCGTCGGACAACGGCTCTCCCTTGGCCGCGGAGGCGGCCATCAGCGAAGAGCAAGTCCAGAAGGAGCCGCCCCTGGCCGCGTTTCGTTGTCTGGCGCGGACGGACAGCACGGGCTTCGCCCGCATCGGCGGGCTTGCGCGGGGCGGCGAGTACGTGCTCGTGGTGCGCGCTGCGGGGCACCTGGAGCAGGAGGTGCGCTGCCAAGCCAGCGCGGAGCGCGATCAGGAGGCCTTGCGCATCGACCTCGTCCGAGCGGACCACTCCTTGCTGGCTGGGCGCGTCATCGACGAGGACTGCGGCGCCGGCATCCCGGGAGCGCGCATCTCGGTCGCGGGCGCCAGCGGGGTGTTCGCGGTCACGGGAGAGGGCGGCGCCTTCGAGTGCCGGGTGCCGGAGCATGGCGGAGACCTTCGCGTGTCGGCGCCGGGCTACTGCGCTGCGGCCGTGAGCGTCGTGGAGGTCGAGAGTCGCGGCGGCGTGATCGGACTGAGCCGCGGAGGGACGATCCGGGGCTGTGTCGTGGACCAGACCGGGAAGCCCGTGCCGTGCGCCCACGTCTTCTGCCTGGAGGCGGAGGGCTCGTCTCCCGAACGGCGCGTGACCGCCGACCAGGTCGGCGAGTTCGAGATCTCCGGTCTCGTCGGGACTTCGTACTGTCTGGGAGCCGCCATGCCCTGGAACGTGCAACGCGTGGCGGACACGAACGCCGCGCCGGGCGACACGGTGCGGCTGGTGGTCTGGCGCGGAGCGGACCTCCGGGTGCGCGTCCTGTGCGGCGAGGGCGCAATGCCGCGCTGGAAGCTCTACGTGGCGGAGTTCACTCCTGGCGGCGAGATCTGGCGGGCGCATCAGCCGCCGTCCGGGTGCGACGAGCAGCGCGTGACGGCGCCGGCCGGGGAATGCTGGATCAAGGTGGGGGCGGAAGGCTACAGCACGGTCGTCCGCCGCCTGTTCCTCGCGGCGGGAGAGAGGGCGCGCGTCGAGGTTGCGCTGGCGAGAGGGAGCCGCGTCGAGGTCCGGCTGCGGGACGCGCGGGACGGCGCGCCGCTGGCCGGAGCCGCGGTGAGGGTGAACGTCTGCGTCGAGGAGGGCGCGCGGCCCGTGAACGTGGGCTACGCGGAGACGGACGCCGGAGGTCTGGCCGCCTTCCTGCTCGCGGACGGCCTGTACCAGGCCGCCGGGACGGCGGGCGACGGCCGCGAGGCGTCGCGCACGTTCCGCGTCAACGGGGGAGCGCGCGTCGAGATCGACCTGTAGCCTTCCCGCGCTACGCGGCCGCTCGGCCGCGGGTCCCTTCCCGAGAAGAATCAAGCTGACAGCCCGCGAGATTCCTCGTACCTTGCGAAGTCCCACGATTGGTCCGGATTCGCAGGAGAACGACGCGTGTTGCAGAAGTCCATCGTCCCATGTCTCGCCCTCTGCCTCGCGGCCGCGGGCGGCGCGAGCGCCCAGATCGCCGGCGGCGAGTTCCGCGAAGCCGTGGAGTTCGCCCGGGAGAAGGTCTACCCGGCGCTGGTGAACATCTCGGTGGTGGAGGAGAACTACAGCGGCGGGCGCGCGGAGCGCATCCCGGCCGCGGGCTCGGGCGTGATCGTCAGCCCCGCCGGACACGTGGTCACCAACTTCCACGTCGCGGGCAAGGCGGCGCGCATCAAGTGCACCCTGCCGAGCGGCGAGATGATCGACGCCACGCGCGTGGCCGGCGATCCCATGACCGATCTCTGCGTGCTCAAGCTCGATCTCGAGAAGCGCGGCGACGCGTCCGTGCCGATTCCCTTCGCCACCATCGGCGACTCGACGCAGCTCGAGGTGGGCGACCACGTGCTGGCGGTCGGCAATCCCCTGACCCTGTCCTCGTCCATGACCCTCGGCATCATCTCGAACACCAAGCGCGTGTTCACCGACTTCACCGGGACCGAGATCGAGGAGTTCGACCTGGACGGCGAGACCACCGGCATCTTCAACCAGTGGATCCAGCACGACGCCCTCATCCTGCCGGGCAACTCGGGCGGGCCGCTCGTCAACCTGAAGGGCGACGTGGTCGGCATCAACACGCGCGGCGGCTCGGGCGTCGGCTTCGCCATACCCTCCGCCACGATCAAGCACGTCCTCAACCAGGCGCTCACCTTCGGCGAGGTGCGCCGCGGCTGGATGGGCTTCTCGGTCCTGCCGGTGGCCAAGGCCGGGCTGAAGAAGGGCAGCCTCGTCTCGTACGTGACGCCCGGCTCGGCGGCGGACAAGGCGGGCCTCCAGGCCGGCGACGTGCTCCTCGCGCTCGACGGGCAGGCGGCCGACGTGCGCTTCTTCGACGAGGTGCCGCTCCTCTATCAGCGGATCAGCGAGTATCCGGCCGGATCGCAGGTGAAGGCGGTCTATCGCCGCGGCGGCGCGGAGCAGGAGACGACGCTGGAAGTGGAGCCGTTCCAACGCTACCTCGCCGACGAGGTCGAGATCCGCGGCATGGGCCTGACGGTGCGGGACGTCACCGAGCGCATGGCCATCGCGCTGGCGTACCCGGACGCCGACGGCGTGCTGGTCACGGGCGTGCGTCCGGGCTACGCCTTCGAGGAGGCCAAGCCGGGCATCGGCGCGGGCGACGTGATCACCGCCGTGGACGGCAAGCCGGTCAAGGACGTGGCCGAGTTCCTGGTCGTGGTCGCCGAGGCCAACAAGAAGGACAAGTACGCGGTCGCCTACCGCAGCGAGGACGAGGAGAAGGTCACGCTGGTCGAGCCCAAGGAGGACGAGGAGCAGCAAGGCGCCAAGGAACTGCCCAAGGCGTGGCTCGGCGTCAAGACGCAGGTGCTCACCGAGAAGGTGGCCGAGGCGATGGGCATCCCCGGCAGGAAGGGCTTCCGCGTCACGCAGGTGTTCCCCTGGACCAAGGCGCAGGAAGGCGGCCTCAAGCCGGGCGACGCCCTCGTGGCCATGGACGGCGAGGCGCTTGACGCCTGCCGGCCGCAGGACGCCGAGGACCTGCGCCGCGCCATCGAGGACATGAGCATCGGCGACGAGGTGGAGTTTGGCGTGATCCGCGACGGCGCCGAGGTGAAGGTCACCATCGCGCTGGAGGAGTCGCCCGCGTCCGCCGTGGACGTCGAGACGGTGAAGCAGGAGGAGTTCGAGTTCGCGGTGCGCGAGACGACCTTCATGGACCGCGTGAAGTTCAAGCTGCCCAAGGAGGTCGAGGGGCTGCTCGTCACCGAGGCGACGCGCGGCGGCTGGGCGCACATCGCCGGCCTGCTCATCAACGACCTGCTGATCTCGGTCAACGGCCGCGCGGTCGCCGACACCAAGACGTTCGAGGAGGTCATGCGGGACGTGCTCGCAAACCGACCCAAGGTCATTCAGATGTTCGTGCGCCGCGGCCAGAGGACCCACTTCGTCTTCATCGAGCCGGACTGGTCCAAGGTGCAGGTGGCGAAGTGAGTCCGAGAGAACGAGAGGTGCCAGACATGAAGCGTTCCAGGTTGTTCGGTGCGGCGGTCCTCCTGTTGGCGCTGCTCGGCGGCGCGCGCCGGGCTGCGGCCGAGGCGACGGAGACGTATCCCGCGCTGCTCGAGCAGAAGGCGCCGGCGATCGTGAGCGTGCGCGTGGTGTTGAAGACCGAGATGAACTTCGGCGGGCAGGGCCGCACGAGCGAATCGCGCGAGGAGATCGCCGGCGTGGTCGTCGCCAAGGACGGCCTGATCCTGGTCTCCTACGACGCGTTCCGCTCCGACGACGAGAGCGACGCCCAGTTCCAGATGAAGCGCACTCCCAAGGAGGTCAAGGTGATCTTCGAGGGCGAGGAGAAGGAGTACGACGCCGAGATCGTCGCCACGGACAAGAAGGTCAACCTCGCCTTCCTCAGGGTCAAGGATCTCGCGGGGCGCGACGTGGCGCTCGTCGACTTCAGCGAGCCGGCCGCGGTCGAGCTGGGGACCAAGGTCGCCGCGGTCAACCGCCTGGACAAGGGCTTCGACTACGCGCCATACGTTCGCACCGCCAACGTCAGCGGCAGCATCAAGAAGCCGCGCAAGGCCCTCATGCTCGACGGCTCGATCAACAGCGAAGGCCTGCCGGTCTTCACCATGGACGGCCAGGTCGTCGGCGTGCTGACCACGCTCGAGTCGGGGATGCCGCAGGAGGAGGGGGACGACTTCGGCATGTTCCGCGTCATCATGGGCGGCGGAGGCGGCGGTCAGTTCGTCCTGCCGGGGAAGGTCGTCGCGGGCCTGATCGAGCAGGCCGCGAAGCAGGCCGCGGAGCTCTCCCAGAAGCAGGCCGAGGAAGGCGCGGCCGAGGAAGGCGCGGCCAAGGAAGGCGCCAAGCCCGAGGAGGACGGAGGCGGGGACGAGGAGAAGAAGGACGGGTAGCGGCGCGGGCGCGCGCCGCCCCGCGGCGCGCGGTTGAGCCCCTGATGGCCGTGGTCTGGTGGCTGATCGGCGGGGCGGCGCTGTTCGCCCTGCTCGCTTTCGCGGCGCGCGCGCCGCGCTGGCTGCGACTCGAGCGCTTCACCGATCCCTCGCGCCGCGTCATGGTGCTGGCCAAGGAGGAGGCGCTGCGGCGCGGCCACGAGCAGGTCGGCACCGGCCACGTGCTCCTGGCCCTGCTCAGGACGCGCGACGCCGGCGCGGTGCGCGTGCTCGAGGACCTGGGCCTGGATCGCCGGCGCTGCCGGGCGGAGGTGGAGGCGCGCCTGCCCGTGGGAGCGCACCGCGCGGCCGGCCGCGCGCTGCCGCTCTCGCCGCGCCTCAAGGCGGCCCTCGAGGGCACGCGCGCGGAGGCCGTGCGCCTGAGGCGCGCCCGCATCGCCACGGAGGACCTGCTCATCGGCCTGCTGGCGGAGGGCGGCGGCGCCGCGGCCGCGGCACTGGCGGCGCTCGGGGTCACGCTCGAGAAGGCGCGCGCGGCGCTTTGCCGCCGGCCGGCCGCGTTGCTCGCGCCCGTGTTCGACAACCTGCGCGAATGGCTCGACGAGGGCGCGTGCGCCGTGCTCGCGCTCGCCCGCGACGAGGCCGAGCGGCTCGGACACGACCGCATCGACACCGAGCACCTGCTGCTCGGCTTGGCGCGCCACGACGACGCCGCGACCCGGAACCTCCTGCTGCTCCTGCATCTCGACCCCCACCGGCTCGCCGCCGAGGCGGAGAGCGTGGCCGCGACGAGCGAGTCGGGCCCGCCTTTCGAGGCACTGGAGCCGTTCCCGCCGGCGCCCGGGGCGCGCAAGGCGATCGATCTCGCGCTCGAGGAGGCGGCAGGCCTGGGCCAGGAACGGGCCGGCCCGGGGCATCTGCTGCTCGGCCTCCTGGCGGAGCGCGACGGGATCGCTGCGCGCGTCCTTCTCCGCTCTGGCCTGGAGCTGGAGGTCGCGCGCATCGTGCTCGAGCGTTTCTTCGGCCCGGAAGCGAGCGGCTGACGGATCCCCGGCGGGCGCTCCGCGGGCGCCCGCGCCGCGCGCGCCCGCCCGCTCAGGAGAGGTAGCGCTTGAGGAGCGCGCTCGTCGCCGGGTTGAAGCCCTTGATGCGTGCGTCCGGGTCGGAGCGTGAGCGCGCGATCTGTTCGCGCACGCGGAGCGCCAGCGTCTTGCCCAGCTCGACCCCCATCTGGTCGAAGCTGTTGACGTCCCAGATGAAGCCCTGGACCGCGGTGCGGTGCTCGTACAGGGCCAGGAGCTGTCCCGTGGTGTAGGGGTCGAGCACCGGCAGGAGCAGCACGTTGGACGGCCGGTTCCCGGGGAACACCTTGTGCGGGATCAGCCGGGCCGGGATGCCGGCGGCGGCGCACTCCTCGGCCGTACGCCCGCAAGCGAGCGCGTCCGGCTGGGCGAAGAAGTTCGCCATCAGCTCGTCGTGATTCGAGACCGGATGGGACTCCACCTCGAGCGGCTGCTGGCTGCGGCGGAAGCCGATGAAGTCGGCCGGCACCGTGCGTCCCTGGTGCAGCAGCTGGTAGAAGCTGTGCTGGCCGTTCGTCCCGGGCTCGCCGAAGTCGATCTCGCCGGCGGCAAAGGGCAGCCTCTTGCCGTCGAGCGCCACGCCCTTGCCGTTCGACTCCATGTCGACCTGCTGGACGTGCGCGGCGAAGCGGTGGAGCGCCTGGCAGTAGGGCAGGAGGGCGCGCGCGGGGAAGCCGAGGAAGCTGCTGTTCCACACGCCGAACAAAGCGAGCAGCATCGGCAGATTGCGCGCGTAGCCGGCGCTGAAGAAATGCCGGTCCATGCTGCGCGCGCCGGCCAGGAAGCGTGCCAGCGGGGCGAAGCCGTAGTGCAGGGCGAGCGGCACGAGCCCGACCGCGCTGCACACGCTGTAGCGGCCGCCGACCCAGTCCCAGAAGCCGAACATGTTGTCCGGGTCGAGGCCGAACTGCGCCACGGCCGCGGCGTTCGTGCTCACCGCCACCATGTGCCGCGCCGTGGCCTGCTGGCCCAGGCTGCGCTGCAGCCAGGCGCGTACCGCGCGGGCGTTCAGCATGGTCTCCGCGGTGGTGAAGGTCTTGCTGACGATCACGGCGAGCGTCCGTTCCGGCATCAGGCCGGCGAGAGCGCGCGCCGTGTCGATCGGGTCGACGTTGGCCAGGAAGCGCAGGGTGCGTCCCGCCGCCGCCGCGCGGCACTCCGGATCGGTAGCGAGGCTCTCGGCCACGAACTCCGGGCCGAGATAGCTGCCGCCGATGCCGATCGCCACCACGTTGGTGAGCCGCCGCCCTGTCGCCCCCAGGAACTCGCCGTCGCGCACGCGCTCGACGAAGCGGTGCACGGCGTGCTGCACCCCATAGACCTGGCGGACCACGTCGGCGCCGTCCACCTCGATCACCTCGTCCTCGGCCGCGCGCAGGGCGTGGTGCAGCACGGGGCGGTCCTCGGTCGCGTTGATGCACTCGCCCGCATACATACCCTCGATCTTCTCCGCCAGCCGCGCGCTGCGCGCGAGCGCCACGAGCAGGCGCAGGGTCTCTGGCGTGGCGAGCTGGCGGCTGTAGTCGAGGAAGACGCCGTCGTGCTCCGCGCACATGGCGCGGGCGCGCGCCGCGTCCGGCAGCAGGTCGCGCAGGTGGCGCTTCCGCATGACGCGCGCGTGGGCGGCGAGTTTCTTCCAGGCTTCACTGCGGGCGATCGACATGTGCGTGGCTCCAAGGGCGCGCGGGGCGCGAGCGGCGTCCCCGTGTGTCGTCAAGCTACGAGCGGCGCCGTGCCGAGCGCAAGCGCCGCGCCGCGCCGCCGGCAGAGAGAGCGGGAGTCGCGCTGGCGCCTCCGATCGCGA
>JACQZJ010000082.1:51175-70058 GCA_016213895.1 Planctomycetota bacterium | reverse complement strand
ATGCTCTGGGCGCTGATCGAGGGGCTCGCGGGCGTCAGCGACGCGTGGTGCTCCTTCCAGCGCCCGGCGTTTGCGCCGCGCTGGCCCGCCGCGGGCGTGAGCGAGGCCGAGGTCGAGGTCGGCTACGCGGCCTCGGGCGCGCGCATCGGCTACGGCTACCGCCAGGACGGCGGTCGCGTGCGCCTCGAGGCGTGGGGCGAGGCCGAGCAGGCGGACTTCCACGTGCTCCTGCCCAGCGGCGCGGCCGCGGCTGCGGTCCGCGCCAGCGGCCGCGAGATCCCGTTCGCCAACAGCCGCGTCGAGAAGAGCGCCTACGCCGACTTCCGGGCGCCGCTTTGCGGCGGCGCGCTCGTCGAGATCCTCCTGGAGCGAAGCGATGCTTGAGCGCATCAGCATCGTCACGGACGAGATCTCGCAGGACCTCGGCGAGTGCGAGAGCTTCCTGCGCGAGCACGACCTGCACGCCGTCGAGCTGCGCACGATCTCCGGCCGGCGCGTGCCCGACGTGGCGGCCGCGGACCAGGAGCGGCTGCTCTCCTGGACGCGGGCAGGCGAGCCCCTCGTGGTCGCAATGAGCCCCGGGCTCTTCAAGTGCCGCGCAGACGACCGCGCCGAGATCGAGCGCCACCTGACCGAGGTGCTGCCGCGCGCCATCGACCTGGCCTTGGCGCTCGACGCCGAGAACCTGATCGCCTTCGCCTTCGCGGCGCCACAGGGCGGCGAGCCGCCGGCGCACGCCTTGGACGCGCTCGCGCGCGCGGCGGACGCCTGCGCGCAGGCCGCATTGCCGCTCCTCGTGGAGAACGAGCCCGAGCACCTCGCCTGGAGCGCCGCGAGCACCGCCGCGCTCATCCGCCGCGCCGGCCACCCGAACCTCTTCGTCAACTGGGACCCGACCAACGGCAACGAGTTCGCGACCGCGGAGCTCCAGGCCGCTCTGGCGGCCCTCACCCCCTACCTGCGCAACGTGCACGTGAAGAACGGCCGCCTGCACCCTGGCGAGAGCTACGCGCGCTGCTGCGCCCTTTCCGCCGGCGAGATCGACTGGCAGGCGCACCTCGCCCAGCTCTTGGAGATCGGCTACGACGGCCACTTCGCGGTGGAGACGCACCACCTTCCCGCCCGGGAGAGTTCGAGCGCGGTCCTCGCGGAGCTGCGCGACCTGCTCGCCCGGGTCGGGTACGTTTGGCCCGAGGAGGACTGACGATGGACGGCGAAGGCGGAGCGCGGCGGCTGCGCGCGGCTCTCGCGGCCTGCGGCGGCATCGCCGACCTCACGCTGCAGGCGGCCGCCGCGAGCCCCGACTTCCTGGTGGCGGCGATCCAGGACCCGCGCGCGGAAGCGCTGGAGCGCGCCGGCGGGCGCTACGGCATCGCGGCGCGCCACCTGGACTTCGCGGACCTGCTGCAGGAGGACGTCGACTTCGTCATCGTCAACTCGCCGAACCACCTGCACGCCGAGCACGTGGAGCAGGCGCTCGCGCACGGCAAGCCCTGCCTGGTGCAGAAGCCGCTGGCGCCGACCCTCGCCGCGGCGCGCGCGCTGGTGGCGCGGGCGCGGCGCGCCGGCCTGCCGCTCGGCGTGATGATGTTCGAGCACGGCAAGCCGCTCCATCACCAGGTGCGCAAGATGGTGCAGGGCGGCTGGCCCGGCGAGCCCGCGCTCGTGCAGGCGCTCTCGGCGCACGACATCTACCTGCGCGCTCCGCCGCCCGCGGACGACTGGCGCCGCGATCCCGAGAAGGTCGGCGGCGGTGCGTTCATCCAGCTCGCGGTGCACCACATCAACCTGGCGCGCTGGCTCCTCGGCCGCGAGATCGCCTGTGTCGCCATGCTCGGCGCCGGCGGCCACACGGTCTTCGCCGACGAGAGCGACGTGCTCTCGGCGCTGTTCGCCGACGGGCCGGCCGCGCAGTTCGCGGCCAGCTACGCGGCGCACGCCGCGCACTTCCTGATCGCGGGCACGCGCGGCATGATCGACATCGCGGCGGATCGCGTGCTGGTCCGCGGCGCGAGCCAATACCATGGCCCGGTCTTCGCCTACGAGGAGGCCGGGGAAGAACGCGTCTACGCGCGCTCCGAGCTGGAGGTACGCTCCGCTCCACTCGAACAGAGCTGCGAGGTGCACGGCCGCTTCGCGCGCTGGCTCAGGGACGGCGCGGAGTTCGAGTGCACCGCCGAATCCGCGCTCTGCGACATGCAGGTGATCGACGCCGCCTACCGTTCGCGCGACGCGGGCCGCGTCATCTTCATCGAATGAGGATCGTGCGATGCTGAAGAGAGCCTTGCCCTGCCTGCTGTTGCTGCTCGCCGCCTGTGCGGAGCCGATCCGGCCGGCGGCCGTTCCCTCCCCGGCGGCCGCCGCTGCGCCGCCGCCCGCCGCGAGCGACCTGCTCGCCGCGGTCTCTTTCCACCAAGGGCACAACGTCGGCATGAAGTCGCCGCCCTCCGGCCTGCTGCGCCTCGCGGCCGGCAGCAGGGACTTCCAGCCCCTCGCCTGGCCAGAGGTGATCGCCTCGTCCGTGGCCATCGACAAGAGCGGCCGCTGGCTCTACCTGGCGTGCGGCAACGGCGTGCTCGTCAGCCAGGACGCCGGCCAGAGCTGGGTCCTCACCGGCGGCATCGAACTCGCCGAGGTGCAGCGCGTGTGCATCGACGCGCGCGACCCGCGCCGCGCCTTCGCCGCTTCGGCCTTCGGGCTGTTCCGCTGCGACGACGTCCTCGCCGAGCAGGCGTGGACGCGCCTCGAGCACGACGCCTCCTTCCTCTACTGCAGCGACGTGCGCCAGGACGCGGCCGCCCCCGAGACCCTGTGGATCGCGAGCGAGCGCGGCCTCTTCGTGTCGCAGGACGGCGGCCAGAGCGTGGAGCGGCGCGGGCCGGAGACGAGCGTGCGCCGCGTGCTGCAGGACGCGCACACGCCGCGCAGCATGTGGGCGACGAGCGACGGGCTCGGACTCCTGGCCTCCTTCGACGGCGGCAAGAGCTTCGCGCCGCTCAGCGGCTCGCCTCCTTCCTGCTTCTGCGTCGAGCGGCCGCAGGGCCTGCGCGGCACGCTCCTCGCCGGCGGCGCCGGCGCCGTGCACCGCAGCGACGACTTCGGCTGGAGCTGGAGCGCGCTCGGAGAGGGGCTGCCCGGAGACTTCGTCGTGCTCTCGGTCGCGGCCGATCCCGCGGATCACGAGCACCTGTGCGCCAGCGGCTGCGACGGCGTGTTCGAGAGCCGGGATGGCGGCCAGCGCTGGCGGCGCCTCGGCCTGCCAGGCGCGCTCACCCCCGAGGTGCGCTTCGCGCGCCTGGCGCAGGCGCCGCGCCAGGGCCCGCCGGAGGCGCCGGGAAGCCTGGAGCTCGCGCACGGGGAAGAGCGCGAGGCGCACCGGCCGCAAAAGGACGCGGAGTTCGAGAAGCGCCGCGTGGAGCTGCTCAAGCTCTGCCATGCGCAGCTCAAGGCGCGGGCGCCGGGAGAGCGCGACCTCTTCCAGGCGATCCTCGCCGCCTGGGCCGCGCAGCCGGGCCCGAAAAGTCCGGCGTGGCTGGACGCGCTGCTCGCGGCGCCGTCCCACGCGATGTTCTTCTCGCTGCCGGCGATCGGGCTCTACCTGCACGCCAGGGACCGTCTCGCGCCCGAGACCGCCGAGCGCCTGCGCGTGCTCCTCACCGAGCACCCGATCTACCGCGGCGACACCGAGAACCACTGGGTCATGCACTACACCGCGCTGCTGCTCGCGGCGCAGACCTGGCCCGAGACCCCGGCCGCGCGCTGGTACATGGGGCGGAGCAGCGCGAGCCTCTACGCCGAGGCGCGCGCCTGGCTGGTGCATTGGGCGCGGCTCGCCGCCACGCAGGGCCAGGGCGAGTTCGATTCGCCCACCTACATGTTCACGTTCGTGACGCCCATGCTCCTGCTCCACGACTTCGCCGCCGAGGCGGAGCTGCGCCAGCTCGCCGGCATGATGCTCGACCTGCTGCTCGCCGACTACCTGAGCGAGTCGCTGGCCGGCGCCTACTGCGGCGGGCACAGCCGCGCGCCGCACCAGAACGCGCTCGAGACGCGCGACAATCAGGCGGCCGTCTACCACTATCTGTATGCCGGCGGCACCGAGCCGCCGGCCGAGCCGCACGGTTGGATCATCCCGGCGCTGCTTTCGAGCTACGCCCCGCCCGTGGAGTTCGCCGGCATCGCCAATCAGCGCTCCGCCTGCTTCGTGCACACCGAGGTGAAGCGCGTGCGCAACGTCATCCGCTTCGGCGCGGAGCTGAATCCGCCGGTCTACAAGACCGACTACATGACGCCGCGCTTCTGCCTGGGCAGCCTGCAGGGCGGGATCCTGCAGCCCATCCAGCAGCACACCTGGGACGTCACCTGGCTGGGGAGCGCCGCGAACGCCACGCTCTTCTCGGTGCATCCCTCCGTGTCCCGCATCGAGCTCGGGATGTTCTTCCCCGAGGAGCCGCGCTGCCTGACGCGCAGCGTCGCCGCGCAGAAGTCGACCTACGCCTCGCCCGACAAGTGGATCTCGGCCTCGCCCTGGGAGCGCGTCTTCCAGCACGAGAACGTGCTGCTCGCTCTCTACGGCGTGCCGCCGTCCTGGACCTACCCGCACGTCGACGTGCATTGGCCGCGCTGCCTGGCGCGCACCGAGGCCGGCGGCTGGTGGTTCGGCCAGGACGGCGACTTCTTCCTGGCCTGCCGCGCCACGCGGCCGGGGACCTGGCGCGACGAGGGCGCGCACGAGCGGCTGCGCCTGGACGGCGGCGGCACCGGCATCGTCGTGATCACGCCGCCGCCCGAGATGGCCGCGGCCGGCGAGAAGGCCCTGCGCGACTTCCAGCGCATGGTGCTGCAGTGCGCCCCGCCCGTGCTGGGCGGCGAGGGCCTCGGCCTGACGCTGCGCTTCGACCTGCCGGACGGCCGCCAGCTCGAGTGCAGCCTCGGCGAGGAGCTGGGCCGCTTGAACGGCGCGCCCGCCCCCTTCGCCGCCGACCGGCTGTTCCACGGCCCCTTCCTGGAAAGCAAGAAGGGCACGGGAGTCATCGAGCTGACGGACGGGAAGACCACGCGCGTGCTCGATTTCAACGACTTCACCATCCGCACCGGGAAGAAGCCGTGATGGCCGGCAGAGAGCGCGTGGCGGGGCTTTTCGGCCGGCTGCGGCGCATTCATCTCCCCGCGGGCTCCCCGGAGGTGTGCCGCACCATCGCCCGCGAGATCCGGCAGGAGTTCGCCGCGCGCGCGGACCTCAACGCGGGAGGACGCGCGCCGCGCGACGCGCGCACCCTCGTGATCTCGACCGGCCGCCTGCCGCGCGGCGCGCAGCCCGCGCGGGCAGGGAAGGCGCCCGAACGCTGGGTGCTCTTCGGCGCGGACTCCGCGGGGCGGGCCCATCTCGCCGCCGCGCAGGCCTGCCACCTCTACGCCTTCTTCCGCCACCTCGCCGAGAGCGCGATCGAGGCGCCCGTCCCGGACCTGCGGCGCGGCCTGGTCCAGCCGGCCTTCGCCTGGCAGCGCCCGGTCTGGGACCTCTATTTCAGCCAGGCGGCGCGCGGCGTGCGCAATCTCGACCGCGAGGACTACGCGCGGCAGATGGCCCGCTTCGGCTTCACCCACCTCGAGGTCAACTCCCTCGCGACGCCCGAAGGGATGGAGGAGGGCGTGCCGGGCGAGGTCTATCCCCGCTTCTACACCTACTGCCCGGCGCTCGACCAGTTCGTCGACTCCTTCCTGAACCGCGGCGTCTACCCCAAGGCCTACCTGCGGGCGAACCTGCGGCGCCTGCAGGACGGCTGCCGCCTGGCGGCGCGCTACGGCCTGATCCCGGCCATCACCTGCTTCGAACCGCGTTCCGTGCCCGAGCGGCTCCTCCAGCGCTTCCCCGAGCTGCGCGGCGCGCGCGTCGATCATCCGTTCCGCAGCTTCGCGCCGCGCTACAACCTGGCCGTGTCCCATCCGCTGGTCAGGCGCCACTACCGCGAGCTGATCCAGAACCTGCTCCGGGCCGCCCCGGAGCTGGGATGCCTGGCGGTCTGGACCAACGACAGCGGCGCCGGCCTCGAGTTCACGCGCTCGCTCTACGTGGGCGCGAACGGCAGCGCCTTCCTGGTGCGCGAATGGTCCGACCCAGACGTGTTCGCGCGCGCGGCCGGGCGAAACGCCGCGGAGTTCCTGCGCCTGCTGCAGGAGAGCGCTGCCGAGATCAACCCGGACTTTCGCGTGACCACGCGCCTGGAGCCGTTCACCGTCGAGCGCGCCGCGCTGCTCGATGGGCTCGGGCGCGGCCTCGACGTGGAGGTCGCGAGCCTCTTCGACCGCGGCTGGACTTCGCCATACGGCCACCCGCTCTACCGGGACTGCGCGATCGCGCCCTTCACCATCTACAACAACGCCTTCCTGCCCGAGGAAAGCCGCGAGATGCGGCGCCTGGCGCGGCGCGGCTGCCGCACGCACCGGCAAATGAGGCGGACGAGGCCGTGGCTCTCGTTGCGCGCCGCTTCGTGGGGCCGCGGTCCGCGCGCGCCCTCGTGCGCTCCTGGCGCCTCATCGACGGCGCCATCCGCGCCTTCCATCCGCACGCGCTCTACCTCTCCTGGGGAGTGTGGTACCGCATCCTCACCCGCCCGCTGGTGCCGGACATCGAGCGCATCCCGGAGCAAGAGCGGCGCTACTATGAGGACCACATCCTGAGCACGCACCACAATCCCAACCGCTTCGACCTGCGGCGCGACGTGCTCTTCGACCTGATGCCGCCGCGCGCGGCCGAGCGCGCCGTGCGGCGCATCGATAGGCAGGCCCTGCCGCTGCTCAAGCGCGCGCTCGAAGGGCTTTCGGCCGCTCGCGAGCGGGCCGGCGCAGAGGACGGGCCGGCGCGGCGCGCCCTCGTTGACCAGCTCGACCGCGCACGCGCGCTGCGCTGCTGGTTTCTGACCCAGCGCAACGTGGCGGCCTGGATCGCCGGCGTGCACGGGTTCCTCGCGGCGAAGGACCGGCGCGAGCGCGCCGCCTGCCGCGCGGCGCTCCGCGAGATGGTCGCGCTCGAGATCGAGAACGCCCGGGACCTGCTGCGGCTCTGGAAAGAGGGGCGCACCGAGTTCATGGCCGTGGCCGCGCGCAGCGAGACCACGTTTCTGCACGGCCCGGCCTTCGGCGAGCAGCTCCGCCGGAAGATCCGGCTGATGAGGAAGTACGGCGGCGCGACGCCGCGCATCGACCCCGGCGTCATGTGGCGCGTGGCCGGCCTGTGCTGAGCGCGGCAGAAGCGACACGACGCATGTCCTGGCGGCGCAGCCTGATCGTCCTGTGGGGCGCCAACTTCGTCACGGCGCTCGGGATGATGATGATCCTGCCGTTCTTCCCGCTCTTCTTGAGGGATCTGGGGGAGACGGACGACCGCGTCATCACGCTCTGGACCGGGTTCGTGGTCGGCGCCGCGCCCTTCTCGGCTGCGCTCATGGGCGGCATCTGGGGCGCGCTCGGCGACCAGGTCGGGCGGCGCGCGATGATCCTGCGCGCGCTCCTCGGCATCGCCGTGTTCGTCGGCCTCATGGGCTTCGCGCGCTCGCCGCTGCAGCTCCTCTTCTTGCGCTTCGGGCAGGGGTTCTTCTCCGGCTTCTGCGCCCCGAGCCTGACCCTGGTCTCGGTGCTGGCGCCGAAGGAGATCCAAGGGCGCATATCGAGCTGGCTGCAGTCCGCGTTCCTCGCCGGCTCGGTGGTGGGTCCGGCGCTCGGCGGAGTGGTCGCGACGAAGTTCGGCTTCTCGATCATGCTCTGGGCCTGCTCCGCGCTGGCGCTCGCCGCCGTGCTGACCGTGCGCCTGCTCGTGCCCGAACCCCCGCTCGAACCGAGCGCGTCGCCCGCTTTCCGCACGGACGTCGCGGCCGCCATGCACTCCGTGCTGAGCCGCGTGGCGCGGGAGCTGGCCGGCGTGTTCGCCAGCCCCCTCCTGCGCGCCGTGTTCCTCGCCTTCTTCCTGGTGCGCCTGTCGATCTCGGCCATCAACCCCACGCTCGTGCTCTTCGTCGAACGCCTCATGGGAGAGCGGTCCGATGCCTCCTCGCACGTCGCCTCGCTGGTCTTCACCGCCTACCCCCTCGCCTTGCTCCTTTCCCTGCCCTTCTGGGGACTCGCCGCGGATCGCCGCCGCCCGGGAAGCGTCCTGCTCCTCTGCGTAGCCTGTGGAGCCGTCCTCACGCTGCTGCAGGCCCTCGCCGGCACGCCGCTCCAGCTCGGCCTCTTACGCTTCGCCGCCGGCGCCTTCCTGGCTGGGGTTTTCCCGGCCGGTTTCGCCCTGATCGCCGCCGCGTCGGACGCCGCGCACCGCGGCGGCACCACGGGCATGGCCTTCTCCGCGCTCGCCTTCGGCCTCGCCCTCGGCCCGTGGATGTGCAGCGTGGTCGACGGCCTGTTCGGCTATCGCGCGCTGCTGCTCGCCTGCGGCCTGCTGCTCGCCGCCGCCGTCCTGCGTCTCGGCGCGCTCAGGGCGCGCCTTGCCGGCCGCGCGCGGCCGCGGTAGCCTCGCCGCAGGGGGCGGGCCGCCAATCCGGCGCCCCGCCCTCGCCACGGCAGGAGAGCCGCCGCATGGGCCGAGCGAAGCGCGGCAGCGCGAGCACGCGGGCGCGCAAGGACGCGCGCGTCGGAACGAGCGTCGCGGCCATCCAGCAGGACTTCGCGGACAACCTCTTCTTCTGCGTGGCCAAGTTCCCTGCGGTCGCCACCAGGAACGACTACTACCTGGCCCTCGCGCTCACCGTGCGCGACCGGCTGCTGGACCGCTGGATCGACACTGCACGCACCTACCTGGAGCGGAAGAGCCGCACGGTCGTCTACCTGTCGGCGGAGTACCTCCTCGGCCCGCACCTCGCGAACAACCTGATCAACCTCGGCATCCTGGAGGAAGTGCGCCAGGCCATTGCGCCGCTCGGCCTGGACCTGGACGAGCTGATCGAGCAGGAGGAGGAGCCCGGCCTCGGGAACGGCGGGCTCGGCCGGCTGGCCGCGTGCTTCATGGACTCGCTCGCCACGCTCGAGATCCCGGCCATCGGCTACGGCATCCGCTACGAGTTCGGCATCTTCGACCAGGAGATCCGCGACGGCTGGCAGGTCGAGGTCACCGACAAGTGGCTCCGTCTGGGCAATCCCTGGGAGATCGCGCGGCCGGAGATCACGCACGAGGTCAAGTTCGGCGGGCGCACTGAAGCCTATCGCGACGAGCGCGGCCGCTATCGCGTGCGCTGGCTGCCGGAGCGCGTGGTCAAGGGCGTGGCCTACGACACGATGGTGATCGGCTACGGCGTGCGCAACGCCAACCTGCTGCGCCTGTGGAAGGCGGAGCCGCGCGAGTCCTTCGACTTCCAGGCCTTCAACGTGGGCGACTACTACGGGGCGGTGCACGAGGAAGTCGTCTCCGAGAACCTGACCAAGGTCCTCTACCCGAACGACGAGCCCGAGGCCGGCAAGGAGCTGCGCCTGCAGCAGCAGTACTTCTTCGTGTCCTGCGCCTTGCAGGACATGATCCGCATCTTCCACCAGCGCATCGACGACCTGGCGGAGTTCTCCCAGAAATACGCCGTGCAGCTCAACGACACGCACCCGGCCGTGGCCGTGGCGGAGCTCATGCGCCTGCTCGTGGACGAGTACGGCATGGACTGGGAGCCGGCCTGGGACATCACCACGCGCACGTTCGCCTTCACCAATCACACGCTCCTGCCCGAGGCGCTCGAGAAGTGGCCCGTCTCTCTCTTCGGCCGCCTCCTCCCCCGGCACCTCGAGATCGTCTACGAGATCAACCGGCGCTTCCTGGAGGAGGTGCGCTCACGCTATCCCGGGGACGGGGAGCGCGTCGCGCGGCTCTCGCTCATCGACGAGGGCGGCGGGCGCCACGTGCGCATGGCGCACCTCGCCTGCGCCGGCAGCCACGCCATCAACGGCGTCGCCAAGCTCCACACCGAGCTGCTGAAGAGCGAGTTGCTGCGCGACTTCCACGAGCTGTGGCCCGAGAGGTTCAGCAGCAAGACGAACGGCGTGACGCCGCGCCGCTTCCTGGCTCTCAGCAATCCCGAGCTGGCGCGCCTGCTCAACGACACGATCGGCGCCGGCTGGATCAAGAACCTGGAAGATCTGCGCCGCCTGGAGCCGTTCGCGGACGACCCTGCCTTCCAGGAGGAGTGGCGCCGCGTGAAGCTCGCCAACAAGCGCGCCCTGGCCGCGCAGATCCTGGCGCGCACCGGCATCGCCGTCTCCCCCGAGTCGCTGTTCGACGTGCAGGTCAAACGCCTGCACGAGTACAAGCGCCAGCACTTGAACCTGCTGCACGTGGTCGCGCTCTACCTGCGCCTGCGGGACGACCCCGCGCTCGACGTCCCGCCGCGCACCGTGATCTTCGGCGGCAAGGCGGCGCCGGGCTATTTCATGGCCAAGCTCATCATCAAGCTGATCAACTCGGTCGCGGCAGTGGTGAACGGCGACGCGCGCGTCGCCGGCCGCCTGCGGGTCGCGTTCCTGCCGGACCTCAACGTCAAGAACGCCCAGCGCGTCTACCCGGCGGCCGACCTCTCCGAGCAGATCTCCACCGCCGGCAAGGAGGCCTCGGGCACGGGCAACATGAAGTTCTCCCTGAACGGCGCGCTCACCATCGGCACGCTGGACGGGGCCAACGTCGAGATCCGCGAGGAGGTGGGCGCCGAGAACTTCTTCCTCTTCGGCCTGACCGCGCGCCAGGTGCGCGAGGAGCAGGCCAACGGGTACGACCCGCGGCGCTGCTACGCGCAGGATGCACAGCTGCGCGCGGCCCTCGACCTCATCGCGTCCGGCGCCTTCTCGGGCGGAGACCGCGCCCTCTTCCGGCCGCTCGTCGACTCCCTGCTCAACCGCGACGAGTACCTGGTGCTCGCCGACTTCGCCTCGTACGACGCGTGCCAGCGCCAGGTGGACCGCGCCTTCGCCGACCGCGCGCGCTGGACGCGCATGTCGATCTTGAACGTGGCGCGCATGGGGAAGTTCTCCTCCGACCGCGCCGTGCGCGAGTACTGCCACGAGATCTGGAAGGTCGCGCCGCAGAGGATCGAGGCGCGCGCGGACGACTGCCGCTGGCCCGCGCGCGCGCCGGACGCGGCTCAGCGCCCGCCGAGCACGCGGCTGTAGCGGTAGAACACCTCGAGGCAAAGGGTCATGAGCGCCGTGGAGTAGACCCGGCCGCCGCGGTGGCCCCAGGGGTCGTATTGCGGATCCCAGGAGCCGTCCTCGTCGCTGCCGCGCCGCTGCGTCTTGACCACGGCCTCGATCATCTCGCGCTCCCAGCGCTCCCAGTCGCGGCCGCCCATCTGCCACATGGCGTACGAGCCGTAGTACCAGTAGTAGTAGTCGATCGTGCCCTCCTGCTCGCTCCAAAGCGGCAGCTGTTTGAGCAGCAGGTCGGCGCCGCCGCGCAGCGCCGGGCTGTTCTCCGGATCCTCGCCCAGGAACACGCGGCACAGCATGGCGACCGCGGTCAGGGCCTCGGTCTGCGTTTCGGGCCAGCGCGCGTTCAGGCCCGGTTCGCGCGCGGAGTAGCTGCCCCGCGCCAGGTAGCCGGCGCGCCAGGTCGATTCGTCGGTCACCTGGTCGATGAACAGGCGCGCGCCGTCGAGCGCGGCCGGCTCCACGCGCAGGCCGAAGTCCTGCGCCGACTTCAGCGCCATCACCATCCACCCCGTGACCGACAGGTCATTGCCGCCGTCCGGCGGGAAGGCATAGCGCCACGCCTGGTAGGGATTGCGCGCCGCCTGGATGAAGTCCACGCCGCGCTGCGCCGGCTCGCGCAGCATCGGCCAGGAGGAGAGGCCGTAGCCCTCGCACAGCGCCAAGGTCGCCACGGCGTGGTCATAGAGGAACTGCTGGTGGCTGTTGACCGCGCCGCAGCAGCCGCTCTCCGGATCCTGGACGCTCACCAGGTACTTCAGGCCGCTGCGCACCACGTCGCTCTTCGCGCCGCGGCTCGGCGTGTGCCCGGCGCCGAGAAACGCCAAGAGCGCCAGACCGGTCACGCCGACGTCGTACACGGGATCGCCCGCGCCGTCGCAGGCGTTCGTGCGGCACATGTCGGAGAAGCGCGCGCATGACCAGAAGCCGCCCGCGTCCTGGTGGCGGCTGAGCCAGTTGAGGCCCGCCTCCACCGCGCGCTGGGTCGCCTGGTGGCCGCCCTTGCCCGTGCCGCGGCTGCTGCGTTTGTCGCCGCCCAGGCCCGGTCCGCCGACGTCCACGCCGAGGATGTTGCGTCCGCCCGTGTCGTTGAACGGTGATTGCACCAGCCAGTCGACTTCGTCCCTGCCGTCGTCCGGCTTCTCTTCCGTCAGGTCCTCGCTGACGATCGGCTCCTCAAGCGGTTTCTCGGGCGCTTCGATGACCGTCTCCTCGCGCACCTCCGGCGCCTCCTGGTCCGGCGGCTCGATCGGGTCGATCGGGCGCCAGGCCTCCATGACCAGGCGCTGCGTGCTCGGCTCCTCGCCCGCGTCCACCAACCAGGAGAACTGGGCGAAGACGAACAGGATCACGCCGTGGACGGCGAGCGAGAGCAGGAGCCAGGGGGCCCGCCGCAGGTGCTCGCGCAGCTCCTCTTCGAAAGTGGTCGTTGCGCCGTGCGAGTGCTCGTGCCGGGAGTTCATGTCGGCCTCCATTCGCTGGGCCGGGATTCCCGCGGCCCGTTCCGTGATTTCAGGAACGGAGCGCGCGGCAATCGGTTCAGGCGCGTCGCGCCTTTCGCCGGCAGGCGCGGTTTGCTCTACTTGGCGCTCGACCTGGCCCGATGCGGCGCGTCTCGCGGAGCGCGGCCGGGACGATCTGGCGCATGAAGAACAGCGGCCCGTCCCACAACGCAGTCCTTATCGGCCTCGTGCTCGGCGCGGCGGCCGGGATCCTGGTCCACTGGCTTGGCGAGCTGGACGGCGTGCGCGCCTGGGTCGAGCGCCAGTCCGCGGACGGCGCGCCGCACGCGGCCGGCTACTTCGCCTACCACTACCTGCTGCTCCCGCTCGACACGATCATCTCCATGACCGGGACGCTCTTCCTGCGCCTCCTGCTGATGCTCGTCATCCCGCTGGTCTTCGCCGCGCTCGCGCTCGGCGTCGCCGGGCTCGGCGACCTGAAGAGCCTGGGGCGCGTCGGGCTCAAGACCCTGGCCTACACCGTCGTGGTGTCAGCCATCGCCGTCGCGCTCGGCGTGACGCTGGTGAAGGTGTTCTCGCCCGGCGCCGGCCTTTCCGACGAGACGCGCGCGAAGCTCCTCGCCGCGGCGGCGGAACGGACCACGGCCATCACCAGCGCGCCCGCGCCCAAGACCGGCGTGGACCTCCTGCTGCAGATCGTGCCGGACAACCCGGTGAGGGCCGCGGCGACCGGCGACATGCTCGCGGTCATGTTCTTTTCGCTGATGATCGGAATCGGGCTCTTGCTCACGCGCACGGACGCGGCGCGCCGCCTGGAAGAAGCGCTGCAAGGCCTCTTCGACGTCGGCCTGCGCCTGATCCGCATGGTCATCGCCTTTGCGCCCATCGGCGTGGGCGCCCTCATCTTCACGCTCACCGCCAAGCTCGGCTTCGAGCTGCTGATCCAGCTCGGCGGCTTCGTGCTCGTCGTGCTCTCCGCCCTCCTGCTGCACCAGGTGGTCGTGTACTCGCTCTCCGTGCGCCTGCTGGGCGGCACGAGCCCCTGGCGCTTCTTCCGCGGCATCCAGGAGGCGATGATCACGGCCTTCTCCACGGCGTCGAGCAACGCCACCCTGCCGACCGCACTGCAGGTCGCCGAGGAGAAGCTGAGGCTCCCGGCGCACGTCAGCCGCTTCGTGCTGACGATCGGCGCCACTGCCAACCAGAACGGCACGGCGCTCTACGAAGGAGTCACGGTGCTCTTCCTGGCGCAGGTCTACGGCGTCGACCTCACGACCGGGCAGCAGCTCGCCGTGGTCGGCCTGGCCGTGCTCGGCGGCATCGGCACGGCCGGCGTGCCGGCCGGCTCGATCCCCATCCTCGTCGCCATTCTCGGGATGGCCGGCGTGCCGGTCGAGGGCATCGGCCTCGTGCTCGGCGTCGACCGCCTGCTCGACATGTGCCGCACGGTCGTGAACGTCAGCGGCGACCTGGCGGCCGCCGTGGTCATCTCGCGCGGGGAACGCGGGCCGCGCGGCGCGTGACTCCACGCATCTTGCGGCGGTAAAGCGCCGACCGCGACGAGCCTCCGCACGCTCGTGGCCGGTGGAGGCTTCTCCCAGCGGAGGCCCTGCTGTCCGGCGACCCCGAGGTAGTGTCCCGAACGGATGGGCGATGATCTGTCATCGCGGCGGCGCCGCCGCGAGTTCGGAGTTTGAAGTCGGAAGTCGGGAGTGGGGAATCCCCTGCTGCCGTCCTTGTCGCATCCGATGCAGCACTCGCGGCTCTCATCAAGGCTGCTTGGGGTCTTCGAGCGGTGCGCAGATCCTCGCGGCTTGTGGCACAAAACTCCTGTTTTCCTCATGACCCCCCGCCCGGCTATCCTTGGGGCTGACTGAATTGCGGATCCGGGGAAGGAGACCCCTGGCTCTGCGGCCTGGCCTCGCTCCCCGGCGAACAAGGAGTCTGTCTTGGGAGACCGTGGGATGAAAGCCTCCGCCCTCGCTTCGTTCAGTACTCTCTGCTTCGTGCTCTTGGCCGCTCCGAGCGCCGCCGGCAACGACGAGCACCTCAGCCTTCAGGGACCCGGCGCGAGCCCCGCCGTGGCGCAGCCGTCCCTCGCTCTCGGGTTCATCCGGAACGACGGCCAGTAGGACGAGAGCATGCGCTTCACGACCACCGCCAGCGGGCTGTCGGCCGGGTTCCTGGACCACGGCTTCCTCCTCCACCTGCTCCGGTCCCACGCGGATCCCTCGGACGCCTCGCAAGCACTCGGGCGCGGGAGCCCCGGCATGCGCGTGGACCGTGTGCCGGTCGAGTTCAACTTCGAGGGGGCGCTGGACGCCGTGCAGGTCGAAGGCGAGGGCCTGCTCGAGCCCTACGGCAACTACTTCGTCGGCCGCGATCCCGCCCGCTGGGCCTCGCGCGTGCCCACGTACGGATGCGTGCGGTATACTGGGCTGTACGAAGGCATCGACGTGGTGGTGAGGAAGCCCGACGCCCTCATCGAGTACGACCTCGTGCTCGCGCCCGAGGCCGATCCCTCCCTGGTCCAGGTCCGCGTGCGCGGCGCCGGCAGCCTGAAGGTCGACGAAAACGGGGGCCTCGAGATCCAGACGCGGCTCGGCGTCCTGCGCCAGCATCCGCCGCTGGCGTTCGAGATCCTGGCGGATGGAACGTGCCGCACGATCGAGTGCTTTTTCGCGCTCCTGTCCGAGGATCTCTTCGGGTTCCGGGTTCCCGCGCGGGAGCCGGGTGCGAGGCTGGTCATCGACCCGGTGATCGATCCCTACGGTCCCGCGTACTTCACGTACCTGGGGGGACCCGGACCGCACTCAGACGACTACGGCGCCGATATGGCCACGGACGTGGCCGTGCTGTCTGCCCGCGCAACGGTCACAGGATGGACGGCGAGCGTCTCCTTCCCGCTTGAGCCGCTTTCGCCCGGTCCAGCCGACCCGAGCTTCGGCGGCACCTGCGAGGCGTTCGTCACACGGCTGGACGCCACGGGCACGAGCCTGCGTTGGTCCACGTTCTTCGGCGGCGACGACTTGGACGTCGGCTACGGCGTGGAGGTGGACTCTTCGGGCGCCGTCTACGTCGCGGGCTTCACGACTTCCAGCGACATTCCGATGGCGCCCCCGCCAGCGACGCCCTTCCAGCCCACCTACGGCGGCCTGGGCGACGGCTTCGTGCTCAAGCTCGACCCGGCTGGCACCAGCATCGTCTACTCCTCCTACCTGGGGAGCGGCGAGGAGGATACGGCGACCGACCTGAAGATCGACGGTCTCGGCAACGCCTACGTCTGCGGCTACACAGGATGGGGTTCCTTGTCTCCCATCACCCCCGCATTCCGCACCACTCCTGGCGTAGTGGTGCGGCTTCGTGAGCAAGGTCAGTCCCGACGGCACCACGCTCGTCTACTCCACGTTCGTCCGCGCAGCCAACCACTACATGAGCAACCCAGGCACCGAGTGCATCGCCATCGCCCTGCACATCGACGATTCCGACCCCACGAACGTCAACGCCTTCGTCATCGGCCTGAACGCGACCGCAACCGCCCACGTGTACGGCTCCTGCTACGGCGGAAGCAACCAGGACATCGGCTTCGACCTGGCGGCGCACAGCGACGGCCTGGCCCTCACCGGCAGGACCTACTCCACGAACCTGACCATGGTGAACCCCTACCAAGGCAGCAACGGCGGGGACAGCGATGCGTTCATCGCTCGCTTCCGGCCCTACGCCACCCCGAGTGTGTCCTTCTCGACCTACCTGGGCGGCAAGGGGCAGGACCAGGGCACGGCCATCGACACCCATGGCACCGGCAGAGGCTTGTACTGCGTCGGCCTGACGTACTCATGGGGCCAAGGCGGCAGCTACCAGCCCTACTTCCCGACCACGCCCGACGCGCTCGTCTCCGACCCTCTGGCGCCCGGCTGCGCGGGCCAGGACATCTTCTTTTGCAGGTTCCAGTCCAACGGCCTCGTCTACTCGACCTACTTGGGCGGCGACGCCACGGACGAAGCCTACGGCCTGGCGAAGGACCCGAGCGGCTACTACATCGCCGGCATGAGCGCCGGCCAGGACTTCTACGCGAACCTCCACACGGAGCTTCCTGGGCTGCCGGGCTATCAGACCACCAACCGGGGCGGCTACCAGTTCACGACTGCCACATGGAATCCTGAATGGCCAGTGGGCCTCGGCACTTCGGACGAGCCCTTCGACGCGTTCGTGCTGAAGCTGCTGAGCCCGTGAGGCAGGAGGCAACAGCGAACAACTGGCCGAAGTCCAAGCCGCGATTCAAAGCACATATCCAAGCCGGCCACCGCGGGAAGGTCCCCTCGGCTGGCCGTGTTGGCCGGCGGAGGGAGATCAGCTATGAACTGGGTCACGTTCCATCTCGTGGCCGCGGCCGCTGCGCTGGGATTCGCGGATCCCGCCGCAGGGCAGGCAGACCTCCACATCCTCACGCCGGTCCCGGGGCTGGAAGGAGCCCTCGGATATTCCGTCAGCGGCGCGGGGGACGTCAACGGGGACGGGTACCCGGATCTCGCCGGTGGGGCGCCGGCTACGGACGTCTCGGGTGTGGACTCTGGTCTGGTCACGGTCTTCTCCGGCTACGACGGTGCTCCTCTCTTCTTCTTCCCTGGAGACACAGCCGGCAACGGGTTCGGCTGGTCCGTGAGTGACGTTGGGGACGCAAATGGCGATGGCTTCGCCGACGTCTTGGCCACCGCACCGTGCACCAACCCAGGCTATGCGCGCCTTCTCTCCGGGAGCACCGGGGCGACGCTGCACACATGGTTCGCTACCTCCTTCAACGACATGTTCGGCGTCTCGCTCAGCTGCTCTACACGTTCAATGGACACGGCTCCGGAGACCATTTCGGCACATCTGTCAGCGCCGCGGGCGACGTCAATAGCGACGGCTTCCCGGATGTCATCGTTGGCGCGCCGATCGACGGTAGCGGCGGAAACAATGCCGGCAGCGCGGAGGTCTTCTCCGGAAAGGACGGTGCGTCGCTGTACCGATTCCTTGGCCCCGTGAACGGGTATCTCGGCTCCGGGGTCAGTGATGCCGGCGATGTGAACGCCGATGGATACGCTGACCTCGTTGTTGGCGGCCACAACAGCAGCAACCTCGGATACGCCAATGTGTACTCGGGCAAGGACGGCGCGATCATCCACTCGTTTGGCGGTGTTGGCGCCCTGGCTGAGGGCAGCAAAGGAGTTTCTGGAGCGGGTGACATCGATCGGGACGGCTTCTCAGACATCCTTCTTCAGATTCCGCCGTACTTTGGGATCGTAGTCCGCTCAGGAATCGACGGTAGTGAGCTGTTCCGGGTCAGCGCGGAAGCAGAAGGATACTCCTTCGGCTACAGCCTCAGCGACGCAGACGACGTGAACGGCGACGGAATCCCAGAGATCATCGTCGGCTCGCCTTGGAGCACGCCGACGTCCTTTGCCAAGGTGATCTCCACGGACTGCGGCACGATCACAACCGTCGGCCAGGGCTGCGCCGGATCCGCGCCTACCGTGCCGATGCTGCAGATCACGGGCTGCGCCGTGCCCGGAGGCGCGGTGTCCCTGGTGTACTACGCCGGCGCCCCCCAGCAGACACCGGTGCTGTTCCTGCTCGGGCCCACGACCACTTCCCTGCCCATGGGCGGAGGGTGCGCGCTGCTCGTGGCCCCGCCACACGCGCCCCTCTGGGTGGCCACGAACTTCTTCGGCGCCTTCAGTATGGGCGCCAAGCTGCCCATGGGCACGGCCCTCGGCACGCTCGCGGTACAGGGCTTCGTCCCGGACGCGGCGGCTCCTGCGGGTTTCCGCAACACCGGCGCCGTGCTCATCAGCGTGGAGTAGGCCTGACAGCAACGCGAGCCGGGCGTGACGTTCGGGCTCCGACAGAGCGGCGGTCAGGTCGTGCGCTTGCCGCCCGGCCGGCGCGCGACGCACGCCACGTAGTCGTGGATGACCGGGATCTCGCGCGCTCCCGGGTGGCGCGCGGCCAGCTCCTCGAGGAAGCGCCGCTCCAGCTCGGGCCGCCGCGCCGGGTCGAGCGCGTCGTAGTAGGCCGTGCCCGCGCCGGACTTGAGCAGGTGCTCCAGGACCGCCGCGGGCGAAGCGCAGCGGAAGGTGATCGCCCCTTCCCAGAGGTCGCGCACTTCCAGCCCCGCCGCCTCGAGCGCCGCCCGCGCGTGCGCCGCGTCGCGCGGGAAGTCGAAATCCACGCGCTTCACCTGCACCGTCGGATCCTCTGCCACGAGCCGC
>JACQZJ010000082.1:25701-51111 GCA_016213895.1 Planctomycetota bacterium | reverse complement strand
GCCGCGAGAAGATCTCGAGGGGCTCGCGCGGGGAGAACTCACGGTGGACCACGAAGGCGAGCTGCCCTCCCGGCGCGAGTGCTGTCGCCACGGCCTCGAAGAAGGGCTTCAACTCGATGTAGCCGAGCACCCAGCTCGTGAACACGAGGTCGAGCGAGCGTGCGTGCCGCATGGCCTCGAGAGCGTCCCCTGTCTCGAAGCGCACGCCGCGGAGGTCCATTGCCTCGAGCCGCCGCCGCGCCTCCTCGATCATCCCGCTCGACAGGTCCACGGCGAGGTACTCGGTCCCGGGGCCGAGGCGCGCGGCGAGCCGCGAGGTGCCGTAGCCCGTGCCGCATCCTGCCTCGAGCACGCGCAGATCCCCGCACGGCGCCAGCCGGTCCACGAGATCGTCCACCGGCCCGGCTGCCTCGGACAGCCAGAACGCGTCGTAGTCCTCGTGCACCCGATCGTAGGCCTCGCGCAGCTCCGCGGCCCCCACCCCGCGCCGCGCCGCGGCCTCCTCCCGCACCCGGAAGAACTCCGGCAGGGCATGCTCGCGCGGCAGGCAGCGCGCGCAGGCGGCCGCCGACAGGTCGGGCGGCGCCGGGACCGCTCCCGGCGGGATGTGCCCGGCGAGGAGCCTCCCGATGCAGCCGGGGCGCGGGTGGTGGAAGATCCGGCCCATGCGGTCGAGCGCGGCGCGCAGGCCCTCTTGTCCCGCGTTGCCGAAAGAGAGCGGGACGAGGTTGCACGGGCAGACCTCGCCGCTCCCGTCGATGTAGAGGTGCGTGAGCCCGGCGCCGCAGCCGAACGCGCCGTCCGATTCGAGGTACGCGAACGAGGACACGACCGGCCCGCCGTCCTGCGCCGCGGCCTCGCGCTGATAGCGCAGGAGCAGCTCGCGCTCGGCGTCCGAGAGGACGACGTCGGACCGCCCGGCGAGGCGGCCGGTGGCGGTCGGTTCGAGCAGGTGGATCTCGAGCGCGCCGGCCTCCTCGACGAAGCGCTGGAAGCGCTGGAAGCGGCCGGGCTCGAGGAACTCGCGCGTGGCCACGGCAATCACGTAGGGATAGAGGCCCGCGGCGCCGGCGGCGCGGAGGGCCTCGAGGGCCGCGCGGAACGCCCCGGGCCGCCCGCGCAGCCGGTCGTGCTCCGCCCCGTCGTCCGAGTCGAGGCTCACGCCCGCGCCGAAGAGCCCGCGCTCTCGCAAAGCCCGGGCGCGCTCCGGCGTCAGGCCGTCGCCCGTGGTGTTGAGGACGAGGCACGAGCGGTCGTCGAAGGCCCCGACGATGTCCTCGAGGTCGTCGCGCAGCAGGGGCTCGCCGCCGGTGAGGGTGATGCACACGGCGCCGAGGCTCTGCAGCTCGGCGGCCACGCCGCGCAGCGTCTCGAGGGGAAGGTCCTTCTGGCTGCGCCCGGAGTTGTAGCAGTGCCAGCAGCGGAAGCGGCAGCGGTTGGTGACGGCCAGCGTGACCGAGAAGAGCCGGCGAGTCGGTCCAGAAACTCCAAAGTCGAAGAAGTGCTCGGTGAACGTGTCGAAGGCGCGGCTCGGGTAGGGAGGGAAGTGGCTGTTGATCACGGTGCGGCCGTCGAAGTCGACGGCCTTCTCGTGAGCAAGATAGCCCTTGAAGAACGCGGCCAACGCGGGATCGATCCGCGAGAAGGGCGGCCGCGAGGCCAGCATGGAAAAGAACTCGTCGCCGCGCATGGTGGTGGACATGATCCGGGCGATTGTAGCGCAACCATCAGCAGTCGTGGCAGCGCGGGCGCCACCGCCTTCGCGGCTATCGCCGCACCAGGAACTGCGCCGGATTGGTCGCCAGGTAGTCGCCGTTCGCCCCGAGCCCGGTGGCGAAGCCCTGGAAGGTGAGCAGGACGTCCTCGAGGCCGACGAGCGACGCCGGAAGCTGGAAGAGGACGTTCTCGGACAGGTTCTGCCCCTTGGTCGGGATCGGCACCACGATCAGAATGGCTGGCGGATCGAGCAGGAACGGCCCGTCGATGCCCCCCACCGCGAGCCAGGCCGGCTGCAGCGAGGCGAGGAGCCAGAGCACGTTCCCCGGAGGGCCCCACAGGTTGAGGCGCTTGGTCGCCAGCGGCCCGTCGCCACCGGTCATCTCGATGAACGACTGAGCCGGGTTCGGCTGGATGAGGTTGAGGCCATAGAAGTAGCTCTGCGGCCACGCCGCCACGCCGCTGATGACCAGCGTGCCGTAGCCGCCCACCGCCCAGAGAGCGTCCCCGCCGGCGAAGTCGCCGCCCCCGCCCTGGCCGCCGCGGATATCGGTCCCCTGGTTGCCGCGGATCGTGAGCCGGGACAGCGGCGTGGACCACCCCACGCACGCCGCCTCGGCGCCGTCTCCGCCCTGGCCGCCGAACAAGATCTGCGGCGTGCCGCCGTCGCCGCCGAAGCAGTCCGTGCCGGCGATCAGGACCTCGGAGGAGCCGCGCACGTCGAGCGCCGGCTGGCCGTCGTAGCCGGTGAACGTGTCCCCCCAGCCGTCGCCGCCGCTCAGGACGCAGCGCGTCAGCGTGACGCGCGAGTCATTGATGACGACTCCCGTCCCCTCGCAGTAGTAGTCGCCGTCCTTGCCGTCGATCGCCGAGCGCGAGACATGCACCTCATTGCACGAATCGACGAGCAGGGCGTGCCAGCAGCCGCTCGCGCCATAGGCCTGGCCGCTCACGGCGCAATCGTCCAGCACGATGCGACCGCTCGAGTTCTTGATCTCCAGCAGCACGAACTCGAGGCCGGCGAGGTGCGCGTTCGCGGTCTCGACCAGCGACGTGCCATTCACCTTGGGGAGTCCGCCCGGCCGGCCGAGGATGGAAAGGTCCTGCTTGAGCTGAAAGGCGCCGTAGATCCCCGCCTCCACCAGCAGCACGTCCCCGGCCGCCACCTGATCGATGGCGGCCTGGATGGTGAGAAAGTCGCCGCCGCCCGAGGCATCCACGATCCAGGTGGCGGCCGGCGCCGAGGACCAGGTCAGGAGAGCGAACAGGAACGCGAGCGATGAGGACTTCATGTTCTCCTCCGCGTCCGGGCGCTGGCGACGCAGCGCGGGGGCCGCATCGATTCTACCTCGAGTGCCTGCGGTCGCCGGGCGGCGCGCGTCGCGGCAGCTCTACTTCACCGCCAGCGTCCGCCAGAGCAGCTCGTCGCCGAGGCGCGCGCCGAAGCCGACGAGCCGGCCGTCTTGCGAGAAGCGCGGCGGGCCGACCAGGTCGAAGGCGTCGCTCGCTCGGTCGCCGCAGACGATGCGCCACTTGCCTTCCTTGCGCGCGCGACAGGCGAGAAGCTGGCCGTCGTCGCTGAAGGTGAGATCGCGCAGCTCGTCGTAGGGCTCGCCGCGAGGCTCGCCGTCGACCAAGAGCCGCCATTCTCCGCCCTTCACCGACCAGTCGCCCTCGCTGGTGACGAGCCAGGTCGGATCGACCGTGCAGCCCGTCGCCACGGCGCAGGCCAGGTGCTTGCCGTCGTTCGACCAAGAGGCGCCCGAGACGAAGTCCCACTCGAGCCGGGCCGGCTCGTCGTCCACGGCGAGGCCGACCTTGCCGCCCTGCGCGGCCTTGAAGGCGACCTTGGCGCCGTTCGGTGAAATCGCCGGCGTTCCAGCGGACTCGTAGCGCGCGCCCAGCGTCCCGCCGAGGCCGACGACCTCCCAGGTCATCACCGGCGGCGGCGCGCCAGGCCCGGATGCGCTCCGGGCGGGCAGACGCAGGCGCGAGAACGCGTAGCGCTTGCCGTTCGCCGAGAGCGTCACTTCCTTGAGGCAGACGCCTTTGGCCACGCTCTTGTCGTCGAGCAGCACGTGCCACTCGCCGCCCTTCATCGCCGTCGAGGCGACGACCTTGGAGTCCGCGCTCCACACTGGCGGACTGAGCGCGTCCGCGTCCGCCCACTTCGCGCCTTTCTTGCCGTCGATCACGAGCACCAGGTCGCCGCCGGTATAAGCGCCATCAGCGCCGATACGCGCGCCCGGCTGCGTCCAGTAGGCCAGCCGCTTCCCGTCCGGACTCCACGACAGCGCGCCGATCCAGTCGTTCTGCGCGGTCTTCTTGCCGTCGAGCAGGATCCACCACTTCTCGCTCTTCGAGGAAACGCGCTTGCCGGCGCGGAAGGCGACCTGCGCGCTGCTCGGCGCGAACACGGGCGGATCGACGAAGTCGAAGGCGTCGCCGATGTCTTCGCCCACGACGGGCACGCTCTTGCCGTCCTTCGTGCCGACGTAGGCGACCCGCGTCCCGTCCGGCGCGAACGCGATCGCCGGAGTGGCGGCGACGCCCGCGGGCGCCCGGACCAGCAGGCGGTCGACGGAAAACGCGTCCTGGCGCGCGAACGCGGTCGCTGCGACGAGGGCGAAGCTCATCGCTCGGATCATCTCGGTCCTTCTGCCAGAGGCTGCCTGGCCAGTGCGGCGGCGCGGCCGGCTGGTAACCTATCCGGAGGAATGGAATACGTCGTCGGCATCCTCGGCGGCCTCATCATCTGGGCGCTCCTCGACTGGCGCCGCCGCTCTTCTAGCGCGCAGGGGCGACGCCGTCCCGCTGCCGCGCCGGCAGCAGCGTCCGAGCCGCGGGGGCTCGCCGCCGTGTACAAGTGCACGAACCAGGTCGCCGACTTCTTCACCAGCAGCGCTCAGCCGGCCGACCTCCTGGAGCATTCCGCTTTCCTGCGCGGCGCGGACATCCTGCGCGGCGCCGGGTTCTCGGCCAAGGACCTGCTCGGCTACTACAACGGCGACAACGCGATCATCGCGTGCATGGCCATGGAGGCGTTGTCGCGGCGGAAGGCGGCGGACGAGGACCTGTTCGAGCCGATCGTCTCCACCATCAACACCGTCGCTCTCTGGACGCGCTTCTTCGCCCTGCGCGCCCTCGAGGCGCAGGCCCGGCCGCCGCTGGTCGGCCGCCTGCTGCTCCACGCCGACGCCTCCTGGGACAACCGCTTGTCGCTCCGCTTCCTCGGCGAGTTCGTCGCCAGCCGGGTCCGCAGGGGGGAGGCGCCGTCCTTCGGCGCCGGCCTGGCCGGAATCGGCGAGGAGAAGGCGGCCCTTCTCGAACGCATGGTCGGGACGCTGGAGGCGGGGCTGCAAGGCACGCTGGGCCAGGAGCTGCTGGCCTGGCGCGCCGCACGCGTGGACACCGACTTCCTCGGCTCGATCGGCCGCATCTGGACTGGCGATCAGGACGGCGCCGAGGTCATCGCGACCAGCCGCGTGCAGGCGCGCGCAGCCATGCTCGCGCGCACGCTGGCCGGCGAGCATCCGCGCTCCGTCCTGGTGGTCGGGCGGAAGGGAGTGGGCAAGTCCACGGTGTTGAAGGCCCTCGCCGCCGGCTTGCGGCGCCAAGGCTGGGTGACCTTCGAGGCCTGCGCGGCGGAGGTCCTCGCCGGCCAGAAGTACGTCGGCGAGCTGGAGGGACGCGTGCAGCAGCTCGTCCGCTGCCTGTCCGGCGCGCGCCGCGTCCTCTGGGTCGTGCCTGGCTTCCATGAACTGCTCTGGGCCGGGCGCCACCGCTTCAGCCCCATCGGGCTCCTCGACCTGCTCTTGCCGGCCATCGAGAAGGGAGAAATCGTCGTCGCCGGCGAGACCGACCCTGCGGCCTACGAACGCCTGCTGCTCGCCCAACCGCGGCTGCGCGGCATCCTCGAGACCGTCGTCTTCGAGCCGCTGCCCGAGGACGAGACCCTCGACCTGGCGCGCCGCTGGCTCGCCGCGCGGGGCGGCGAGGCCGCGCCGGAGATGGTCTTGCGCGAGGCGCTCTAACTCGCCCGACAATACCTGGGCGAGCACGGGGCCCCGGGGCACCTGCTCCAACTCCTCGAGCTGACCCTCGCCGCGCGCCGCGGCCCGGGGGCTCGGGCATCCGGCGCTGTGTCCACCGACGACCTGCTCGTGACCGTCTCGCGCCTCACCGGCCTGCCGCTCGCCATGCTCGACGAGCGCGAGGTGATCGACCTGACGGCGCTGCGCGGCTTCTTCGAGAGGCGGGTGCTGGGCCAGCCCGAGGCCATCGACTGCCTGGTGGAACGGGTGGCCATGGTCAAGGCCGGCCTCACCGACCCGAGCCGGCCGGCGGGAGTGTTCTTCTTCACCGGCCCCACCGGCACGGGCAAGACCGCGCTGGCGAAAGCCTTGGCCGAGTACCTGTTCGGTTCGCCTGACCGCATGCTCCGGCTCGACATGAGCGAGTTCCAGACCGCCGACTCCATCTCCCGCATCCTCGGCGAGGGAGACGAGCTGTCCAATCGCTCGGCGCTGGCCGACCGCGTGCGCCAGCAGCCGTTCTCGGTCCTGCTGCTCGACGAGTTCGAAAAGGCCCATCCCGCGGTGTGGGACGTCTTCCTGCAGCTCTTCGACGACGGGCGCCTCACCGACCGCATGGGCGGCGTGGCCGACTTCCGCCACACCATCGTCATCATGACGTCCAACTTCGGCGGCGACCTGTCCAAGGCGGGCAGCATCGGCTTCAGCGGCGAACGCACGTCCGAGGTGCGGCGCTCGCTGGAGCGGGAGTTCCGCAAGGAATTCCTGAACCGCATCGATCGCGTGGTCGTGTTTCAGCCGCTGCGCCGTTCGGTCATGCGCGACATCCTGCACAAGGAGCTGGACCAAGTCCTCTCGCGCCGCGGCCTTCGGAACCGCGCCTGGGCCGTGGAGTGGGAGGAGTCGGCCATCGAGTTCCTGCTCGATAAGGGGTTCACTACCGACCTGGGAGCGCGGCCGCTGAAGCGCGCCATCGAGCGCTACCTGCTGGCGCCCCTCGCCATGACCATCGTTGACCACCGCCTGCCCGAAGGGGACCAGTTCCTGTTCGTGCGCAGCGACGGCCAGCAGATCGACGTGGTGTTCGTCGACCCGGACGCGCCCGAGGAAGCCGAGGCCCCGCCTGCCGCGGCGGTCGCGGACGGAGAAGCGCTCCGGCTGGAGCGGGTCATCCTCGACGCCCGGGGCGAGCCGCGGGAGCTGGACTTCCTGGAGCAGGAGGCGCGGCGCCTTGCGGATGTTCTCTCTGGCGCGGAGTGGAAGACGCGGAAGCAGGCGGCGCTCGATGCGATGGCCACGCCTTCCTTCTGGCAGTCTCCGGGACGCTTCGCGACGCTGGGTCTCGCCGAGTATATGGACCGCATCGAGGTCGGGATGAAGACCGCCGAGTCGCTGCTCGGCCGGCTCACGCACGGCAAGGGTCAGCGCGCCCAGTCCTCGCCGCCGATCCTGCGCCGGCTGGCGCTGCAGGTCTACCTCATCGATGCCGCGCTGAAAGGCCTGGAGGCGGGCCAGCCCTCGGACGCGTTCCTGCTGGTCGAATCGAGCCGTGACGCGGGCAGCGGCGTTGCGGCGACCGACCACTTCGCCTCCCGCATCGGCAACATGTACCGCGAGTGGGCGCGGAAACGCGGCATGCGGCTCGAAACCCTGGAAGGGCCGCCGCAGTCCGGAGGTTATCGGCTGCTGCTCGCGGTCTCCGGCTTCGCCGCCTTCCCGATCCTCCAAGGGGAGCACGGCCTGCACGTTCTCGAAGCGCCCGACGCGAGCCACGGACTGGTCCGCCACAAGGTGCGCGTGCGCGTCCATCCCCAGCCGGCCGAGCCGGCGAGGAAGCCGGAGGACGCCGTCGCCCAGGCGCGCGCCGCGCTCGCGGCCGAGCCCGACCCGGTGGAGATCGTGCGCCGCTACCGCGAGGAGCCCTCGCCGCTGGTGCGCGACGCGATCCGCAGCTGGCGCACCGGCCGCGTCGACCAGGTGCTCGCCGGCGACTTCGACCTGATTGCGTAGCATTGCTCGGCAGGGGCGGCGTCCGCGCCGCGGATCGATCCGTGGGTCTCGGTCACGAGGAGTGAACGGCATGCTCGTCACACGCAGGCAGATGATGACGTCCGCCGCCAGCGCGGCCGCGCTGGCCGCCTGGTCCTGTCGCTCCGTCGCCGGTGAACCCAGTCCCGGCCACGTGGTGCTCCTCGGGGACTCCATCTTCGACAACGCCGTGTACGTAGGCGACGATCCTGCCGTGGTCGATCAGCTTCGCGGCCACCTGCCCGCGGGCTGGAGGGCGTCGCTCCTGGCCGTGGACGGCAGCGTGGCCAGCGACGTGCGCGACCAGCTCTGCGGCCTGCCCGCGGACGCGACGCACCTGGTCGTCAGCGTCGGCGGCAACGACGCGCTACGCTCGGAGGGCGTGCTGGGGAGGCCCGTGGCGCGCGTCGCTGAGGCCCTGCTGGTATTGGCCGAAGTGCGCGCCGCGTTCGCCGAGCTCTACAACGCCATGTTGGACGCGGTCACGGCGGCCGGCAAGCCAACGGCCTTATGCACGATCTACGATCCCAACTTCGACGACCCGGACCGCCAGCAAGCGGCCGTGATCGCCCTCACGGCCTTCAACGACGTCATTGTCCGCGCCGCCGTGCGCCGCCGCGTGCCGGTCCTCGACTTGCGGGTCCTGTTCGACTCGTCCGCCGACTACGCCAACCCGATCGAACCGTCCGCGACCGGCGGCGACAAGCTGGCGCGCGCCATCGCCGGCATGATCGCCGAGCACGACTTTGCGAGGCCGCGCACCGTGCTGCACTCCTCGCGCCCGGAATAGGCGCGGCCTGCCGCGGCCCGCGGGCGGGCGACTTCGCGACGTCGCGCGGGCCACGCGAAAATGCGCAAGAACCGTCAAGCACCGTCCGGGACGGCTGGCTACCGTCTGCGTCGAATCATGCGGCGCGGCAGCAGGCGAGAACCAGATGAAGCCCGACACACTGGATGACTACCGGCAGAGGGTCCTGAAGGTCCTTCTCCACATCCAGAACCACCTGGACGATCCCATCTCGCTCGACGAGCTGGCCGGCGTGGCGCACTTCTCCCCCTACCACTTCCACCGCATCTTCCGCGGCATGGTGGGCGAGGGCGTCATGGAGCACGTGCGGCGGCTGCGCCTGCAGCGCGCCGCCATGCAGTTGTCCGGCAGCCGGTCCAGCGTCACGGCCATCGCCTTGGGTGCCGGCTACGAGACCCACGAGTCGTTCACGCGCGCCTTCCACTCCCTGTTCGGGCAGTCGCCCACCGAGTTCCGCATGAGCCGCGGCTGGCAAGGGCGCTGGAAGTCGCCCGCGAAGGTCGACTACGAGCCCGGCGGCCGTCTCGAGCAATTCATCGTCCATGACACCGGAGGAAAGCACATGGATGCAGTGATCAAACGCCTGCCGGCGCAGAGGGTCGTGTTCTTGCGCCACGTCGGGCCCTACCACGAGGTCGGGCCGACCTGGGGGCGGCTCTGCGCCTGGGCCGGACCGCGCGGCCTCATCCGGCCGGACGCCGAGATGCTGGGCCTCTGCCACGACGACCCGGAAACCACGCCGCCCGAGAAGATCCGCTACGACGCGTGCATCAGCGTCGATCGCGAGTTGGCCGGCGAGGGCGACATCGGCACGCAGATCATCGCCGGCGGCGACTACGCCGTGACCATCCACAAGGGACCGTTCGAGCGCCTCGGGGACACGTACGCCCGCCTCTGCGGCGAGTGGATCCCGTCCCGTGGACGCGAGATCAAGGCCGCGCCCGGCATCGAGAAGTACCTGAACGATCCGAACTCCACGCCGCCGGCGGAGCTGCTCGTCGAGGTCCGCGTGCCCCTGGCCTAGCGCCCGTCGAAGAAGTCATCCTGCCTGCGGCGGCGCCGCTCGGCCGATCTCCGCGTCGCGAGATCCTCGACGAATCCCCCGATTCGCCTCCGGTCTCGCTCCTTGATGTCGACCGAGATGCGCTCCGCGGGCCAGCGACCGGCGGCGCCGCGCCCTGCCCCGAGAGCGCGGCCTTCTCAGGCGCCGTCCGTGCCGGAGAAAAGCGCCCGCTGGTCGAGGGAGGGCGCGCCCGCTCCGGCCGCCTGCCCGAGGTAGGCGCAGGCGAGCCGGTCCTTGCCCGCGCCGAGGACCGTGCTCACCAGCCCGAGCGCCTCGGCGACCTCCGCCGGATCCACCTTGGCGAGGATCCGCTTCCAGATGACCTCCTCCAGCACGTTGAAGGCGGTCTGCACCTCGCGCAGGTCATAGCCCGCGGCGCGGCGCGCGCGGGCCACGTCCTCCGCGTGCCGCGCCAGGGCCGTGAGATTGCGCCGCTCGACGCTCTCGACGGTCAGCTCGTAGAGCCGTGCGAGCCTCTCGCGGGTGACCGCGGCCCCGGCCTTCTCGTATCCCTTGACGTGCGCGCGCTGCAGCGCAGTGAGCGCGTCCTCGACGATCCCCGCCGCCTCCGCTGTCAGTAGTTCCATGAGCTTCATGCGCGCGCCTCCTCGCTCTTCGCGTTGTCGTTTCAGCCAAGCGTGCCCAGGAAGATCCCCGCAGCAACCGCCGAGCCAATCACGCCGGCGACGTTCGGCGCCATGGCATGCATGATGAGGAAGTTCTGCGGGTCCTCCCGGGCGCCCATCATCTGGCACACGCGCGCGGAGTCGGGCACGGCCGAGACGCCGGCGGCGCCGATGATCGGATTGATCTTCTCGCGGCAGAAGAGGTTCATCACGTGGCCGAAGACCACGCCCGACGCGGTCGCGACGCAGAAGGCGAGGGCGCCCAGGCCGAAGATCAGGACCGAGTCGGACGTCAGGAAGCGGTCCGCGTCGGTCGACGCCCCCACGGTCAAGCCGAGCAGTATGGTCACGATGTCGATGAGCGCGGTGCGCGCGCTCTTCGCCAGGCGCTCGGTCACCCCGCTCTCCTTGAGGAGGTTGCCGAAGAAGAGCATCCCGAGCAGGGTGATCGCGCCGGGCGCGATGGCCGCCGCGGCCAGGAACGCGACCACGGGAAAGAGGATCCTCAGGCGCTTGCTCACCGGCGCCGACGGCTTCATGCGGATGAGGCGCTGCCGGCGCGTGGTGAGCAGCATGATGATGGGCGGCTGGATCACCGGCACGAGCGCCATGTAGGAGTAGGCGGAGATGGCGATGGCGCCGAGGTGCTCGGGCGCAAGCTGCGACGAAAGGAAGATGGCCGTGGGGCCATCCGCGCCGCCGATCATGCCGATCGAGGCGGCGCGCGGCAGGTCGAATCCCACGGCGAGAGCGCCCAGGAAGGTGAGGAAGATCCCGGCCTGGGCTGCCGCCCCGAGGAGGATGAGGCTCGGCCGGGAGAGCATGGCCGAGAAGTCGAGCATCGCCCCGATGCCCAGGAAGATGAGCGGCGGGTAGTAACCCTGCCGCACGCCCTGGTAGAGGATGGAGAGCACGCTCCCCTCCTCGTACACGCCGATGTTCATCCCTTCGCTGAAGGGGATGTTGCCGACCAGGATGCCGAAGCCGATGGGCACGAGCAGCAGCGGTTCATAGTTCTTGGTCACCGCCAACCAGATGAACGCGCAGCCGATCGCCAGCATGAGGACATTGCCCCATGACGTGTTGCCCAGCGCGCCGGATTGGAGGAAGTCGATCAGGATCTGCATGAGGCCTTCGCGCCGCGCGGCGCTGGATCACTCCAGCTCCACCATGGCCTGTCCCTCGCGGACGTTGTCGCCCACTGCGACCAACACCTTCTTCACCCTGCCGCCGACCGGAGCCGCGATCGATGTCTCCATCTTCATCGCCTCCACGACCACGAGGATCTGTCCCTTCTCGATGGCGTCCCCCGCGCGGCACTTCACCTCCAGGACCGTGCCGGCGATGGGCGCGCTGACCGCTCCCGGTGCGACGGACGCGACGGGCGCCGCCTCCCGCCCCGCGTGCGCGCTCGCCGCGCCGGCCGCGCCATGCGGCGGCGCCGGCGCCTCGGGCATGCGCAGCGGCGGCAGCGGCCCTGCCCCCAGGAAGCCCTCGCCCGGGTCGAGCACCTCGACCTCGACCTCGTAGGCGACGCCGTGCACCGTGATCCTGAGCTTCATCGCTACACCTACCTGCGCTCGCCGCGCCTGCCGCCGAACCAGCGCCCGCGCGCGCGCTCCGGCCGCGCGGGCCGGCGCGCGATCGCGTGCGATCCCTGCAGAACGATCCTCCCCTGCTCTGACCACGAGCCGCCGTCGTGGACAGCCCGCACCCTGCGGATGCGCCGGACGTGATGGCGCCCGCCGATGACCGTGGCCGCCGCGGCCGCGATGAGGATCAGAGTGATCGAGTCGATGCCCGCGTCCCGCTGCAGCGCGCCGGCCTCCGCGTCACGCTCGCGCTCCTGCCAGCGGCCATCCAGCCGGCGGACCGCCGCGATGATCCCGGTGAGCAGCGCGAGCACGGCGAACACGATCACCATGCCTACGCCCGAAAGCAGAAGTCCCTCGAGAAGGTTGTGCAGCACGCCTTCCGTCACCGCGTCCTCCGTGCGCTCACAGCGGGATCAGGCCGTGCGTCTTCTGCGGCCGCAGCTCGCGCTTGCTCTGCAGCACCTCGAGGTTGGCGATCAGGCAGGGGCGCGTCTCGGCCGGGCGGATCACGTCGTCGAGGTAGCCGCGCGCGGCGGCGACGTACGGATTGGCGAAGGCCGCCTTGTACTCCAGGACGCGCCGCTGGCGCTCCGCGGCCTGGTCCGCCGCGGCCTCGATCTCGCGACGGTAGAGCACGTTGACCGCGCCCTCCGCGCCCATCACCGCGATCTCCGCGGACGGCCAGGCGTAGACGCGGTCCGCGCCCATGTCCTTGGAGCACATGGCCAGGAAGGCGCCGACGTATGCCTTGTGCACCACTACGGTCAGCTTGGGAACCGTCGAGGCGGCGTAGGCAAAGAGCATCTTGGCCCCGTGGCGGATGATGCCGCCGTACTCCTGGTTCACGCCGGGCAGGAAGCCCGGCACGTCGACGAGCGTGATGAGAGGGATGCTGAAGGCGTTGCAGAAGCGGATGAAGCGCGCCGCCTTGTCCGAGGAGTCGATGTCGAGGGTACCGGCGCGCACCAGCGGCTGGTTGGCGACCACGCCGACCGTCCGGCCCGCCATGCGGCCGAAGCCGATGATGATGTTCGCGGCGAAGGCCTCCTGCACCTCGAGGAAGTCGCCGCGGTCGACCAGCCTGCGCACCACTTCGAGCATGTCGTAGGGCTGGCGCGCGTCCTCGGGCACGATCTCGTCGAGCGCACCGTCCGGCTGGACCGGCGCCGCCTCCTGCTCGGGATCGACCGGCGCCTCCTCGGTGTTGTTGCTCGGCAGGAAGGAGAGCAGCCGCCGCGCCAGGGCGAGCGCCGCGCCGCCGTCCTCGGCCACGAAGTGCACCACGCCCGCGTAGTGCGCCTGGCTCTCGACGCCGCCGAGCTGTTCCGCCGTCACCTCCTCGCCGGTCACTTCCTTGATGACGCGCGGGCCGGTGATGTAGAGCTGGCCCGCGTGCCGCACCTGGATGATGAAGTCGGTCAGGGCCGGCGAGTAGGCCGCGCCGCCGGCGCACGGCCCGGCGATGACGCTGATCTGCGGCACGACGCCGGAGAGGAGGACGTTGCGATAGAAGATCTGGCCGTAGCCGGAGAGCGCGTCCACGCCCTCCTGGATGCGCGCGCCGCCGCTGTCGTTGATGAAGACCAGCGGGTGGCCGGTCTTCAGGGCCGCGTTCTGCAGCTCGCACACCTTGCGCGCGTTCGCCTCGCCGACCGTTCCGCCGGCAACGGTGAAGTCCTGGCTCGCGGCGTAGACGATGCGGCCGTCCACGGCGCCGCAGCCGGTCACCACGCCCTCGGCCGCCAGCTCCTTGCCGGCCATGTCGAAATCGGCGCAGCGGTGGCGCGCGAACAGGTGGCTCTCGAGGAACGTGTCGGGATCGAACAGCAAGGCGAGCCGCTCCCGCGCCGTGAGCTTGCCCGCCGCGTGCTGCTTGGCGATGCGCTCCTCGCCGCCGCCGAGGTAGAGCCGCGCCCGCCTCTCCTCCAGCTCCTTGATCTTGTCGCGCTCCATTTCAGTTCTCGAACACCTTGAGCCGCAGCCCCAGCGCCTTCAGGATCAACGCGCCCGTCTCCTCGACGGCGCGCTCGGTCACGTCGATGACCGGCCAGCTGCGCTCATCGTACAGCCGCCGGGCGGCCTGCACCTCGCGGCTGACCTCGCGCGGGTCCCAGTAGTTCATCTCGCCCATGTTCCACTCCCGAAAGCGGCGCGCGCGGCTCTCCGCCAGGCGGCGGGCCTCGACCGTCAGCACCACGACGTTCTGCTTCTCGTGGCGCTCGAGCTCGGGCGGCAGCCCCTGCTCGGGCACGATGGTGACGTTCGCGACCTTGAAGCCGCGATAGGCCAGGTAGAGCGCGTTCGGGCTCTTGGAGACGCGGCTCACGCCGGCGATGACGATCTCGGCCTCGGAGAGCGTCTCGATCCTGCGGCTGTCGTCGTGCTGCAGCGAGAACTCCAGCGCCAGCATGCGGCTGTAGTACTCCGAGTTCGTGGCGTGCAGGGCGCTCGCGCTCCAGTTGGCGCGCGTGCCCGTGGCCGCCTGCAGGAACTCGAGCGTCGGCCCGAAGATGTCCCACGCGGGCAGCTTGCGGCGCTCGCACTCGGTCAGGAAGAGGGCCTTCAGGTCGACGTTCCCGAACCAGTAGCACACGAGGCCCTCCTTGATGCCTTCGAGCACGCTCAGGATCTTGTCCTTCGTCGTGGTGAAGGGGGCCGATTCGACCGCGAACGTGGCTGCCGGAAACTGGGTCTTGAACATGACGAAGAAGTGCTCGAGCAGGCAGCAGCTCGACTCGCTCACCAGGTACACGCGGTGCCGGGATGCGGCTGCCGCGCTCGCGCTTCGCCGCGCGGCGGTCATGGCGTCCATTGGGGCCTCCCTTCCGTGTCCGGCGCGTCGCGTCCTTGCCACGCGTCGTAATGCACGCGCGCGGGATCGAAGCGGTTCTGGGGCTGTCTCGCCTGCGCCGGGCGGCCGAGCACGACCAGCGCGAAGGGGACGACGTGCGGCGGGATGTGGAGCATGGCGCGCATGCGCCTGACCCGCCCCTGGAGGGGGTGGATCCCCTGCCAGATCGCGCCCAGGCCGAGCCTCTCCGCCTCGATCAGGATGTTCTCGGTCGCCGCGGCGCAGGCCTGCTCCCAGAAGCCGACGTGCTTCTGCAGGGTCAGGTCTCCGCAGGAGAGGATCGCCGCCGGCGCCCGCGCCAGCATCTCCGCCTCCGGAAGGACGTCCAGGATGCGCTCCCGCTGCGCCGGACTGCGGATGATCACGAAATGCCAGGGCCTCTCGTCGCCGGCCGAGGGCGCGGCCATGGCCGCGGCTACGAGGAGAAGCAGTGTCTCCGCGGGAATCTGCTCTTCCGTGAACTCGCGGATCGTGCAGCAAGAGACCATGGGTTCCATGGCGACGTCCTCGCGTTCTGCTGTTGCACTGCGCAATGCGCGTGCCGGCGTGCGCAAAGGAACGCGCGGCACGGGGGTTGCATGTCTCCCGGGCGCAGGCGCTGCGGGCGGCCGCGTCCGGATGATCGGCGCGCCGTCCTCGCGCGGGAGGCTTGCCATGAAGAACCGAAGCACGTCTGCTCTGAACGTACGGCACTCCCACGCCACGGCGGGCTTGAGCCTCGCAATGAAGCTCGTGCTCGCGCTCGTGCCGGCCGCCGCCGTTCCTCTCTTCGTCCTCGACCTCGCGCTCTACCGCTCGGCCAAGAGGACGCTCTACCAAGGCGTGGACGACTGCGGCATCCAGCTGGCCAGGACCCTGGCGCTGCCGGGCGTCGCATGGTGGGACGCCGCCCACGGCACGCTCAAGGAGGCGGTCGAACGCGTGGCCGCCGCGGCGCCGGACTACTCCGTGTACCTGAAGCTGAAGTACGGCCTCGACTTCGCGGCGGAGGAGGAGGGCGCCACGGCAGCGCACGGCAGCGAGCGCATCCCCAGGATCGAGGACCCGGAGACGCGGGAGCGCATGCGCGCGCAGGAGGCCGCGTTCCGCGCGAATTTCGAGAAGACGCGCAACCACAACGAGCAGCGCCTGCGGGCCTTGATCGCGTTCGAACCCATGGGCCGGTCGCTTCCCACCGAGATCGTGGACGCGTACATCGTCGAGGAAAGCAGCCTGCGGTGCGTCATCCAGGCCAACCCGCAGGCCGGCGCCTTCTCCCTGCGCTCCGAGCCGAGGCAGCACGCGCTCCTGAAGAACGGCGAGTCCCTCGAGTCCGGGGCGGAGATTGCGGACGGCGCGTTCTCGAGCGGCGCCGAGGCGCGCTCCTTTTCCTGGCCGATCCGCGACCGACAGGGCGCCGTCACGCACCGCGCACGCGTGTTCCTCTCGACCGCCCGGGTGGAGAACGGCCTGCGCGGCCTGTGGCGCCAGATCGTCTGGGGCACGGGCGCGGTGCTGGCGCTGCTCGCCGTTACGGCCTACGTCACCGGACGCTGGCTCGCGCGGCCCATCCTGCTGCTCGTGGACGACGTCGACATCATCCGCTCCGGCGATCGCGCACACCGCACGCGCGTCCACGCCTCGGACGAGATCGGCATCCTCGCGCGCACGGTCGAGGCCCTGGCTCGGCGCGAGGCGCCCGCGCGCGCCCGCTGAGAGCCGCGCTGGTGTATCATTCTGGTCGTTGACCGTATCAGAATGAGAGCACAGCGCCATGAAAGCCGAGAATCTGCGCCTGGACGAGGTGATCCGCTTTTCCCGGGGCCTGGTCGATCTCAAGGGCCGGCGCCTGATCATCCACGACCTGTACGCCCTGGGCCAGTTCCGGCGCGACATCATCGAGATGGTGGGCTGGGATCAGGCGCGCCGCATCTTCACTCGCTTCGGCTACTTCTGGGGCCACGCCGACGCGGCGGCCATGAAGCGCATCTTCACCTGGGACAGCCTCGAGGAATGGGTCAAGGCCGGTCCCGTGCTGCACATGCTGCAGGGGCTCGCGGAAGTGGAGTTGGAGGTCCTGGCGCTCGACGGCGACGCGGGAACCTGCCACCTGGAGTGCGCCTGGAAAGGATCGGGCGAGGCGCAGGCGCACGTCGAGGAGATGGGCCTGGCCGAGTCGGCCGCCTGCTGGATCCAGACCGGGTACGCCAGCGGCTACGCATCCTTCTGCCTCGGGAAGAGCGTGTACTTCGTGGAGACGGCCTGCCTGGCGAAAGGCGACCCGACATGCCGCGCCGTGGGCCGGGACATCGATTCCTGGGGAGAGGCGGTGCAGCCGCACCTCGGCTTCTTCCACGCCGACGACATCAAGGGGAAGATCCAGAAGCTCACGCAGCAGCTGCGCCGCAAGGACCTCCTGCTGGCGCGCCAGCAGGATCGGCTCGAGAAGGTCCTGCAAGGAACGCGCCTGGCGTCGGTCGAGGTGCGCAGTCCCCGTTTCCAGCGGATCCTCGACGCGGCAAACCGCGTGGCCAAGTTCGACTCGTCGGTGCTCATCACCGGCGAGACCGGAACGGGCAAGGAGGTCCTGGCGCGCCACATCCACGGCCAGTCGCCGCGCGCGGCCGGGCCCTTCCTGGCCATCAACTGCGCCGCGCTGCCGGAGACGCTGCTGGAGAGCGAACTGTTCGGCCACAGGAAGGGCGCGTTCACCGGCGCGGTGCGCGACCAGCCCGGCCTCTTCGAGGAGGCGCGCGGCGGCGCCGTGTTCCTCGACGAGATCGGCGAGGCGACGCGCGGCACGCAGTCGAAGTTCCTGCGCGTCCTCCAGGAGAAGGAGGTCCTGCGCGTGGGCGAGAACCGGCCGCGCAAAGTGGACGTGCGCGTGATGGCGGCCACCAACCGGGACCTGGAGAAAGCGGTCGCCGGCGGCGCGTTCCGCGAGGACCTCTTCTACCGCCTGCAGGTGTTCCGCATCGAGGTGCCGCCGCTCAGGGAGCGCCGCGAGGACATCCTGCCGCTGGCGCGCCTGTTCGTCGAGAAGTGCGGTGCGCGCCTCGGGCTCAGCGGCCTCAGGCTCGATCCCGCCTGCCTCGACTGCCTGCTCGACTACGCCTGGCCGGGCAACGTGCGGGAGCTGGAGAACGCCATCGAGCACGCGGCCATCCTCTGCTCCGATAACACCATCCTGCAGAAGGACCTCCCGGCTGCGGTCGCGGGCAGGAAGCGCGCGGCCGCGGGCGGCGCGGCGCAGAGCATCTCCTTGCAGGAGGTCGAGCTGGACCACATCCAGACCGTCCTGGAACAAGCGGGCGGCAACCGCAAGGAGGCGGCGAGAATCCTCGGAATCGGCATCGCGACCCTCTATCGCAGGCTCAGGTTGCTGCGCGCGCGGCCGGGCAGCACGGCCAGCGCCGTTGCGCCGCGCGGCCGCTTGCGCTCTGATCGGGAGCGCACCTGAACGACTGGCTGGCGGCGGCGCCCCGGGAGGAGACCGCATGCGAGAACGCCTGATCTTCTTCTTCGCTTCGCGCCCCGGCATCATCCTCGTGGGCGGCGTGATCGGCCTCTTGGCCGTGCTCCTCGAGTTCCTGGGCAACCCGCCCAACATGGGCGTGTGCGTGGCCTGCTTCGAGCGCGACCTGGCCGGCGCGCTCGGGCTGCACCGCGCCGCGGCCGCGCAGTACCTGCGCCCCGAGATCCCCGGCTTCGTGCTTGGGGCGCTCGTCGCGGCCTTCTTGTTCCGCGAGTTCCGGCCGCGGGGCGGGGCCGCGCCCATCGTGCGCTTCCTGCTCGGCGCCTTCGCCATGATCGGCGTGCTCGTGTTCCTCGGCTGTCCGTGGCGCCTCCTGCACCGCCTGGCCGGCGGCGACCTGAACGGCATCGTCGGCGCCGCCGGACTCGCGGCCGGCATCGGCCTCGGCGTCTGGTTCCTGCGCAGGGGGTACTTCCTGGGCCGCGCGCGGCCGGGGCCGGCGGCCATGGGATGGGTGCTGCCCGGCTTGATGATCGGCGCGCTGGTGCTGCTCGCCGCGCGGCCGTCCTTCCTGCTGGCCAGCACGACCGGACCGGGGGCGATGCACGCCCCGGTCCTGGCCTCGCTCGGCGCGGGCCTGCTCATCGGTTTCGTGGCGCAGCGGGCGCGCTTCTGCACCATCGGCGCCTTCAAGAACCTCTTCCTGGCGAAGAACCCGCACCTGTTGTTCGGCGTGCTCGCCTTCCTGGTCGTGGCGTTCGCCTTCCACCTGATCATCGGCACGGTGGATTTCGGTTTCGCCCTGCAGCCCATGGCGCACAGCAGCCACCTCTGGAACTTCCTCGGCATGGCGCTCGCCGGGCTCGCGTTCACCCTGGCCGGCGGGTGCCCGGGCCGACAGCTCTTCCTCGCCGGGGAAGGGGACGCGGACGCCGGTGTCTTCGTGCTCGGCGCGGTCACGGGCGCCGGCCTGGCGCACAACTTCGGCATCGTGGCCGCGCCGGACAGCATGGCCGGCGGCGTTCTTCAGGTCGGCGGGCCGGGAGCGAGCGGCCAGGTCGCGGTGGCGCTGGGCTTGTGCTTCTGCGCGCTGCTCGGGATCCTCATGCGCAAGAGCGACAGCCGGGACTGACGGCTCAATCGGCCAGGGAGAACGGCGTGAAGCGGGTCCCGCGGTCGTAGTAGTCCTCGCGCTCGGCGCGCTTGAGCAGGCGCACCAGGGCGTAGGTCGCCGGAGTGAGCAGCGCCTCCACGCCCACCTTGAACAGCCAGTTCGCGACCACGACCGTGCCGATGGTAGCCGGCCTCCACACGCCGTAGAAGGCGAGCGGGTAGAACACCAGGCTGTCGACGCCCTGGCCGACCATGGTCGAGCCGATCGTGCGCGTCCACAGGAAGCGGCCGCGCGTCAGGAGCTTCATCTGCGCCAGCACGTAGGAGTTGGCGAAATCGCCGGCCCAGAAGGCGAGCATGGAAGCTGCGACCACGCGCCAGGTGTTGCCGAGCACCGTCTCGAGCGCCGGCTGCAGCACACGGTTGAAGGGCTCGGCCGGGTTCACGGGCATGCGGATGACGACCGCCGCCATGAACGCGGCGAAAAGCATGGCCGTGAAGCCCGCCCAGATGACCCGGCGCGCGCGGGCATAGCCATAGACCTCGGTCAGGACGTCGCCAAACACGTAGCTCACCGGGAAGAACAGGTTGCCGGCCCCGAACACGACCGTGCCGAGCAGCGGCAGGCTGAGCGCGCAGGACTTCCCCGGGCCGATGAGATTGGAGCAGAGGAGCACCGCCACGAAGCCCGCCATGAGGAAGTCGTAGTAGCGGTAAGCGCGGCGTGGAGGGCTACTGGTCTGGGCGGGCATGACCGCGTGATGATCGTCTGTGCGCGGCGCCGACGCAATGGCCGGCAGGCGGCGCGCCAGCGATCGCCCGGCGCTCGGGCGCGCGCGACGTTCTCGCCGCGGGGCAGGACCCGGAGCCGTGGCGCGAGCTGGGCCGGCGGCTCGGCCGTGCCTACCAGATCGCCGACGACATCCAGGACGCCACTTCGCGGCGTTTCGGGGAGCCTGACCGCGAGAGCGACCGCGCGGCTCAGGGCAGGAGATCGAGCAGCTCGTCGATCCTGGAGATCGACTCTCCCGGCCGGGCGGCCGCGCTGCCGTGCTCGAGAAGCAGGGCGCGCATGCCCGCGCCGCGCGCCCCGCGCACGTCCGCCTCCGCGTCGTCTCCCACCATGAGCGCGTGGGCCGGCTCGACCCCGGCCTCGGCGAGCGCGAGCTGGAAGATCCGCGCGTCCGGCTTCTCGACGCCGGCGCGGCAGGAGATGACCCGCGGGCAGAGCCGTGCCGCGAGGCCGAGTCCCGCGAGCAGGCCCTCCAGGCGCTCGTCCCAGTTCGAGATCAGGCCGGCGCGGTACTTGCGCCGCGACAGGCCGTCGAGCGCGCGGCGCACGCCGGGAAAGACGCGCCACGCCTCGGGCCGCGCGAAGTGCTCGTAGAGGTGGGAGAAGAGCGCTTCTTTGTCCGCGGGCGCGCCGAAGGGCAGGAACGAGCGCGCGACCACGTCCCGCCACCAGGCGCGGCTTTGCGGGATCCCCTCGCTCCTCTTGGCGTGGAAGGCCGCGCGGAACGACGCCGCCAGGGCGTCCGGCGGCGCGTCGACGCCGAACATACGGCCGGCGCGCGCGTACACCTCGCCCACTCCCGGCTCCGGGTGGATCAACGTGCCGCCGGCATCGAAGAACACGATCTCGATGTGGTCCAATGCACCTAGTGGAACAGCAGCTCCTCCAACGCTCCGGTCACGGCGTGGGCCTTGCCGCCGTCGTTCGAGAGCACGAAGATCGCGACGTCCTCCTCCAGGTAGCGCGCGATGTTGACCCCGTAGCCGGCCACGCCGCCCGAGTGGTGCGCCTTGCGCGTGCCGCGACTGGTGCGATCCACCTTCCACCCACAGGCGTAGCCCTCGAGCGCCGGGGTGTAGAGGTCCTTCCTCGCCTTCTCGCCGAGGATCTTGTCGCCGCGCAGCGCCTGGTCCCAGCGCAGCAAGTCGAAGAGCGTGGTGACGACCCCGCCCATGCCGCGATAACCCCAGCCCCAGTGCCAGTCCGCGGCCGTGAAGCTGCCGGGCTCGTCCGTGCGGCGCGTGGACGCGCGCCCGGTCTTGATGAGGTCGCGGTCGCCGATGAAGCCGGTGTCCGCGAGCTTCGCCGGGCGGAACAGGTTCTTCTCGCAGTACTCCTCGAAGTTCTCGCCGCTGACCTCCTCGACCACGGCGGCCAGCAAGGCGTAGCCCGCGTTGCAGTACTCGAACTTCGTGCCTGGCTCGGAACTCAGCGGCTCGGCGAGCATCTGCTCGATGTAGTTGCCGCGCGCGATGGTCGACGCGTACGGCACGCCGATCATCCCCGACATCCCCGACATGTGCGTCAGGATCTGGCGGATGGTGATCTTCCTCTTGTCCTTCGGGACCTCCTTGAAGACCTTGTCCAGGGTGGCGTCCACGGAGAGCTTCTTCTTCTGCTGCAGGTGCAGGATCGCGGCCGCCGTGACCTGCTTGCTCGCGGACGCCAGCTCGAACAGCGTGCGCGGCGTGTTCGGCGTGTCCTTGTAGTCAGCAAAGCCGTAGCCCTTCGCGAGCAAGACCTTCCCTTCGCGCGCCACGAGCACGCTGCCCCAGAAGTCCGCGCCCCCGGCTTCCCCCACCGCCGCGTCGAGCTTCTTCCCCACGTCCCCGGCGACGATCGGCTCGTCGCTCTCCTTGGGCGGCGCGCCTGCGCCCAGCGCGGCGAGAAGGCCGAGCCCGGCCAAGACCAGGACGACAGCAGGCGATGGACGGTTCATTGCGATCCTTCCGGCCGGCTGGCGGGCCTCACACCAAGCAGGCGAGCACGTGGGTCGCGCTCGTCACCAGCACCTCGGAGTCGCCGGCCTGGTGTCGCTCGAAACGAGAGGGCGGCGCGACGACCTGCACGGCACGCGGGCAGCCGAGAAGCGGAAGAAGCGCCCGCCAGTGCGGCGACGGCGCGGTGTCGCCGAGCCTTGCCTCCACGGGCAGCCACGGCTTGCCGTCGCGCACCACGAGGAAGTCGGTTTCCTGCTTCTCCTCGCTGCGCAGGTAATGGAGTTCGAAGTCGCCTTCCCCCGCATCGGTCCATGTGTGGTAGGCCTTCAGCAGACGCCCCGCCACCAGGTTCTCGAAGCGCTTGGCTCGGTCCGGCGCTTCGGACCAGTCCCACAGGTACAGCTTGGCCGCCTGCCGCAGGGACCGGGTGGCGCGCTTCCTCCACGGCCTGAGCAGGTAGGCATAGTAGAGTTCATCACCGCCGAGCGAGCAGCATCTTCGCCAGCGTGGTCTTGCCACACTGGCGCGGCCCGGAGACGAAGGCCATCTTGCGTCCCGGGAAGCACAGGCCGGCGAGGACGCGCGAGAGCTGCCATTCGATCATGTCTGACCAGATTATCGGATGATGTCAGTTTGGTCAAGACAGGTCGGCCGGACTGCCTTGGCTGGGAGCGCGCGCCGCGGCGGCCTAACAGCGCGCGGCGCGGTGCGTAGCACGCTTCACGGCAAGCGACCGCGCCGGAGCCTCTGGGCGAACCAAGAACGGAGACAGTCATGATCACCTCCCGCAGGGCGTTCCTCCAGACATCGGCCGCTGGCTCGCTCCTCGCCCTGACCGGCCCAGCAGCGGCGCGCGCCGCTGCTCAGGAAACAGGCCCCGCGCCCGCCTCCGGCGAAGCCAGGGAGAAGCTCAACCTGCTCATCCTCGGCGGGACCGTGCTCCTCGGGCCGGCCACGGTGCGCGCGGCCCTCGCGCGCGGGCACAACATGACCCTCTTCAACCGCGGCAAGACCAACGCCGACCTGTTCCCGGAACTCGAGAAGCTGCATGGCGATCGCGAGACCGGCGACCTGGCGTCGCTCGCCGGCCGCACCTGGGACGCGGTCATCGACACCTCGGGCTACGTGCCGGCGCACGTGGCGGCGACCGCCGCGCTCGTCGCCCCTTCGGCCCGGCAGTACGTTTTCCTGTCTTCGTGCAGCGTCTACGCCGATCACAGCGTGAGAAACGACGAGACCTCGCCCGTCATCGAGGTCACCGACGACGAGGCCGCGGCGCCCAAGACCATCCGCGAGTCCCTGGCCAACTACGGCGGCATGAAGGCGCGCTGCGAGCGCGTGGCCGAGGAGGCCATGCCCGGCCGCGTGACCGCCATCCGCCCCGGGCTCATCATCGGCCCGGACGACATCTCCGACCGCTTCACCTACTGGGCGGTGCGCGTGGCGCGCGGCGGCGAGGTGCTCGCGCCCGGGGACGGCAGCGACCCGGTGCAGCTCGTGGACGCGCGCGACCTCGGCGCCTGGATCATCCACTGCGTCGAGGAGAGCATCACCGGCACCTTCAACGCCGTGTCGCCGGCCGGCCGCTGGAACATGGCGGAGATGCTCTGCGGCGTGAAGGCCGCTTTCTCGTGCGACGCGCGCTTCACCTGGGTCGACGCCGAGTTTCTCGCGGCCCAGGGAGTGGCGCCGTGGACCGACCTGCCGGTGTGGCTGCCGGCGGAGGGCGAGCACGCGGCGTTCCACCTGGTCAGCACCGAAAAGGCCGTGGCCGCGGGCCTGACCTTCCGCCCCCTGGCCGAGAGCGCGCGCGACACCGTCGCCTGGCACGACGCAACGCGCCCCGGCCACGTGTTCGGCAGGAGCCCGGGCCGCGCCGGCCTCAAGCCCGAGCGCGAGGCCGAGCTGCTCGAAGCCTGGCGCCGCCACCTCGCGGACAAGCCGGCGCCGGCGGCCGAGAAGCCGGAGTGACGCCGCGCCGGCGGCGAGCGCCGATCCGCCAGCACGCGCAGGATGGGGAAGACCTCGGGCCGGGCCTGGGCCTCGTCCAGGATCACCAGGCCGCGCGGCGCCGCCCGCCGCTCTGCCGCGCCAGCGTGGTCCTCCCGCACTGCCTCGGGCCGAGCAGCAAGACCACGGGGTTGGAGCGCATCCGCCGCTCGATCCGATCGCGCAGCTCGGGCCTTCCGATGGGAACTCTCATGCCGTGCATTTTTGAGCGTTGGCCGCTCATAACATAAGGACGCGCGAACCGGCCGCGGCCTGCGCGACAGCCGCCGCCCATGACCACTGGCCCCCCACTTGCCGGCAAAACGTCGCGGCGATCGACCTGGATAGGTGGTCGTCGCATTGCCCCTGCCAGACTTCCCGGAATTCACACGGAAGCTGGGCTACTCCTCGTTCACCCCGACTCTTCTGGCCGCCCGCAACTCCCGGCACAGGCGCTCGTAGGCGCCGGGCGCGCAACACGAGATGACGACGCTGTCGCCCAGGAGCGGCTCCCGAACCTTGTGGCAGGAGATCACCTCGCCCCCGATGACGACGGCGAGCTGCCCGCCCACCACCCGGCGCGAAAGGTCGGCCAGGGCCCTCCCGGCTCCGGGGGTGAGGGTCAGCGCGATCTGCCTCCGGCCCTCCTCGTCCTCGCTCGCCAGCGGCTCCGCTGCGAGCTCCAACGCGACCGCACCCTCCTCTCGCAGCAGAAAGCTCCGCGCCGGCCCGCCGTCGTCGGCGGCCGGGGCGTGACGAAACCACCGCTCGCCGCGCCCGGCGGCTGGGAGAGCTCCTGGCTCCTCGACCACCGAGACGACCTCGTAGACCCCGCACTCCAGCCACCGCTCCGGCGCAGCCCTACAACCCGCCAGGGCGACGGCCGCCAGCAGCCAACACGCTCGCACGCCTCTCACTCGATTCTCCTGCCGCACTTCCCTCTCGAAGCAGTCGCTCGGTCCTCCATGTCGCTTCGACGCTCGCACCGACCGGCGCCGCCCCCAAGCCCGCCGCGCAGCGCCGCCACGCTTTCCGGCGTCCGGTCGAGCGCGTGCTGATGCGGCTCATCCGTCATGCCTCACTCCGGCAGATGGGGCATCAACACCCGGAACGCGATCGCCGTCATCAGGACAACGGCGAAGGTGCCGACCGTGCTGATGTGTCCAGTGCTCCGGGGGAATAGGCCAAGCTTGACGTAGGCCACTACTACGGCGACAACAGTCACGCCCGGTATCTCGACGAAGTTCCCGAGACTCTGCGCTCCGACGCCAAGTGATGCGAGCAGTATCCAGGCGCCGATCCCGAGGGCAGGCAACAAGAACAGCCAACGCGACTGCGGGGCTCGCACGCGCGCCCAAAACCATCCGGGCGCGATGAGGGCCGCGCCGACGAGAGCCAAC
>JACQZJ010000082.1:0-25675 GCA_016213895.1 Planctomycetota bacterium | reverse complement strand
GCCAACATTGCAGACATCAGGGTCAATTAACAGCCTCTATGCCGCATGACGGGAAGTGCATCAGCGGACCGGGCGAAGCCCGGTCCGTCTGCCTGCGCAGGCTAGCTGGAGTCTCAAGATGGATGATGTGAACACTTCGTTCAGCCTCTGCTCAGGCCCTTGTCCTTGCTCTCCTCTTGGACAAGTCGATCAGGGCACCGCATGTCATGAGAACCAGAAACGCGAGTTCCGCGTACATGATCGCATCCGATAACGCAAAGCCCTCGAAGGCCCTGGCAGGCGAGCGTGAAGGGAGAGAACCAGCCCTTCAGCTTCGATTCTTGACTCGTGGTCCTCCAAAGGGCGATGTAGTTGATACATGCGAGAAGGATCAGAACAGCAAAACACGCGACCCAGAGCGTGGTCTTCATGCCTCAGTCCTCGTCTCGTTTCTGTGCCACTAACCGCCAGGATCTTCGCACGGCGCAAAGACCCCGAGCTTCCTCACCGAAAACCCCAGGGAACTCGAACGCGTTGCGGCCTTCAGTCGGCCGGACGGCCTTCCGGCTTCGAACTTCGGACTTCGGACTTCGAACTCGCGGCGGCGCCGGCTGGACTCGACCAGCGAGCGCGAACCCGTTTGGTGCGGCGGCTCGTGGTGCGCGTCCCCGCTGCGTCCTGGCGCCCAACCGCCCTTGCAGGCGGTCGGTGCGGGGAGAAACGGGACGGCCCTCCTCGACACACCGCCGTCGGCATGGTGATCCCCGGCGATGACGGCAGTACGCAAAACCGCGGCCCGCTCACTCCTTCTCGCGCGCGCGCCAGGCCTCGAGCAGCGCGGGCTCGTTCTTGCGCGGGATGTTCGCCATCACCTTGGTGCGCAACTCCTCCGGCTGCTCGTCGAACCACGTGAGCAGGTCCTTGATGGTCGTCTCGAGCGGCCGGAAGGTGAGGCCGACCTCGATGGCGCGCGCGTTGCTCCAGCAATGATCCCCCTTGGTCGCGCCGGAATGCGGCGACCAGATCGGGAAGTTCACCCCGCTCTGTCCCTCGAGGAACGCGAGGTCGAGCCAGGTGAAGGTCGCGTCGCTGCCGGTGACGCGCTTGCTCGCCCCGACCACCTCCTTCATGGTGAGGCGCGCGGCCGGCCCGCAGGCGTTGAACACGCCGGTGGTGTTCTCCTCGGCGAGGTGCACCACCCACTCCGCCAGGTCGCGCCCGTCAATGACCTGGACCGGGTCCTCCGGATCGCCCGGCACGGCCACCTCGCCGCCCCCGCGCACGCGCAGCGGCCAGTAGGTGAAGCGATGGCTGTAGTCGCCGGGGCCGACGATATAGCCGGGCCGCACGATCGTCGCGCGCCCCTGCATGGCCTCCTGCGCCGCCTGCTCGCACAGCGCCTTGAGCGCGCCGTAGTACTCGTAGTTCTCCCCCATGTCCTCGCGCGCCGGGTCCGGCATCGTGGCCACGACCGCAGTCTCGTCCTGGCCCTCGGTCGAGTTGTCCGCATACGCGGAGATCGAGGAGATGAAGATGTACTGCCTTACGCTCGGGGCGAGCAGCTCGGCCGACGCCTTGACGTGGCGCGGGTAGTAGCCGCTGTTGTCGATCACCACGTCCCAGGAGCGCCCCTCGAGCGCCTTCAGGCCCTCGTCCTTGTCCGGGTCGCGGTCGCCGAGCAGCGTCTCCAGCTCGGGGAAGAGGCCGGGGTTCCTCTTGCCGCGGTTGAAGAGCGTGACCTCGTGGCCGCGCTGGAGCGCCGCATCGACCTCGTGCGGCCCGATGAAGCCGGTGCCGCCGAGAATGAGGATCTTCAGGTGCGGGCGCTCGCCTTGCACCGGGTCCTCGGTCATGGCGAGGAGGCGGCCGCTCGCCAGCAGCAGAAGGACGGCGATGATCCGGGCGAGGAAAGCTGCGCGACGTGACATGTTCGGAGGTCTCCTTCGATGAACGGGGCCCTCCAGGAAGAGGGCGGTGGACGGGAGCGGATGATACGCCTTTCCGGCCGCGGCCGTTGGCGCGGGACGCTCACAGCTTCGCCGCGACCATCCCCAGGATCTCCTCCTCCTCCGCGCGCGCCTGCTCCTCGAGCGCGGCGCCGCGCCCCAGGAACTCCGCGACCGCCCCCTTGTCCTCGAGGCCCTTGGCGTTGGTCTTGACGTTGAGGAACGCGCCCCGCACGGCCGCGCGCGCGCACAGCGCGGCGACGCCCGCGTCCGAGACCGAGTTTGGATTGCCGATCTCCGCCATCGCGCGCGCGATCTCCAGCGACGCGAGCGCCGCTTCCATCACGCGCAGCGGCGCCTCCATCGCGCCGCGCGTCGCCGCCTGCACGCGCCGCCGGCGCTCCGCCTGCTCCGCGGCGCTCTTCTTCGGCAGCCCGAACGCGGCCATGAGCGTGTTGAACGCGGCCGTGTCCTCGTCGATCAGGCGCAGGAGCTCGTCGTGGCGCGCCTTGCCTTTTTCCGCCCAGGCCGAGAACTCCTCCCAGCGACCGTCCCAGCCGCGCTTGTGCGCCGACAGGTTTGCCACCATCGTCCCGAGCGCCGCGCCGAGCGCGCCCACCGCCGCCGAGACCGACCCGCCGCCCGGGGCGGGCGACTCGGATGCGGCCTCCTCGACGAAGGCCTTGAGCGACAGGTCCACGAGCCGCTTCGCGGCGCCCTTGGCGAGCACGTACTCGATGACCTTCTCCTCGGGCTTGAACGCGTAAAGGTCGTTCAGGCCGAGCGACTTCACCGCGATCTTGATCAGCTCGGCGTCGGACACGCCGGCGGAGCGCTGCTGCTTCCTCAAGAAGTAGCGCCCGGCCTCGAGCAGGGCGTGCAGCGGCACCAGGCCGACGATCTCCGAGCCCGTGACGCGGAGCCCCCGCGCCTCGGCCCGGCGGCAGGCCTCGTCGAAGGCGACGTGGATCGGCGTCACGCTGATGTTCGTCAGGTTCACCGAGACCTGGGCAATGCCGTACTCCTCGATGAACCAGCCGATGCCCTTGACGCACTTCAGCGCGCCCGGGACGTTCACCGGGTTGCCCTTCTCATCCTTGACGATCTCCCCCGTGACCGGGTCGCCGCGGCGCAGCACGCGGCCCTTCTCGCGGATGTCGAACGCGATCGCGTTGGCGCGGCGCGTGGACGTGGTGTTGAGGTTGATGTTGTAGGCCACGAGGAAGTCGCGCGCGCCGATGACCGTGGCGCCGGAGCGAGCGTTGAACTCGGCCGGGCCGAAGTCGGGCCGCCAGCGCGGATCGGCGAGCTTCTGCTTCAGCCCCTCGTACTCGCCCGAGCGGATGGTGGCGAGGTTCTGGCGCTCGGCGCTGAAGGCCGCGTTCTCGTAGCAGTAGACCGGCAGGCGCAGCTCCTCGCCCACGCGCCGCGCCAGGCCGCGCGCGTATTCCACGGTCTCCTCCATGGTGACTCCCGCGATCGGCACGAGGGGGCAGACGTCGGTCGCGCCGAAGCGCGGGTGCGCCCCCTTGTGGCGGCTCATGTCGATCAGCTCGCAGGCCTTCTTGATGGCGCGGAAGGCCGCCTCGACCACGTCCTCGGGCGCGCCGGCGAAGGTGACGACGGTGCGGTTCGTCGCCTTGCCCGGGTCGACGTCGAGCAGCTTCACGCCCTCGACGGTCTCGGCCGCGGCGGTGATCTGGCGGATGACGTTCTGGTCGTTCCCTTCGCTGAAGTTGGGAACGCATTCGACGATTCGGGACATGGCCGTGCCCTTTAGTGCCGGGGATCGGGGATGGACGCCACGATCCTGCCCCCCAAGCCCGCGCGAGGCAAGAAGCGAACGCGGGCGATCCGCGGCCCCGAGGCGCGCCGCGCCTTTCGGCGCTTTCGGCGCGCTGTGGCGGCGTCTACCCTGGAAGCGTCGCGCCGCGCGAATCGCGGCCCTGTTCCTGGAGGGATTGCGTATGTCACGAAGGCTCGCGTTCTTCGCATTCGCTCTGGCCGGATGCGCCGTTCCCGGACCGGAGGAAGAGGCGCCCGCACCCGCTCCGCAGGAGGCGTCGTTTCACAGCCTCGACCTCGGCTTCGCCGACTGCGGCCTGAGCCTCGGCAACTCGCCCAGGTGGCGCGGGATCCGGCTCAACTTCCAGGACGGCGCGTTCCAGGACGTCCGCGGGCTCAACCTCACCCTCTGGACGCCCGAGCCGCAGGCCGGCTCCACGCTCATCGGGATCGGCGCCGGTCTGTGCGGGCCGGGCGCGGGCCGTATCACCGGCATCTCCCTCGGCCTGATCAGCGTCCTGGCGCTCGAGCGCATCCGCGGCCTGCAGGCAAGCGGACTGGCCACGGTCTCGCAGGGACGGATGTGCGGCATCAGCGCCTCGGGCCTGGCCACCATCGCTCAAGGCGACCTCTGGGGCCTCGCCTTCTCCGGGATCGCCACCCTGGCGCAGAGGAACATGACCGGCCTCCACGCGGGCGCGGTCGCCACGCTCGCGCAGGGCAAGCTCACCGGCATCGGTTTCTCCGGCATCGCCACCCTCGCCCAGAAGGACATGAAGGGCATCCACGCCAGCGGGATCCTGACCTTCGCCCAGGGCGACATGACCGGCGCGCACCTGAGCCTCCTCGCAACCATCGCCCAGGGCAGCATGACCGGGCTCAACGCGGCCGCGGGCGTGGTCCTCGGCCAGGGACGCGTGCGCGGGATCAACCTCGCGGGCCTGAGCTTGGTCGCGCACGGCGCGCCGCTCGCGGATCTGGACGGCGCGCCGCCGGCGGAGCCCGCGGCCGAGACGCAGCCGCCGCGGCCCGCGTCGGTCGAGGGCCTCAACGCCTCGCTGACCATCGCCGCGGACGAGATCCGCGGGCTGTCGCTCGCCGGACTGCAGTGCCGCGCGCGCGTCATGCAGGGCGTGTCGTTCGCCGCGCTCAACCGCTTCGCGGAGGCAGAGCGCGGCGTGGCCATCGGCCTGGTGAACCACGCCGGCGCCGTGGAGGGTTTCGGCTTCCAGCTCGGCCTGGTGAACCACGTCGCCGAGAACCCGCCGCTCTTGCGCTGGCTGCCGTTCTTCAACACGCGGTTCTGACGCCATGCGCGTGCGCGCCCGGACAGGCCGCCGCAGGATCGCGCTCGCGGCGCTCCTCGCGGTCTCGGCGCTCCTCGCCGCGTGGGCGTTCTGGTTCGAGCCCGCCTCCTGCCGCGTACGCGTGCACGAGCTCGCGCCGCCGGGCTGGCCGCAGGAGCTTTCCGGCCTGCGGGTCGCGCTGCTCGCCGACTTCCACGTGGGCGGGCCGGGAAACGGCTTGGACAAGCTCGGCCGCGCCGTGGCCCAGACCAACGCGGCCGCGCCCGATCTGATCCTGCTCGGCGGGGACTACGTCATCCACGGCGTGTTCGGCGGCAGCTTCGTGGAGCCGCGCGAGATCGCGGCCGTTCTCGCCGGCCTCTCCGCCCCGCTCGGCGTCTTCGCCGTGCTCGGCAACCACGACTGGTGGCTCGGCGCGCGCAAGGTGCAGGCCTGCCTGGAAGAGGCGGGCATTCCAGTGCTCGAGAACCGCTGCGTGGAAATCGCGCGGAACGGCGCCAGCTTCTGGCTGGCCGGCATCAGCGACCTCTGGGAAAGCCCGATCAGCCTGGAGCAGGCGCTGCGCGTCATTCCAGCCGGCGGCCCCATCCTCGTCCTCACGCACAACCCGGACGTGTTCCCGGAGATGCCGGCGCGCGTCAGCCTCACGCTCGCCGGCCACACGCACGGCGGCCAGGTGCGCATCCCCGGCCTCGGCCGCCTCATCGTCCCCTCGCGCTACGGCCAGCGCTACGCCGCCTTGCACGTGGTGGAAGACGGGCGCCACCTGTTCGTCACCCCGGGGCTCGGCACGAGCGTGCTGCCGCTGCGCTTCCTCGTGCCGCCGGAGATCTCCCTGCTCGAGTTGCGAGGCGAGGCGCCGCAGTAGCTGGGAGTCCGTTGAAAAAGTGCTCCGTCGCCGAGGCGAGCGCATCGCGGCCGAGATCGAGGAGCGAGACCGCAGGCGAATCGGGGGATTCGCCGAGGATCTCGCGACGCGGAGATCGGCCGAGAGGCGCCGCCGCAGGCAGGATGACTTTTCCAACGGGCTGCTAGCGCTCGCCGAGGGCGAGTTCCTCCTCGACCCAGCGCAGTTCGAGCGCGCGATCCGCGAACGCGACGAGGTCCGGATCGGCCACCGAGGCGAGCGCGTCGAGATAGGCGCCCGCGTCCCCGGCGAGCGGGCCGACGACGCGCGCGCCCGGCAGATCCATGCCCAGGTGCGGCCCCAAGGCGACTGCATCGGCTGCGCACGCGTTCCTGAAGACCGGCACGCGCGCGGCCACGTGCTGCTCCCAGTCCTCGGGGAAGCCGCGCTCGAGCACGACCGTGAGGCGGCGCTGCAGGTCCTCGCCGCGCGCGCGCAGCGCGCGCGAGGCGTAGGACGCCGCGCCGGAGTCGAGCACGCTGCGCAGCAGGTCGAGGAGGTTCAGGGGAAAGGGCCCGCGTGGCGCGAGCACCACGTCGAGCACGGCGAAGGGATCCACGGCGAGGCGCGCGCGCACCGCCTCCACAACGCGTGCCCGCGCCGCCCAGAGGTCGTCCCCGCACAGCCAGAGCGCAGCGTGCTGCGCGCCCGGCCGCGCGGCGCGCGCGCGCTCGACCTCGCTCCCGCGCTCCACGTCGAGCACGAAGACGTCCGGCGGATCCACGGCCGGGTCGGGATCGGCGAGCCACGGCCGCGGCTGCTCGTCGACGCGGCGCTCGAGCCGCTCCTCGATCTCGAGCAGGATCCAGGGAATCGCCCCCTCGGGCAAGGTCCGGGTGGAGCGCACGTGATAGGGCGGCGCGGGATCGAAGAGGATGCCGTCCTGCGCGGCGTCGCGGCGCAGGGCAGTGCCGGGCAGGACCGAGAGGATGAAGACCTGCGCGTGGGGAGCGAGGCCGTGCTCCGCCAGGAAGTCCGCGCCGGCGAGCACGTCCACGGGCTGGTCCTCGGGCAAGCCCACGATCAGGTCGACGAGCGGCTCGATGCCGCGCTCCCGGAGCAGGGCCGCGACCGCGGCCACGCGCTCCGGGCTGCCGCCGCGCCGCGTGCGCGCGAGCGCCTTCGGGTTGATCGACTGCAGGCCGATCTCGAGCTTGGTGAAGCCGGCCGCGGCCAGGAGGTCGGCCTGCGCGGCGTCGAGCCCCTCGGCGCGCACCTCGGCGAACAAGGCCGGGCGGCGGCGCAGGTCGAAAGCGGCGAGCGCGCGCAGCAGCTCGTCGCGGTCGGCGCGGTGGTTGAACGTGGGATCGAGGAAGACGACCTCGCGCGCGCCGCGTTCGGCCAGCCCCTCGACCAGGGCGCGGGTTTCCGCCACGCCGAGCGTGCGCAGGCCGGCCGCGCTCCTCGGGTAGAAGCAGAACGTGCAGCGCGAGCGGCAGCCGCGCGCGCTTTCGGCGTAGGCCGCGCGCCGGCGATCGACCGGCAGCACGCCCGCGAGGTAGGGCGAGGGGAAGCGGTTCAGGGGGAAGGAGGCGGCGCGCGGCGGCGCGAAGGGGCCGAGCCGCCCGCCGGCCTGCACGGCCACGCCCGGCAGGCCGGCCGCGTCCGCGCCGCGCGCCAGGCGCGCCACCAGCTCGGGGAAGACCTCCTCCGCCTCGCCCAGGACCGCGGCGTCGGCCGCGCCGCACTCCACGACCAGCGGATTGTCCGGCGACACCTCCGGGCCGCCGAGCACGACGCGCGTCCCGGGCGAGCGCTCCCTGAGCGCCCGCGCGACATGCAGCGAGCGCTCCACGTTCCACAGGTAGAGCGAGAAGCCCGCGATCGCGGGCTCGCCCGCGGCCAGGCGCTCGGCGAGGCGCTCGTCCCCGAGCGCGTCGGTCTCCTCAGGCAGGAGAACCTCGACCTCGGCCTTGACCTCTCGCGCGGCGCGGAGCGCCACCGCCAGCGAGCCCGCGGCGAGCGGCACGTTCCCCGTGGCCGCGCCCCTCGCGGGCTGCGGCACCGGGAGCTGAGCCAGACGGACGAGCGGCGCGCGCGGCATCTCCCATCAGCGTAGCAGCCGGCGCGCGGCCGCGCGCCTACTCGCGGCCGCTCCGCTTCCGGCGAACCGCGGAGCGGAACTCCTCGAACGTCGTGGTGTGCAGCAGGCGGTGGATCGCCTCCTTCACGCCAGCGAGCTGGGAGTGAAGCGGGCAGGGAGCCTCCCCGCCGCAGATCCCTCCGCCGAACGGGCAGAGGTCAGGGCCGTGCTCGCGCTCGAACAGCCGGAAGACGTCGTAGAGCAGGATCTCGCGCGGCGGCCGCGCCAGCATGAAGCCGCCTCCCGGCCCGCGCGAGCCAATCACGAGGCCGGCCTGCGAGAGCGTGGTCAAGACCTTCGCCACGAACGGGGCGCGCAGTTTCCGGGCGCGCGCGATGGCGCCGGCCGAGAGCCGCTTCTCCTTGCCCTCGTCCCAGACCTCGGCCAGGCGGCTCATCGCGGCGATGGCCGTCGCCGTGGCCTTGCCGTACATAGGAACACCTGCTCGCGACATCGACACCACGCCCGCCGCCGCACCGGTAAAGAAGACGCCAGTGTGCCACGGGAAGTCAGAAGTTCGAAGTCGGAAGTCAGAAGTGCCGGACTGCCCGGTACCATTACCCTCCTCCAGCACGGGACCGAGCGAAGGTGCATGCGATGAGAACCCTCGTCCTCTTGTGGGGCCTGGCGCTCATGCCGGCTGCTTCCGGCGGCGAGTACGACCAGGACTTCACCGGCGCGACCTTGCGCCTCGACCTCTTCCACACCGGGCACGCCGAGCTGGAGTTGATCAGCGTGGACGCGATCAGGGTGGAGGGGCCGTGGCCTTGCAGCCGCACGCGCCTGCTCGATGACAGGAACCTCGGCCAGTACTTCTTCGAGGTCAAGGACGCCGCGAGCGGACAGCCGCTCTACTCGCGCGGCTTCGCCAGCATCTACGGCGAGTGGGAGACGACGGGAGAGGCGCTGGCGAAGACCACGCGCACCTTCGCCGAGGCGCTGCGCTTCCCCGAGCCGCGCCGGCCGTTCAAGGTGCGCCTGGCGAAACGCGACGCGCGCCTCGCCTTCCAGGACGTCTGGACCTCGGCGGAGATCGACCCGGCCTCGCGCTTCGTCCTGCGCGCGAACGTCGCCGAGCGCGAGGTCCTGGTGCTGAACCTCGGCGGCGAGCCGGCCGAGAAGGTCGACCTCCTCTTCCTCGGGGACGGCTACACGGAGGCAGAGAAGCACAAGTTCCACGAGGACTGCCGCCGCCTGCGCGACGAGCTGTTCCAGGTCGAGCCGTTCCGCTCGCGCGTCAAGGACTTCAACGTGCGCGCCGTGTTCACGCCGGCCGCGGAGTCCGGCATCTCCGACCCGCGTGCCGGGGTCTTCCGCGACTCACCTCTCGGCACGACCTACAACTCCCTCGACTCGGACCGCTACGTGCTGACCCTCGAGGACCGCGCCTGGCGCGACGCGGCCGCGGCCGCGCCCTACGAGTTCGTCGTCATCCTGCTCAATTCCCGCAAGTACGGCGGCGGCGGGATCTTCGACCTCTACTGCACCGCGGCAGCGGACTCCGCCTACGCCGCCTACCTGGTGATCCACGAGTTCGGGCATCACCTCGCCGGTCTCGGCGACGAGTACTACACCTCGGACGTGGCCTACGAGGAACTCACGCCGCCGGACGTCGAGCCCTGGGAGCCGAACGTCACGGCGCTCCTCGACCCGGCCAGCCTCAAGTGGAAGGACCTGGTGACCGAGGGCGCGGCCCTGCCCACCGCCTGGGAGCAGGACCGCTACGGCGAGTCCGCGCGAGCGAGCGAAGCGCGGCGCGCGGAGCTGCGCGCCAAGGGCGCGCCCGAGGAAGAGATGGAAGCCCTCTTCCGCGAGGAGCAGAAGGTCCTGGGCGAGATCCTCGGCGCCCACAAGGGCACGGTCGGCGCCTTCCAGGGCGCGATGTACCGCGCGCAGGGGCTTTACCGGCCCTGCGCCGACTGCATCATGTTCAGCCGCACGGACGCGGGCTTCTGCCCGGTGTGCAGCCGCGCCATCACGCGCGCCATCGACGCCTGCGCGGCGCACTGAGGGCGCGGCGCAGGCGCGCGCGTCAGGGCTCGAGCGGTAGGGTGTTCGCGAGCGCCATCACGCCGAAGGACGTGCCGTAGGGCCGCGCGCACGACGCGATCCAGAAGTCCCACATCGAGCCGTCCTGCTGCTGGCACTTGATGATCTCGCGGTGCAGGAGCGGCGCGAAGCGGACGCGCGCCGGCGCGGGCAGGGACGCGATCACCTGCGAGGCGTAGTAGTGGCCGAAGAAGTAGAAGTAGGCCGCGTTGGCGTAGTACGCCTCGTGCGGGATCGGCTTGTTGCGCGCCACGTCCAGGAACTTGTGGTGCTGGAAGAACTGCTCGACGCCCCACTCGAGATCGCCTGCGCGCAGCTCGCCGCCCGCGCGCGCGAGCGCCAGGTTGCCCACCTGGATGCGCCCCAGCGAACCTTTGATCTGGTTGATCGACTCGCGTCGCAGGTGGTCCGGCACGGCCTGCACGCTGTAGTCGTAGGCGCCGCTCGGCAAGTGCGCGCCCTCCACGGCGCGCACCGCGGCGCGGTACATCTTCTCGTCCACGTCGAGCCCGGCCGCCCTGGCGTCCACGAGGGCCAGCACGGCGGCCGCAGTGGTGAAGGACGTGGCCCAGTCCGGGCGCCAGGCCGAGTCGGCATCGGCGTAGTAGCCCCAGCCGCCGCGCGGCGACTGGTACTTGCGCAGCCCCTCGAGCATGGCCTGCGCCGCCATGCGCAGCACCTGCTCCTTCTCGCCGCCCGCGTAGCGCGGATGCTGGATGGCGCGCGCGAGAGCGGTCTCACCGTAAATCAGGCCCCAGACGTTGTCCGTGTCCCAGTCCGCCGGACGCAGCAGCCGGGCGTGCGCGACCAGGTAGTCGATGCCGCGGTCCGCGGCAACGAACGCCCGCTCCTCTTCTCCCACCTGTTTCCCCACCTGCAGCAGCGCCTGCGCGGCGAGCGCCGTGGTGCCGACCGTCCAGCAGTGGTACGTGGCCGGATTGGCAAAACCGCTGCTGAAGGTGGCGTTCTTCACCCCGCCCCAGGAACCGTCCTTGTTCTGCGCGCCCAGCAGGTACTGCACGCCCTTCACCATGGCGGCCCGCACCTGCTCGGTCGTGGGAGCCTCTTCCTCCGCGGCCGGCAGGACGGCGGCGGCCGAGAAGAGCAGGGCCGCGGCCAGCGCGGCGCTCATTCCTCCTGCTCCTTCCTCTCCTTCCTGCTCTTCTTCTCCTTCTTCGCGTCCAGGTCCTTCAGATCCTGTTCGAGCTTGGCCAGCTCCGCGCGCGCGCCCATCAGGCCGATCTCGCGGGAGAGAGCCTCGCCCTTGGCGTCGCGCATGGTCTTGGCCAGCGCCGTCTCCTTGCGATCGACGTCGAGCTTCAGCTTGCGCAGCTCCTGTGGCAGCGTGTGCTTCTCGAGCGATTCGGTCTCCCGCTCCTGGATCGCGACCGACTCGGTCATGCGCTCGGCGTTGCGCCGCCCGCGCGCGATGACGTACTCGGAGGTCTTGTCGTCCAGGTCCTGGGCCTCGTACATGAGCTCGATCTGGGCCAGCTCCTCGGCCGCCTCCTGCGCCCGGTCCTTGACCGAGCGCAGCGAGAGCCGGGCCTCGGCCAGGCGCGCCGGCAAGTCAAGCGTCTCGTACTGCAGGAGCTTCGCCTTGGCCAGCTCCAGCTCCTCCGCGGCCTGGCGCAGCCTGTCGGCCGCGTCCGTCTCCTGATCGGCCACGTCCATCTCGGCCTTCTCCAGCTTGCGGCGCGCGATGGACAGCTTCTGCTCCATCTCGGCGCGCTTGGCCGCGCTGTCTTCCTTGTCGTTGCCGCCTCCGGCATCTTCCTCCGCGGCCGCCGCCGCGGGCGCCGCGGGCTTGTCGCCGCCGCCACCGAGCGTATTGCAGGCCGCCAGGCCGAGCAGCGTCCCACCCAGGCAGAACCTCCGCATCCAGGATCCGTTCATCGCGTGCGCTCCTCCAAAAGGAACCCGCGCCGGCCGCGCGCGCCGCGGCCGGCATCGAGCCTCCGGTCGTTGACATCGTACGAGCGGTGCGGCGAGGTCGTTAGCCCGTTCCCTTGCCCATGCGCGCGGGCGCGCGTAATGTGGACCCCGCATGACGCGGGACATGATGAAGGAAGTGATCGGCGCCGGCGCCGCGCGCCTGCTGGACGAGATCAAGGAGGCTCTCGGCGCCCTGTGCGAGATCGCCGCGGCGATCGACGCGGAGAGCGAGGCGGCGCAGAACGCGCGCCTCATCCGCGAGCACGTGGACGAGTTCTTCCTGCTGGTCGTGGTCGGCGAGGTGAAGTCCGGCAAGTCCTCCTTCATCAACGCGCTCCTCAAGGAGAAGGTCCAGGCCGAGGGGCCGCTGCCGCTCACCGACCGCATCTGGGTGCTGCGCCACGGCGCGGCGCCGGCCGAGCGCATCCGCGACGAGTACGTCTACGAGCGGGAGCACCCCAACGAGATCCTGCGCCTGTTCAACATGGTGGACACGCCGGGGACGAACTCGATCATCCAGAAGCACCAGCACATCACCGAGTCGTTCATCCCCAAGGCCGACCTGATCCTCTTCGTCACCTCCATCGACCGGCCCTTCTCCGAGTCCGAGCACCAGTTCCTGAACTACATCAGCGAGAAGTGGCGCAAGAAGGTCATCTTCCTCTTGGCCAAGATCGACGGCCGGGAACCGTCGGACGTCGCCCAGGTGGTCGGCTACATCCGCGAGAACTGCCGCAAGTTCTACGGCTTCGAGCCGCGCGTCTTTCCGATCTCGGCCAAGGAGGCGGCGCGCGCGCGCGCCGCGGGGGACGGCAGGGCGCTCGAGGAGAGCGGCCTGCCGGCGCTGGAGCGCTTCCTGGTGTCGAACCTGGCCGAGCAGGAGCGCGTCCACCTCAAGCTCACCAGCCCGGTCGAGTCCGGCCTCGCGCTCGCCGGCGACATCGGCTTCTTGGTCGGCGAGCGGCGCCGCCTCCTGGAGCGCGACTTCCGCTCGCTCACCGACCTCGACCAGCAGATCCAGCAGGCCGGCGTGGAGCTGAAGGAGCGCTACCACGTGTTCGTGGTGCGGCTCTACGACCTGCTGCGCGAGTTCGAGCGCCGCGGCAAGAACTTCTTCGAGTCGGTCATGCGCGTGCGGAACTTCGGCCTGCTGCGCGACCCAGAGGGGTTCCGGCGGCGCTTCGAGAAGGAGGCGGTCGGCGACCTCAAGGAGAAGATCCAGGAGAACATGCACGCGGCGACCGACTGGCTCATGAAGGAGCAGATCTCGCTCTTCGAGCGCTCGCTGCGCTACCTCTCCGAGCACCTCGCGGTCGAGAAGTACAAGGAGCGCGTGCCGGCGCCGGCGCCGCAGGAGCACGGCTTCGAGTACCACCGTGACAAGCTGGTCGGCTCGATCCAGGAGGGCTTCCGCCGCGAGATCGACCACTTCGACGTCGAGGGCCAGTGCCACCGCGTGCTGGAAACGGCCTATCGCGGCATCCTGCAGCAGCTCGGCGTGCAGGCCGGCGCCGTCGGTCTCGGCACGCTGCTCGTCTCGATCCTCACCGGCGTGTTGCTCGACGTCAGCGGCATCCTCGCCGCGGGGGTGGTGTTCGCCGCCGGCTTCGTCATCCTGCCGCGCAAGAAGCGCGCCGCCATCCAGGCCTTCTCCTTGCGGGTGGACGCGCTCATCCGCGAGTTCAAGAAGTCGTTCGAGACCCAGTTCAACGGTGAGATCGACGACGCCACGGCGCGCCTGCAGAAGGCCTACGACCCCTACCTCACCTTCTACCGCGCCGAGACCAAGGACCTCGCGCGCCACGAGGAGATGCAGAAGGGCATCCGCCTCAGGCTGCTCGAGATCCTCGACGCGGCGGCCGCGCTCAAGTCGGAGGCGCCGGCGCGCGCGGGCGGAGGGCCCGAGGAATGACGCGCGGCGCGCGCCTCGCCGCCCTGCTCCTCCTGGCCGCGCCGGCCGGCTGCGCGCTCCTGCCGCCCGCGCCGCGCTTCGCCGGCCCCGCGCACTACCTGCTCTCGCGCTCTCTGGACCTGGCCGACGTCTTCCCGGCGAGCGTCGCCGGCGGCTACGGCCTCTCGGCCCAGCTTCGCGCCACCGCCTTCGCCGGCATCGGCGCCGGCTGGACGAACAACTGGCGCGCCGGCACGAGCGAGATGCGCTTCGGCCCGCTCTGGTGGGAGAAGGAGCGCGGCATCCCGGTGTGGCGCTGCTACCGCTACCAGGACTACCGCGGCGCGGAAGGCCGCCTGCCGGGCGGCCAGAAGCTCTGGCGCGACACGACCCGCAGGATGCGCGCCTCCTCGCTCATCGTCATCCCGGCGATGTCCCGCGAGGGAGACATCTGGTTCCCCTTCCTCCCGCCCTACTTCATCAAGACGCCCTGGGAGAAGCCGCCCTGGTCCTGGTGGAGCCTCCTCGACTGCGAGGCGAGCGTCTTCTTCGGCGTGGCCGGGCTGCGCGCCGGCATCTCGCCGCTGCAGGCGATCGATCTCCTGTTCGGGGTCTTCGCGTTCGATCCGGCGCGCGACGACCCCTGGGAGGGGCCGATCCTCTGGCCCGACCCGGGGGCGGAGCCGTCCTTCCCGGCCGCTGGCGAAGCCGCGGAGGGCGGCCGCGACGAGGCGGAAAGGGGCGGCTGATTCGGCCGTAACCCGCGCGCGCCGGCCGCGTCTCCTGGCCCGGCGGGGAAGCCGCGTGTCGAACAGGCACTTGACGAAGCGCCGCGGGAATGCCAGAGAGACAGGAGAAACCGCCGATCCGCACCCCGGAGGCCGCGCTCGCGCGGCCTCCGCAACCGAACTGCGTCCTCTTCCTGCGTGGAGATCGGCGCCGAGCTGGATGGTATGCCTAAGAACCTCGTCATCGTTGAGTCCCCCGCCAAGGCCCGGACGATCAACAAGTACCTGGGCAAGGATTTCGTCGTCAAGGCGTCGATGGGGCACGTGCGCGACCTGCCCAAGGCCTCGCTCGGCATCGACGTCGAGAACGGCTTCGCGGCCAAGTACCTGGTCATCCGCTCGCGCAGCCAGATCGTCAAGGACCTGAAGGCGTCGGCCAAGGGCGCCGCCGCGGTCTACCTCGCGCCCGACCCGGACCGCGAGGGCGAGGCCATCGCCTGGCACTTGATCCACGCCCTCGACCTGCCCGAGGACAGGGTCTTCCGCATCACCTTCAACGAGATCACGCAGCGCGCGGTGCGGGCCGCCATGCAGCGGCCGGGCAAGGTCAACGAGAACCTGGTCAACGCCCAGCAGGCGCGGCGCATCCTCGATCGCCTGGTGGGCTACAAGCTGTCTCCGCTCCTCTGGGAGAAGATCGCGCGCGGCCTGTCCGCGGGGCGCGTCCAGTCGGTGGCGGTGCGCCTCGTGGTGGAGCGCGAGCGCGAGATCCGCGCCTTCCGCCAGGAGGAGTACTGGAAGGTCACGGCCACGCTCTGCAAGCAGGGCGCGATCGGCGCGGGTGAGATGCCCGCGCCGGACCACCCCGCGCTCTTCCGCGCCGAGCTGAAGCGCCAGGACGGCAAGCCGCTGGAGCTGGCCGACGAGGCGGCCGCCCAGACGGTGCTCGCGGCGCTCGCCGGGCAGACCTTCCGCGTGGCCGAGGTCGAGCGCAAGCAGAAGTCGCTGAAGGCGCCGCCGCCCCTCACGACCTCGCTCTTGCAGCAGCAGGCCTCGACGCGGCTGCGCTTCAGCGCGAAGAAGACCATGCGCGTGGCGCAGCAGCTCTACGAGGGCATCGACATCGGCGGCGAGGAGGGCCAGGTCGGGCTCATCACCTACATGAGGACCGACTCGTTCCGCCTGGCCGGCGAGGCGCTCCAGGAGGCGCGCGGCTACATCGCCGAGAAGTTCGGCGAGCGCTACCTGCCCGAGAAGCCGAACTTCTTCGCGGCGCGCAAGGGCGCCCAGGAAGCTCACGAGGCCATTCGCCCCACCAGCATCCTGCGCGCGCCGGACGACCTGCGCCCGCACCTCCAGAACGACCAGTACCGCCTCTACCGGCTCATCTGGCAGCGCGTGGTCGCCAGCCAGATGGCCAACGCGGTCTTCGACCAGACGGCGGTCGCGATCGAGGCCGGCCCTTACACGTTCACCTGCCGCGGGCGCGCGGTCGTGTTCGACGGCCACCTGAGGGTCGGCGGCATGGAGAAGGAAGCGAGTGGACCGGACGCGGCCGAGCAGGGCCTGCCGCCGCTCGCCACGGGCGAGCCGCTCGACCCGCACGGCATCGAGAAGACGCAGCACTTCACCCAGCCGCCCGCGCGCTACACCGAGGCCACGCTCGTGCGCAGCCTCGAGAAGAACGGCATCGGCCGGCCGTCCACCTACGCCACCATCCTCTCGACCATCCAGGACCGCGGCTACGTGCGTCTCGAGGAGCGCAAGTTCCACGCGACCGACCTGGGAGAAGTGGTGAACGAGTCGCTCGTGACCCACTTCCCGGACATCTTCGACTACGAGTTCACCGCCGGCATGGAGTCGAAGCTCGACCGCATCGAGGAGGAGAAAGCGGACTGGCTGAGCGTGGTGCGCGAGTTCTACGAGGTGTTCGTCAAGGACCTCGACCGCGCCGCGCAGGGCATGGCCAACATCAAGGCGCAGCCAGCGCCAGGCGGCGAGACCTGCCCGCTCTGCGGCAGTCCGCTGCTCCTGCGCTTCAACCGCTACGGCAGGTTCCTCGGCTGCTCCGCCTACCCGAAGTGCAAGCACGTGCAGCGCGTGGCCGGGGACGGCGCGGTGCTGGCCGCCAAGCCGGCGCCGGAGCCGACCGACGAGAAGTGCGACAAGTGCGGCGCCCCCATGGTCATCCGCGTGGGCAAGCGCGGCCGTTTCATGGCCTGCTCCGCCTGGCCCGCGTGCCGCAACACCTGCTCCGTGGGCGAGGATGGCAAGCCGATCCGGCCCATCGTCTCGGAGGTGCCGTGCGACCAGTGCGGCGCGCTCATGGTGGTGCGCTTCTCACGCCGCGGGCCGTTCCTGGGCTGCGCCAGCTATCCCAAGTGCCGCGGCACCAAGCCCCTGCCGCCGGAGCTGAAGGAGCGGGTCAAGGAGGCGCGCAAGCAGGGCCGCGCGAGCGCACGTTCCATGCCGGAGACGGAGCCCGCGGTCGACGACACCTGAGGGGAGCCGCGCAGGCCGCGGGCGCCCGGCGCGGCGGCCCGCTTCCGTTTCAGAATCGCTCAAGTTCTCGCGCGCGGATCTGCGATCTAGTCCTGGGTGTTTCATTCCTGTTTCCGCCCGGGAGTAATGAGAATGTCGCAGCGCAGCTCTGGTTTCACTCTCATCGAGATGGTCGTGGTCGTGGCCATCATCATCGCCCTCGCCGGCATCCTCGTGCCGATCGTGACCGGCGAGCTGGAGGACGCCAAGAGCGCCACGGCGCAGGCGACGGTGAACCGCGTCGCCACCGCGCTCACCCAGTACATCAAGGACACATCCTTCGCCCCGACCGGACAGAACGGGCAGAAGACCTACCACTATCTCTATGGGGACGGCACGGTGCCGTCGGCCAACAAGTTCGCCTCCGGCCAGGGAGCGTTGCTCAGCGACTTCCTGACCCAGAACACCACCCAGACCACGAACTGGAAGGGCCCGTACCTGCAGCGCGTGGAGGCGGATCCCTGGGGATGCGCCTACCTGGTCAACGCCAACAGCTTCTTCAAGAGCACGGAGCGCGCCTGGGTGCTCTCGGCCGGGCCGGACCGCACGGTCAACACCACCGCCGCGTCGACGGTCCCGCTGGGCGACGACATCGCCATCTTCGTGAAGTAGCGGGCGGCGCGGCCAGGCGCGGACCTGTGGCGAGACGTTCGGCCTTGGGCCGCTGGCCAGGCCGCGAACATGGCGTTGTCGAGGACGGCGATGGACGCGTCGCGCGCCGCGAGAGCGGAAGCAGAGACCTACCGACTTCCGACTTCGAGCTTCCGACTCGCGGCGGCGTGGGTCTTGCCAAGAGAGGGGGCGGGCCGAGTGCCTCAGATTGACTCAGGCGGCCGGGTTTGGTTGGGCTGCCGCCGCGAAGTGATGGGAGTCCCGCCGTGACGCAGCAGGGTCCGCCGGCGCCAGCCCAATCCGTGAAGAGAAAGCGCCTCGGCGACCGTCTGGTCGAGAAGGGCGTGCTCATGACCTCGCAGCTCAGCCTCGCGCTCGAGGAGCAGAAGCGCACCGGCGAGCCGATCGGACAGGTCCTCAAGACCATCGGCTTCGTCAAGGAAGAGGATGTCGCCGCCCTCCTCGCCGAGGACATGGGCGTGCCCTTCGTGCGCCTCTCTGAGCAGCGCGTCGATCGCTCGCTGTGCGCCGGCCTGGCCGAGGACTTCCTGCTGCAGAACGCGATCCTGCCGCTCTTCGAGGAGCGCGGCCTGGTGACGGTGGCGATGGCGCGGCCCTCCGACGTCGCCGCCCTCGACACCGTGCTCAAGGTCCTCAAGCGGCCGCTGCGCGTGGTGGTCGCCCTCGAGAGCGACATCCGCGGCCACGTGACCCTCGCGCCGGCCGAGCAGGGGGACGCGGCGAGGCCGGCGGCGGACGGGGACAGCGCGTCGGCGCTCGCCAACGCCCTCCTCGCTCGGGCACTGCGCGAGGGCGCCACCGACATCCACATCGAGCCCGAGGAGAAGCACCTGAGGACGCGCCTGCGCGTGGACGGCGTGCTGCGCGGAGCGGACACCTTCTCGGTCCCCGCCGGACAGGGCCTGATCACGCGCGTCAAGGTCCTCTCCGGGCTCGACGTGGCCGAGCACCGCCGGCCCCAGGACGGGCGCTTCCGCCACCAGGCGGCCGGGCGCGCGGTCGACCTGCGCGTCTCGTCCATCCCGACGCGCTTCGGCGAGAACATCGTCCTCAGGATCCTCGACCGCTCCTCCGGCGCGGCGCGCCTCGATCAGCTTGCCCTGGCCGAGCCCATCCTCAAGAGCCTGCAGCAGGTCACCGCGCTGCCGCACGGGCTCTTCCTGGTCACCGGCCCCACGGGCTCGGGCAAGACCACGACGCTCTACGCCATGCTGCGCGCGGTCGACTCCATGACGCGCAAGGTGGCCAGCGTCGAGGATCCGATCGAGATGGAGCTGCCGCTCATCCGCCAGTCCCAGGTCGATCCGAGCATCGGCTTCGACTTCGCCTCGGGCCTGCGCGCGCTGCTGCGGCAGGACCCGGACGTCATGCTCGTCGGCGAGATCCGCGATCGCGAGACCGCGGACATCGCCGTGCGCGCCTCGCTCACCGGACACCTCGTCATGACCACGCTGCACACCAACGACGCGCTCGGAGCGGCCTCGCGCCTGCTGGACATGGGCGTCGAGCCGTTCCTCCTGAACTCCGCGCTGGCCGGCGTGCTGGCGCAACGGCTGGTGCGCTGCGTGTGCGCCGCCTGCGCCGAGGAGGCGGCGCCGGGCGAGGCGGATCAGCTGCTCTTCGGCGACAAGGTGCCGCAGAAGGTGATGCACGGGCGCGGGTGCGAGGCCTGCGGCGGCACGGGTTACCGCGGCCGCGTCGCGATCCACGAACTCCTGCCGTGCACCAAGAGCCTGCGCCGCGCCATCGCCCAGGGCTGCGCGGACGACGCGCTGAAGGCGTCTGCGGCCGAGGCGGGTTTCGTCCCAATGGTCGCCGACGGCGCGGCCAAGGTGCGGCGCGGCCTGACCACGGCCGACGAAGTGGTCCGCGTCACGCGGCTCAGGGAGTGAGGGAGGGAGCGCCGTGCCGATCTACAGAGTGCGCGCGGTCTCGAGCGGCGGGAAGAGCGTGACCGTGCGACACGACGCCTTCAGCGAAGAGGAGGTCAGCACGCATCTCGCCGGGCGCGGCCTCACCTTGACGCGGGTGCTCTCGGTCGCGCAGGCAGCGCGCTCCGCGAACAAGAACTGGACGGTCCCGCGCCGCCCCCTGATCAACTTCACCGAGAAGCTGCAGATCCTTTACGCGGCCGGCGTGCCCCTGGTCGAGTCGCTGCACGAGATCGAGCACGGCGTGCGCGACCCGCGTATGCTCGCCATCGCCACGCGCGTGCGCCAGGAGGTGGAGGAGGGCAAGAATCTCTCCGAGGCGCTCGACCTCTTCCCGCGGGCCTTCCCCGAGGCGTACCGCGCCGCGGTCCGGGCCGGCGAGCAGAGCGGCGCGCTCGAAGTGGTGCTGCAGCGCCTCAACGCCCAGATCGAGTGGGAGCAGGGCATCCGCACCTCGGTGCGCCAGGCGCTCATCTATCCAGCGTTCCTGCTCGCGGCCGTGGCCGGACTCGTGGTCTTCCTCTTCACGTTCCTGCTGCCGCGGCTCATGAAGGTCTTCATCGAGTCGCGCGTCGACCTGCCCGGGCCGACCAAGGTGGTGGTCGCCATCTCCTCGTTCGTGCAGAGCCGCGGCCTGCTCCTCCTGGCGCTGCTCGGCGTGCTTGTCGCCGCCTTCATCGCGGCGCGGCGCTTCGACCGCGGGCGCCAGGCCCTGGACCGTGGAATCATGAACCTGCCGCTCATCGGCCCGCTGCTGCGGAAGCTCGCCTCCGCGCGTTTCATCGCCACCTTGAAGACCCTGCACGAGGCCGGCACTCCGATCCTCTCCGCCCTCCTCCTCAGCCGGAACGCGGCGGGCAATGCCTGCCTCGCGCAGGACATCGACCGCGTCATTGCCCGCCTCGAGGACGGCGTCCCCCTGGCCCAGGCCATGAGCGAGTCGCGCCACCTCGAGACGCTGGTGCCGAAGATGATCGCCATCGGCGAGAAAAGCGGCGCCCTGACCGAGGCGCTGGCACACGTGGTCGAACTCTATGACCGCGAGGTCCAGGCCGGGACGAAGCGGCTGATCTCCTGCGCCGAGCCCGCCATCCTGCTGCTCTCCGGGTGCGTTGTCGGCTTCGTCGTGTTCGCGACCATGCTGCCCCTGTTCAGGCTGTTTGGAGCCATCAAGAAATGAGCGCCCGCACCTCCTCCCGCGGTTTCACCCTGCTCGAGATGGTCATTGTCGTGGCGATCCTGGCCGCGATCGCTGGACTAGTCGCCCCGGCGGCGATGGTCCTGCTCAGGCAGGCCGACACGGACGAGACCGTGCTGCGCCTGGACAGCGTGGGCGAGGCCGCCTATGCCTACTTCCAGGACACCCTGCAGATGCCAGCGACCCTCGACGACCTGACCGCCGACCCGGGCGTGAGCGGCTGGTCCGGGCCCTATATCAGCAGCGGCTACGTGGCGGACGCGACCGGCGTTGCCGACGTCGAGGTCGACGGCTTCGGCGAGCCCTTCGCGCTGACCCTGCTCGACGCCACCACCCTCCGCATCAGGAGCTACGGCTCGGACCGCGCCGCCGGCGGAAACGACGACCTGGACCGGGTGGTGAACGGCGCGCCAGTGCTGCGCGAGATCACCCTTGAGAGGATGTCCATCTTCAACGCGGCCATCCTCTCGTACAACCGCAACTACGTCCAAGGGCAGCCCGTGCTGCCGGCCGACGTGGCCGCGGCCTTCGACATCCTGGTCTCCGCGGGCTACCTGCCGAACGATACCGATCTCCTGGTCGACGGCTTCGGCGACGCCTTCCTCCCGGATCCGGAAGGCCAGGTCCCGATGGTGGCGGTCTACTCGCCGAACGTGGGCGGTTCGGAGTTGCAGGGCGGCGGTGGAGGCGGCGGCAAGGGCAAAGGCAAGGGTAAGGGCAAGTAGGGGTCCTTTGCGGATGTCCCTCCCGCCCTCAGCCGGGCCGGCGCCTTGTTGGACCGCAGGCACGGCGCTATAATGGGCGGCGTATCAAGAGGAACCCCCGTGGGACGCTACGACATGCAGCAATCAGGCATCAAGGCCGCACTGACCCTTTTGGCCGCGGCGATCCTGGCCGTGATCCCGGCATGCAGCTTCAGCCGCAGCTCGCGCTCGAGTTCCGCCTCCAGCTCCGCCTCCAGCCGCTCGTCCTCCAGGAGCGGCCGCGCCGCGCCGCCTGCTGTGGCCCAGTCGGACTTCCAGGAGGAGATCGCCGCCATCGCGGTCCTGTACGCCGGATCGAACGGCACCGTGGAGAACTTCCAGCGCGACGTCAGCGCCGCCGCCGAGCGCAATGGCATCCCGTACTGGGAGATGGACGAGCGCGTCTTCTCCGCCATCGGCGTGGGCCTGAAGCGGGCGGGCGTCGCTCGCGAGGCCATCCCCCACCTCGCGTTCCTCCAGGGGGTAAGGAACGCCGCGCACTTCGGTGCGATCGACAGGGCCTACGCTGGCCGCTAGAGCCAAGACCGCTTGGGCGCGGATCCCGAGAGCTTTCGCCCTCGCCCTCGCTCTCTCCATGCTCGGGGCTCCTCCGTGCGGCGCACAGGAGACAGCCGCGCTCGAGTTCCTCTACATCGACGCCGCCTCGGGCGAGGCCGCCGGGGGGCACGCCGCCCTGCGCCTGCACGAGACGGTCTTCCACTATGAGTATCACCCGGGCGGACTTCTCCTGCTGGCCAGGGATTGCTGGGAGGAGTTTCTCCACGACTACAACGATCGGCAGAACCGCTCGGTCACGCTGACGCGGGTGCCCGTCTCCCAGGACTCGTACGACCGGGTGCGGTCGCACTTCCTCGGGCGCTACGTGCTCCAAGAGCGCCGCCTCCTCTGCCTGAAGCAGCTGGAGGAGGAGCGGGCGCTGTTATTGCAGCTCGCTGCCGGAGAGGACGCCGTGGCGCTGGAAGGGCTCGGGTTCTTCTCGCAAGCGCGCGCGAGTGCTCGTGCAGCGCGGGCGCTGAGGAGCATCGTGCTCTGCCGGTTCGGGGACGCCTGGCTCGCCGCGCGGCTCGACGCCGTCCGCGGCGAGCTGGAGATGTCGCCGCCCGGCGGCCCGGGAGCGCACGACCCGGCTCCACTGTGGGGCGTCCGCCTGCGCGAGCGGCTCGCGTGGCGCGAGGCGCTGGCGCTCCTGCAGGACGCCCGGGAGCTGGCCGGCGACGCGCTGCTCACCTCCGCGGGAAACGGCGGGCCTCTGACCAACGAGGAGCGGGCGGCGGCCGAGGAGTTCTGCCGCCAGCTCGCCGACTCGGTGGCGACGCTCCTCGCCTCGAGCCGGCCTGACCGGGGGACGGCCCTGCTGCTGCAGATGGCGCGCTACCAGGCGCTCTGCCGGTCGCTCCGGGCCGGCTCGCTTCTCACGCTCGATCCGTTCTCGGAGCGGGCGGAGAGGCTCGCGCCGGCGGCGGCAGTAGCGGGCGATCAGGGCCGCGAGAGCCTGCTTCAGGACGCGCGCGCCGAGGTCGCCGCCCTCCGGCAGGCCTTCGTCGCGGACGCCTCTCTGCGGGCGATCGCCTACGCCCGCCTCGAAGCCGCGCAGGGGCGCTTGTCGGAACTCGAGCGCGCCGTGCGGCTCGGGATCTCCGCGCGGGTCGAAGGGGGGCACATCCTGCCGTGCCGGAGCCGCGCGGTCAGGACCCGCCTGCCAGGAACGCCCGCGGAGTTCTCGCGCGCCGCTCGCCTCACGGCGCTCTCCCTGGATTCCTGCCGGAAGGAGCTGGCCGAAGCCGAACGCTACCACCTGATCACGCAGAACTGCGTCACCGAGCTGGTCCGGGACGTGAACGAGAGCTTCGCCAGCCCCGAGCAGGCGCGCGAGCGGCTGGGCGGTCTCCTGGAGCCGGGACAACGGCTCTCGTTCATCCCGTGCCAACTGCCGGCGGCGCTCGCGGCGGCCTGTCCGTGGAGCGAGACCACGTCCCTGCCCTCGTATCGGCTGCGGCAGCTCGACCGCCTCTATGAAGAGAGCGGTCCGCTCGTCTGGCTACGCGAGAGCAACACCCTGACCTCCTCCGTGTATTCGCCGTCGCAAGCCAGCGCGGACGACGTCTTCCTCTTCTTCACCGACGACGTCGCGACACCCCGGCCGCTCCTCGGGTCGGCCAACCTGCTCTACGCGAGCGCTCACGCCGTTGGCGGACTGCTGCTGGCCCCGCTGGATCGGGGGGAGCTGCTCGTGCGCTCCCTGCGCGGCATGTTCTACAGCCTGCCGGAGATCGTCTTCTTCAACGTCCGCAAGGGCTCGTTCCCCGGCGCGCCGCGGCACGGCCCTGGGCCGCGCGGGCGGACCACACGCGGCTCGGCCGTCCGAAGCCCTCGGAATGGGGCAACGCCGCGACCTTGGCCACGCCAGAGGTCCGCTTCTGGCCGCGGGCGATGCCCGCGAGCACCTGACTGACAACGGCGAAGCGGAAGAGCTGGCTCAAGCCGGCCCGACGCACCCGCACATTAGCTCGCGACCACGAACGGCCGGCAGCGAACGATCGCTCGCGGACGTGCGCACAGCCTCGGCTTGGTGTAGGATGGGTCCACGATTGCTGGCGCTGCCGAAGGCCGGCGAAGCACGACGGCGGCGCAGGAATGCGAGAAGCCCACGGTGTTGGTCCACCCTGGGCTTCACTTGTTCATGGCCTTCGGACCGAGAGGCTACCTGATCCCGCCGCCGATCCCGTGCCTCCCTACGTGCGACGAGAACGCCGGATCCGTGCCACCGAGCGCGCTACGCAACTCCCACCTGTTCAGCCTGAGGTGAAAGTCACGGCGACCGGCGCCGATGACATCCCGTCGCTCCACTCCACCTGTAGATAGTAGGTCTGGCCGACGAGCGACGACTCGTTCGGCACATCCAGGATCACGTGGTTGCGCATGTTGCCGAAGTAAGTCGCAGTGCGGATTCCCTCACCCGGCGTGGTCGTGCCGGTTCTCGAATTGGTCGAGAGGCCGAATCCCAGGGATTCCGGGACCATGTCCGCCTGGTTGATCCGCGTCGAGTCACGCGGGTCCAGCGACCGGGAGAAGTAGATCGTGTACGTCAGCGTCTCGGTCTCGCCGATCGGGTTGTCCGCGAGATACGTGACGGTGGATCCGAGCTGAGCCGTCGATGGCCCCAGCAGCGCGACGGCCACGAACGGAATCCCCGGTTTGTTCGGGTCTGACGTGCCGTGACCGACAACGGACGAGCTGCTCTCGTCTGGGACGGAGGTCTTGCTGCCGTTGTTCGTCGTCCGCCACTTGAAGGTGCTGTACGCGGTATGGTTCGCCGGCACCGTGATCGTGAAGGTCGCACCGCCACTCCCGAGCGTGGCCGAGCTCGCGCTTCCCGATCCCCAGCTCCTCCAGGCATTGTTGTCGTCATTCTCCCAGCCGGAAGTACCACCGAAGCTGTAGCCGTCGCCCTTCGGCACTTTCGTGTTTGTACCGCAGGGCCTGATGTGGAAGTCCCGGATCTCCTCCTTGCCCTCGGGCGTGACCGTGATCGTGGTGGTCTTCGTTCCGTCCGTATTCGTGGTGGTCCTGACGATGGGGTCGCCCGCGTTCGCGTTCGGCAGCAGCGCCGCCCCGAACAGCAGGGTGCAGACTCGTGAGACGTGCATGGTTTTCCTCTCCCGTATTGGATCGGATGTGCCCCGGAAGTCGTCCTAATTCCACAGACCGTCTGTCCCCCCTGGCACGGGGCCTCCCAAGGGGGGAGGCGAGTCAATAGCTACGGTAGAGTCGCCGGTCATCTTGTCAAGTCTCCAGCACGTTCTCTTGTTCTGGACAACTGCGACCCTGTGCCACTAAGGCCGCGTAAGTAAATAACTATCGCGCACCGCCTATGACGACCTCGGGCGAATGACGTAGTTCCAGTCGCCGTGGAACTTGTTGCGCACCAGGTTCACTCGCCGCATCTCCTCGTCGGTGACCTTGCGGCCCGTCGGGTATCTGCGCCGGTCCAGGCGGCA
>JACQZJ010000171.1 GCA_016213895.1 Planctomycetota bacterium | reverse complement strand
GATCTGCGATCCCGAGCCCGAGAAGGGCTCCAGCACGATGGCGCCAGGCGACGTGTGCTGCTCCATCGGGATCTCGAACAGCCGGGTGGGCTTGCAGGTCGGGTGAAACGTCGTGATGCGCGCCTTGCCGTCCCAGTCGGCCTCCCACACCGTGTCGAGCTGGCCCGTGCCGTGCGTGGGCTTGTGCCCCTTCTTCCAGCCGAAGGCGCACGGCTCATGGCGCCAGCGGTAGTAGCTGTGGCCGAACACGCCGGTCGGCTTGACCCAGACGATCACCTGATGGAGGAGCAGGCCGTGGCGCTCGAACACGGCGGCGATGGTCGGCTGCTGGACGTGGGCATGCCAGAGGTAGACGGCGGCGTCGTCCTGGACGTGGGGGAGGCAGGCCCGGAGCACGCCGTCGAGGAACGCGCCGAGATCGGCGATGTCCACCTCGCGGTAGACGTGGCTCCAGTCCTTGCCGGAGGGCTTGCCATCGTGGATGGGGCGATCCTTGCCGGTGTAGTTCACGCAGTAGGGCGGGTCGGTGGAGAGCAGGGCAGCGGGCGCGCCCGAAAGCACGCGCGCGACGTCCGCGGGGTGGGTCGAGTCCCCGCAGAGCAGGCGGTGCTCGCCGAGGATCCAGAGGTCGCCGGTGCGGGTGATGGGCGACTCCGGCGGCTCCTGCGGACCCGGATCATCCACGTCCTCCGCGAACGTGCCGGCGGCGTCCGCGCCCGCGAGGGCGGCGAGGAGCTGGTCGATGTCCTCCTCCACGAAGCCCACGCCTTCGAGGGCATCCTCAGCCCGCAGCTCTTCGAGGAGCTTCGCCAGGGCCGGCTCGTCCCAGCTCGCGAACTCGTGGGAGCGGTTGTCGGCGATGGCAAACGCGGTGGCGTCGAGGTCGGAACCCGAGAACCAGAAGACCGGCACCTCGGTCAGGCCGAGGGAGTGCGCGGCCTTGAGGCGGGTGTGGCCGGCGACCACCTCGCCGGTGGGCTTGGCGACGATCGGCTGCTGCCAGCCGAAGCGCCGGATGGAGGCCGCGACGTGGGGCACGGCGGCGTCGTTGTGGCGGGGGTTTGCGGGATTCTCGGTCAGGCGGCCGAGGGGGACCCACTCGACCTGCAGGGTGCTGCCCTTCGTGTCCATGGCCTACTCCAGAAGAGGACCGGATGCCGGTTCACGGAGTGCTTGGAGTTGGCTTGGAGGGGTCGACCCAAAGGGCCGCTTGGAGGGGACTTGGAAGGGGCTCCGTACGCCCCGAGACGATAGCCAGGATGGGCTGAAAAAGCGAGCGTCTCGAGGCGGTCCAGGTGGTGGATTCCGTCTAATTCGTGGATGTCCCCGCTGATTTGCAATGTCCCCGGCTAATATTTGGACAGGCTTGCAGAAGTCGCTACCAGTTGGTAGCTTGCGACAGTCGGTGTCCGAGCAGAGTCGTCCGGAAAGCCCCGATTTCGGGGACAGTTTGGGGACACTTTAGCGACATGCAGACGGAGTGAAGGCACCGTGGGGACGGCAACGGAGAGTAGGCGCGACCTGACCAGACCCAAAGCCCCAGAATCGGGGGCGGCGCGGGGACAAAAGGCGAGATCAGGAGGGTCGCATTTCCGGTCTAATGCGACCTCTATGTCGGCCATGGCGGGAACGATTGACCGGAGCAGGCTCCCGTTCGGAGACCTTGCGGGGAACTGCTCTCATATCCGGCCCAGGTTGCATGATGACTGAGGCTAGCCGCGAAGGGGATTATCACGAGGTTGGCGTCTATCCCTGGATCCGTCTCAGGGAGCCGTTGACGCTCCTTGGTTGTCGATTGTTGCCGTGGATGCCTCCGACCGGAAGCGCAGAGTTGGCCGACAGTGTGCGCGATGGACTGAACCGACTGGCTGGCATATACAGACAGCTCGATGGACGGCCCGTTCCCGGCGTGACCATTGTCTTCTGCGACGGAGATGGTGGACTCCACCCTCTGTCGGAAGAACAGAGACATCGCATCGGAATGACGCGGACGATCATGGGTCTGAGTGCCCTCGCGTCCAGAGAGTACTTCGAGAGGACGAGGTACTGCACTGCAGCGCATTTCGACCTCTACGGACAGCGGTTTCAGGAAGGAGCCGAGCACATTGCGATTGAAAGCCGCCGACGAGACGGTACGAGTGTGGATGGTAGGGCAACCGAAAAACTGCGCATCGGGTGCGATCCGCACGTAAGTTCTACTTTGGTCTCCGTAAGTCGCGATAGAACCGTTGTGGATGAACCTGTACTTGACGACTCGCTTCTTCGATTGCTTGAGACAACGGCGATGAGGAAAGACGGCTTCTCGAGGCGCGCGCTGTTATCTATGGAACTGTTCCTGCTTGGTAACAGGGACGGAGAGTTCATCCGCGAGAGCGAAGACGTGCTTCTCATGCAACAGGCGACGGAGCACCTGCTGGATAGCGCGAGTAGGGCACACAGGTTCGCCGTTGTCGTCGAGAAGTGCCTCGGGGTGAAAGGTCGCGCTTCGTACCAGAAGGGCCGTCGGTGGGGGAGTCGGCCATCAACGAGTTCTTACGGTCGGAGCGGGAAGCTGCCATCCGGCGAACTCACGACTTTGGGATTCTGGGCTTATGAGTTCTACCAGCTAAGGAATGACCTGGTCCACGGATGTGATACGTCCACGCGATCGTGGTGCTGGAATCTCTCTGAGCATGCGCTGGTAGCGTCGTGGGTGTATCCGGAGATCCTCCGGCGTCGTTGCCTGGAACATCTTGGTCAGGCAGACGGCGATCGTGGGGTGTACTGGCGCGATGTGGCGCTTGAGCGACTGGAGGACCTGGATTTCAGCGCTCGCGGCGAAGACGGTCTGTCTCGCTGGGCGCATGCGGAGGCCAATGCCGAGATGAAACGAATGGAGCGTGACATGATGGAACTGTTAGAGGGGATGGATGGTGAGCAGCGTAGTGGAGAGACTATCGAGCCCTAGGCGGGTCCGATGGGGGTGCGGGAACACTAGGAGGTGTTGACGTGACGGACGATGATCACGGCCAGCAGCGGGGCGGTGATCTCTTCGCGCCCGCTTCCCTAATCCGCAACCGGAACGAGATCGACCGCCAGATCGCCTCCCTGACGGGCGGTGTGGCAAACCGTGGTCGGCTCGGGGAGTGATCGCCTCCCGCATCTTCGACATGGACCTCCAGGGCTCGGCTGTCCGGCGTGGGAGCGACGGACGGTTCCGCGACGGTCGTGTGGTCGGAAGGCGCGTCAAAATCAAGTTCTACTCGCGATAGGAGAGATTGGTCGACGTAGCAACGTGTCCTTCCGGCAGCCTTGCATTACGGAGTTCTTGCGGCCATCTACCCTCCTGCACCATCGAGATCCCTCAGGGAGGAGAACTCACGAAACAGCGAGGATCGGACCGGCCGGGCCCTAAGGCGGTCAAGCTGGAAGTGGGCATCGAGCGCTGGCGGGCGATGCGGGAGAGGTGGTCGCCGACGGCCGAGTCGCTCTGGGAAAGAGCCGCGGCGCTGGCACGCAGGCACGCGGTGGACCGGATGGGGGCGGGCTGGGCTGGCTGCCTGCTTCCCGAGGTGAGGAGTGGCGACATGGGACGATCGTCTTGCTGACACCGTGTCAGGCGGCAGATAACCGGTACTGGAAAAGCGACTTACCGCGATCGGGAGTCGGGCGTGCGGAAGGGCCGTGGTGCGGCGAGGGATGACGACGTCCGGGGCGGGCCCTCCGCCAACCGGGATCCACGCGGCCTACATGTCCTTCCACCGTCGCGCCCGGGTCGCGGCCCACTCCTCCAGGCCGGGCGTCTTCGGCGGGAGCCGCTTCGCGGTCCAGCTCGGTCCGGCCTCGAGACCGTCGAGCGTCTCCCCCGGATCGGATCGTCCGCGCCCCTCGGCCGCGTCCTCCCGCGCGCTCCACCCGCACGCGCACTGAAGCGTGATCCGCAGACCCACGACGCCGAGGCCGCCCTCCGCCCGGACTTCGATGCAGACGGGCCTTCCGCAGGGGACAGACAGCACGCGCACGCCGATCCTCGGCCTCGAGTCCCCGGTGCCGTCCGAGTTCCGCGTGTCGAGCGGGATCCTGTCCCCGCCAAGGTCGCACGCCACGAAGTAGCGCAGGCCGCCGCCCTGGTGCCAGGCCTCCTCCTGCTCGGGCGTGGCCTCGTTCCCGCCGGTCAGGCCGGGCCCGGGCAGGCCAAAGCGCGGCTGCATGGCGCCGACCAGCCACACGTCCCAGCGCGGCGCCGTCCTGCCTCCGTCGTGGGTCGCGTCAGCCCGCGCCTGCGCGGCCACGAGCAGCCCGTCCGGAAGCCCGAGGAACCACCCCTCTGCTTCCCGTCCTCCTCCTGCCCGCACGACCTCGAGCAGGGGCTTCCTCAGGCGGCAGGCGCACCGGTCTCGCTCGAGCCCTGCCGCCACTCGTCCCGGATCCCTGCCGCCCACATCCGCGGCTTCCTCCTCCCCGACGAAGAACGGGTCCACGTCCGGGCGATGCAGGGCCATGCCGAGCAGGGTCAGCGCGAGCGCAGTCCCGAGCGCGGTGGCCACGACAAAAGCCCCCGGCCGGCTCACGCGGGCCCTCTGACGGGGCGCGCCCAGGATCTCCGTCCTGCCCCGGACCTTCATGGCGGTTCCGGCCCTGCCTTCCCGTTCCCAGAAAGGAACTCCTTCCGGTCCAGTCCGTGCTTCCGCATCTTGCCCACGAGCCAACCCCTTGAGCGGCCGAGCGCCTTCGCGGCCTGGGCTACGTTGCCGTCGAACGCCTTGAGGGCGTGCTCGATCCCCTGCCGCTCGGCCTGCTTCAGGATGTCGTCCATGGAGGGCACGTCCCTCCCGTTCCGTCCGGGAGGCGGAGGGGGAGCGCGCCTCGCGGCCGCGACGACGGAGGGGCGAGCCGGCGCGGGCCCGGACTTCGTCTCCCTTGAGGGAGCGCGGAGCGTCGCGGGCAGGTGGTGAAGCCCGACCTCGGGACCGGGGCAGAGGGTCACGGCGTGCAAGATGGCGCTGCGCAGCTCGCGCACGTTCCCGGGCCAGGGGTACGCCTCGAGCGCCCGGAGCACCTCAGGCTGGATCCTCTCCGCCCTCGTGCCGAACTCCTGCCGGTAGTGGTCGAGGAAGCGGTAGGCCAGGCGCTCCACGTCCTCGGCGTGGCTCCGGAGCGGCGGGACCTCGAGGGGGAGCACGCTGAATCGGAAGAGCAGGTCCTTGCGGAAGCGGCCGGCCGCCACCTCGGCCTTGAGGTCGCGGTTGGTCGCGACCATGACGCGCACGTCGAGGGAGAGCGGCTGCTGGCCACCCACCCTCTGGATGCGGCGCTCGTCCAGGACCCAGAGCAGCTTGATCTGCGACGGGAGCGAGAGTTCGCCGATCTCGTCGATCAGGATGGTGCCGCCGTGGGCCTGCTCGAACACGCCGCGGCGCTGGCGCGTCGCGCCGGTGAAGGCGCCGCGCACGTGGCCGAAGAGCTCGCTGGCCTCGAGATCCGGGGGGACCGTGCCGCAGCGGTGGAGCACGAAGGGCTGCTCTGCGCGCGGGCCGTCGTTGTGGATGGCCTCGGCGAGGTGCCCCTTGCCCACGCCGGTCTCGCCCAGGATGAGGAGCGGCACGGGCACGGCGACCGCGCGCCGGGCGAGGTGGAGGAGCTCGCGCATGCGGGGGTTGCTCGAGTCGAAGTCGAGCAGGCGGCGGCGATCGAGCCCCAACTCGGCCGGAGCTGGCGGCACGGAGCGCGCGGCCGGGGATGGACCCGCTCCCCGGGTGCCAACGCGCCCTTCTGCCTCTGCCACGACCCGCTCGTCCACCATGCGCAGGTCCATCCGGGCATGAACCGATGCGTTGAGCTGACAACCGTGCCGAGGTCGCGTGGTCGGTGGCGGTCTTCCCCGCGACGCATCTCTACTCTCGCCGTGCACCGTAGCGGCGGCCCGGAGATCGGTCAAGTCCTGCTGCCCCCGGTCGCCGGCCGCCTTGTCCTTTCTCCATCCCCGGTACCGCCTCGACACCACGCGCGCTCCCTCCCTACTCCGCGCCTTCGGCCCGGGGCTGGTCCCGCTTCGCGAGCTCGCGCCGCGCCCACGCGCGCCACGCCTCGTCCTCGCCTCGCAGGGAGACGTCCCGGAGGAGGGCGATCGTGCGCTCGTCCACCTCGCCCAGGCGGACCCGCAAGCGGACGAGGGTCTGTATCGCGGGCACGTGTTCCGGACAGGCGTCGTGCACCTCCTCGTAGGCCTGCAGGGCCTCGCGGAATCGGCCTGCGCGCTCGAGCGTCAGGCCGAGGTTCAACCTCGGGTCGGGGTGGCCTGGCAGGAGCTTTCGCGCGCACTCAAACTCTTGCGCGGCCTGGGGCAGGTCGCCCTGCTCGAGGTAGAGGACGCCGAGGTTGTTGTGGGCCGGGCCGAAGTAGGGGTCGCACGCGAGCGCCTGCCGGAGCAAGCGCTCCGAAGCCTCGGGGTTCACGCGGAGGAGCAAGGCGGCGCGGCGATGCAGATCCTGGGCCTCTCCGGGATCCGGCGCTTCCGCGACGTCCGGCGCCTCGGGTCCGCCTCCGGGCAGGCCGCAGGAGGCGAGCGCGAGGACGAGGATCCACGGTCCCTTTGGAGCAAACAGGCGGGCGCGTCCCATGGGTCAATCCGCCTCCGCGTGGTAGACCGCCGCCAGCACGACCTGGACGTCGTAGCCGCCCTGGGGCGCGTCCGCTTGCCGGGGATGGGTGAGCTCGAAGGACACCGGGATCCAGAGCGACTGGACTTCGCTGAAACGCGCGAGAAACGCGCCCAGGTCCGGGAGCGGGATGGCGTTCAGCGTGAGGCGGACCTTCTGCTCGCGGAGCGTCTCCATGCCGCCTTGCAGGCGGCCCTCGCCCTCGGGCGTGAGCCCCGAGAAGTGGCGGCTCGGCACGCCGGCCGCGGCGAGCACCTCGTTCACGAGCGCGATGACGTCGCTCGGCGGCTTCTGCTGGAGCGACGCGGTCGCGCGGAGCGCGCGCAGGCGCGCCACTTCCTGCGCCTCGCGCGCGGTCGCCTCGCACGAGAGGAGCGCCTGTGCGTGCGCCGCGCGCGCGGACGTGAACCGGTGGACCTCGATGCAGAGAAGCACGAGCCCGGCCGCTGCCCCTGCCGCAAGGACTCCGCGCGCGGCGATCCTCATGGCCTTCCTCCCGCGTTCGGGCCGAGGCGGAGGGTGAAGTGCGTGGTCTCCCGAGCCGTGGAGAACTGCGGCGGCTCCACGGACCAGCCGGCCAACCCCGCCAAGCGCGACGCGAGCGCCTGCGCCTCGCCGGGCGTGGGCGAGAGCCCGCGCAGGGTGATGCTCGCCCGGGACAGGGTGGCGGCCTCGATGCGTGCCGGCAGGTCCTCTGGCCACGCGGCCAAGAGGCGCGCCAGGAGGACGCTCGCGTCCTCGAGCGCGACTTTCGGGCTTGACGCGCGCGTGCGCTCGAGGCGCCGCAGCTCGGCCGTGAGCGCGGCGCGGCGCTGGGCCTCGGGAACGCCCTCCCTTCCCGGGCCGAGGACGTCGTCCAGGATCTCGGCCTGGCGCACGTTCAGGGCCGCGCCATTCTCCTTGCAGTCGGCGATTCGCCGCTCGAGGCCGGTCAGGGCCAGGCACGCGACGGCGAGGGCGGCGAGGAGCATGCGGCGCTTCCTCTGCCCGCGCCGCCTCGCGAGCAGCACGGGCTCGAACTCGCCCGTAAGCACGTTCAGCCCCTCAGGCGACGCCCCGGGCGGGCAGAAGTCCGGGAGGGAGTCCGGAGTGAGGGAGAGCACGTGCGGCTCCACCTCGCGCGCCAAGCGCTCCTTCTCGACGCCGCAGGCGAGGACCTGGCGCTCGTCGAGGCGCAGATACGCGGGCTGCACCGCCTCGATCGGCAGGGGCAGCGCGTCCTCGAACAGGTAGCCGAGCGCCTTTCTCGCGCGTCTGAGCGAGCGCGGAAGGGGCGTGGCGTCGAGCACCGCGAAGAAGAAGCGGTCCCTGGGCCAGACGCGGCAGGCGCCGTTTCCCTCGGCCGAGGTCATGGGCCGCCTCCCGGGCCAAGGTCGCGAGGGCCTGGATCGAGCGCCAAGCGGTAGAGCGTGCCGTTCTGCCGGATCCGGACTTCCCGGGCCTCGACCTCCAGGACTTGGGCGGCGCCGTGCCCTTCGCCCGGCCTGAGCACGAAGAGCGCGTCCTCGTCCGCCACGTACACGGCGGCGCACGGGCCGTCTTGGCCCTGCACGATGGCGACCAGCGTCCAGCTCTCGAAGGTTCCTTCGGCCTCGGGATCGCCTTCCGGCTCCGGGAGCTTCCCGAGGGCGGGCCACCAGTCGGCGGTGGCGAAGCCTCCGGTGTCGAGCGCGCCCCGGTCATCAGGGCACGGAACCGGGGCTCTGACCGGCTCGGGCGCGGGAGCGAAGAGCGCGTCGACCGGCGGCAGAGGCGCGAACGCCCAGAGCGCCATCCCGCACAGGCCCGAGAGCGCGGCGAGCGTGCAGAGCCCGTCACGGAGACGTTCGCGGCGCAGGGGGTCAGTCATGGATCCAGAGCCTCTGCCTGCACGTCCACGCTTCGTCCTCGCCCGGGCCATACACGGCCCAGATGGAACACTGGGCCGCGCCCACGCGCGCGTCCACGCGAAACCCCCAGGCGCGGCTTCGGGTGGCGAGGCACGGCAGCTTGTCCGCGGCCAGGCGGTCCGAGCGCGGCGGCACGGCCGCGACCAAGCGGCCCTTGGCGCGGGCTTCCGCCACCTGCTCGAAGCCGCCGAGGCCGGACAGGCGGTAAACCGCCTGGACCAGCGGAAGGGGCGCGGTGTGGACGTTCAGGGACTCCGGCGCCTCCCCGTGGGTGGCCACCAGGGCGCCGAGGGCCGGGTCCGCCTCCTCGGCGTCCGCGGCGTCCTCCGCGCTCGCGCTCTCCCCGGCCGGGAAGGAGAACCCGGGAAAGAGGTCCAGCCCCCAGAGCGAATCGGCCGGCTCCTTGACCGCGTCGATCTCCTCGCGCACCTCCGCGGGAAGGAAGCGCCGGAGCGGCGAGCCGTCCCGCGCGGAGCGGAGCGAGACCATGCCCGCCTGGTCGAACGCCTCGATGCGGATCTCGTAGCGCCTCCCCTCGATCACCCAGGCGTCGTCAAGCACGCACGCGCGCGGCTCCGTGGCCGTGTGCGGCAGGACGACCTCCTCGCTCCTGGCCTCGAGCCAGTACTGGATCGGCGCCTCGGCCGCAGAAAGCAGGTCGCCGGCGAGCTCCGAGTCCAGCTCGAGGCGCGCGCGGGTCTTTTCGAGGAGCAGGATCCGCACGAGCGTGACGGTGGCCGTGGTGACGACCACGAGGGCCGCCAGCGTGAGCAGCAAGGCCACGCCCCGCGTGGGTCTCATGGGACGCTCCAGGCCCGCGAGGCGGCGAGGCCGTTTGGCCCGGTCAGCAAGACGGCAAGCGTCTGCTTCTCGAGGTCGAGCGTCACCCGAAAGTCCGAGACGTCGCTGAGCAGCCGCCGCACCGTGCGGTCCGGCGCGCCGTTTGGTCGGGGAACGGTCTCGACCAGGTCGAGGGACCGGGCAGCGGGGTCGAAGGCGAACGCGTGCTCCACCGGACCTCCACCTTCGAGCCCACGGGTGCGGATCGTCAGGGAGCCGTCCTCGACCATCACGCGGACGGACTTCTCGCCGAGGAAGTCGCCGGCGAGGAGGTCGTCGCCGACCTGCCGCAGGGTGGCCGCGGCCGCGGCCCGCCAGCGGACCTCGGGCGCGGTCTTCCCGGAGAGGCGTGCACACGTGGTGGTCCACCCGGCGATGGCGAAGGAAAGCGACCCGAGGAGCCCGAGGGCGAGGAGCAGCTCGACGAGCGTCAGTCCGCGGATCCTCGCGCGGCTCATCGCGGCCTCCTTCCGGCCTGCTTCTTCTCCGGTTCCTCCTCGGGAAACCAGCGGCAGAGCAAGACGCCGTCCCGGGAGAAGACGCGCCACGTGCCCTGCAACGCGTCCCCGCGCTCGAGCAGGATCGGCTCGCCCTCTTGCGTGCCGGCTTCGGGGTCCTGCTCCTCCGCGCTCGTCGCGGGAACGTCCACCGGGACCGGAGCGCTCGCGCGGAGCGCGTCCCGCATGAGCGGCGTCACGGCCGCGGCGAGAAGCGAGAGCAGCACGACCGCCGCGAGCACCTCGAGGAGCGTCAGTCCCTGGTCCGTCTTCACCGCTCCGCTCCTGCCCTCGCGACGAGGCCGCTCAGGCCCGCCACGCTCCTTCGGACGCGCCGCTCCTCGAGGGCGACCTCCACGTCGTAGTCCGGCGAGCGGCCGGCACGGTCGAACCGGACCTCGGCGAGCATTTTCCCGGTGGCCGGGTCCGTGAGCCGCACGGTGACGTCGCGCGGGAGCGTCGTGCTGCCGAGCAGGGCGCCGCCTCGCGCGCGTGAGAGGACGAGGCGCGCGCGGTCGTCGCCGACCTGCAGCGACACGGCCCCGCCGGAGCGGGCGAGGAGACGCGCCCGCGCGTCGAGCTCGAGCACGTCCGCGAGCGCGCGGGAGAAACGCGCCTCGTCCGTGGCTCGCCCCAAGCGCGTGGCGCCGAGGACCATCGCGAGCGACAGCAAGGAGACGACCGCCAACAGCTCGATCACGGTGAAGCCGGAGGCGTTCGAGCGAGGATGCATGGCCTACGTCCCGCCGAGGTTCACGGACGTCACGTCCTTCCCTTCCCCGTCGCCTCCCGGCTGCCCGTCGCTCCCGTAGCTCAGCACCTCGTAGGGGTGGCCCTCGGGCCCGGGCGTGATGAGGACGTACGGGCGCTTCCAGGGGTCGAGGAGCTGGTCGTTGCTCAGGAAGTAAGGATCGGTCGGCTTGGCGTGGCCCTCGCCGAGGGCGACAAGCCCGAGGTCGCTCGGCGGCCAGTCCCCGCGCTCGATGCGGAAGAGCTCGAGCTTCTGGATGACGATGCCGATGCCGGTCTTCGCCAGCTCCTGCTTGCCCCGGCCCACGCTGCCGGAGAAGTTCATGAGCAGCACGGAGGCGAGCAGGCCGAGGATGACGAGGACCGCCAGGGTCTCGACCAGGGTGAACGCGTGGCGCACGCTTCGCATCAGAACGCCTCCTGCAGTTGGAAGAGGGGGAGGATCGCGGCCAGGGCCACGGTGCCGACGAGCGCGGCGAGGACCAGGATGGCGCCGGGCTCGATGAGGCCGGCGAAGCGGTCGATGGCCCGAGCGGCCGAGCGCTCGAGGCGCCGGCCGAGGCGCTCGAGGAGAGGCGAGAGCTCGCCCGAGGCCTGCCCGACCTCCACCAGGCGCAGGAGCTCCGCGTCGAACCAGCGCTCGTCAGCCAAGGCGTCCGCCACCTCGGCGCCGTGCTCGATGCGGGAGGCCGCTTGGCTCAGGCAGGCCGCGAGGCCGTGGTGCGAGGCGGCCGGCGCGAGCACGCGGAGCGCCTCCACCATGGGCACGCCCGAGCAGAGGAGGTCGGCGAGCCCGCTCGTGACCTCGGCGAGCCTGGCCCGGCGGAGGACCCGCGGGTAGAGGCGGTCGAGAAGCAGGGCCGCTCTCGAGCCGGGCGTGAAGAAGCGGCGGCGGAGCAGCAACCACCCGGCCAAGAGGAGGACCGCGGCCGGGAGCGCGGCCGGCCAGCCCACCTGGATGGCCCGGCCGACCGCCATCACCCTCAGGGTGAGGGCCGGCGGGGACACGCCCGCGTCCTCGAGCACGCGGATCAGGTCAGGGAGCGTGCGGGTGCTGAGGAACACCACGACGCCCAGGCCGAGGATGGTCAAGAGCGCCGGGTAGGTGAGGGCGCCCGCGAGCTTCTGCGCGAGAGACCCGGCGCGCTCGTGGCGGTCCGCGAGCGCGCGCAGCACCGTAGGGAGCGTCCCGCCCCGCTGGCCGGCCTCGACCATGGCGACCTCCACCTCCTCGAACCACGCGGGCTGCCGCTCCATGGCCGCGCCAAGCGAACTGCCGTCCCGCAGGTCCTCCCGGAGCGACAAGAGCATCCTGCCGGTGGAGGTGCCCCGGCGCGTCCGGAGCGAGGCGTCGAGGCTTTGCAGCATGGGGAGCCCGCTCTCGAGCAGGGTGGCGAGGCCGTCGAACAGCTCCGCGCGCGCGGGCCGACGTCGCCGGCAGAGGTGCCGCTCGAGCGCGCGCGCGAGCGGATGGTCCGGCGTCCGGCCGCTTCCCTGGATTTCCTTCAGGTCGATCACCTGCAGCCCGACCCTCCGGAGCGCAGCGCGCACCTCTGCCCCGGATCCGCCGGAGAGCTCGCCGCTCACCACCTCTCCCGAGGCGGCCGCGCGGATCGCCTTGTAGCGCCAGAGAGTCACGTCTCCTCCTGGACCACGCGCTCGATCTCGCCACGCGTGGTGCGGCCGGCGGCCACGAGGTCGAGCCCTTCCTCCCGGAGCGAGCGCATGCCGCTTCCGCGTGCCGCCTGCCGGATCTCCTCGAGCGGCGCGACCGCGGCGATCCGCTCGCGGATCGCGTCGTCCACGACCATGAGCTCGAAGAGGGCGGTCCGGCCCTGGAAGCCGGTCTGGAAGCAGGCCGCGCAGCCCAGGCCGGCGCACGCGCCGTGGGTCAGGCGCACGAGGCGCTGCGCGCACACGGCCGAGAGCGAGGCGCTCACCAGGTAGGGCTCGAGCCCGAGGTCGACCAAGCGCGTGACCGCGCTCGGCGCGTCGTTCGTGTGGAGCGTCGAGAGCACCAGGTGCCCGGTGAGGCTCGACTGGAGCGCGATGCGCGCGGTCTCGGCGTCGCGGATCTCCCCGACCATGATGACGTCCGGGTCCTGGCGCAGGATGTGGCGCAGGCCCGAGGCGAAGGACAGGCCCTTCTTGACGTTCACCTGGGACTGGGACACGTTAAGGCCGACGGTCGAGAGCTCGTACTCGATCGGGTCCTCGATGGTCATGAGGTTCTTCGTCCCCGCGCCCACTTGGCGGAGAGTGGCGTAGAGGGTCGTGGTCTTCCCGGAGCCGGTCGGGCCGGTGAGAAGGATCATGCCGTGCGAGCGCGTGGCAGCGGAGAGGAAGCGGGAAGACACGTGGGCCGGCATGCCGAGGTCCGCGTAGTCGGAGAGCGCTTGCCGGTTGTCGAGGAGCCGCAGGACGGCGCGCTCGCCGTAGCTCGTGGGGAGCGTGCTGATGCGCAGGTCGATGGCGCGCGTGCCGATGGTCACGGTGGCGCGGCCGTCCTGGGGCACGCGGCTCTCGGCCACGTCCATGCGGCCCATGACCTTGATGCGGCTCACGACCGCGGGCGTCAGGCTCCGCGGCAGCTCGCGTACCGTGACCAGCATGCCGTCCAGGCGGTAGCGCACGATGGTGCGGTCATCGAGCGGCTGCACGTGGAGGTCGCTCGCGGCGCGGCCGAGCGCCTCGAAGAGGAGCGCGTCGACGAGCTGGATGATCGGTCCCTTGCCCTCGGAGCTCAGGAGGTCGCGGTCGGCGCGCGCGATCAGCTCGTCGACGCTCTCGGGCGCGGCCGGGGCTTGCGGCTCCACGTCCACGGCCTTTCCCGGCGCGGCGTAGACCTGGTCGATCAGGCGCACGATCGACTCGGGATCGCCGGTGAGCGCCTGCACCCGACAGCCGAGCGTCACGCCCACGTTGTGGATCACGGCTTGCGAGGTCTTCCGGGAGACGAGGAGCGTCTCGGCGTCGTGCTCGCGACCTTGCGAGACCAGGACGTGGCGCCGCGCGAAGTCCCGGGGAACGCGCAGGAGGAAGGACGCGCTCACGCGATCGGCAGACAGCGCGGCCGCGGCCTCGATCTCGACCTCTCCTGCGCGCTGACCGCTCACGGGATCACCCTCGGCCGCACCACGGGCATGTCGTCCAGAAGTCCGGCCTCTGGCCGGTCCTCTTCGGAGAGGAGCCGCAGGTCCAGGAAGCGCCGCTCCCTGAGGACGCTCGCCCGGATGAAGGCGAAGAAGCGCGTGCGGGAGCTCGAGGTCGAGCGGTTCTGGAAGAGCCAGCCAAGAAGCGGGAGTTCGGCAAGCCACGGCACGCGGGTCGCGGCCGCGGCATCGGTTTGCACCTCGAAGCCGCCGACCACCACCGCGAACCCGTCCGGGATCGTCACCACGCTCATCAGGTTGTTCTGCTGGCGCGGCGGCGGGAGAGACGGGCTGGTCGAGTCGCCGATGAACTCGGAGAGCGAGATCTGGTAGTCGAGCACGAGGTGGTCCCCCTCGGCGATCTGCGGCCGCACGGACACGGACGTGCCCGCGTCCTGCGTGCCGCCGAACGAGGT
>JACQZJ010000163.1 GCA_016213895.1 Planctomycetota bacterium | reverse complement strand
TCGCCCGGGCCCGCGCCGGCCGCGGCGGGCGCGGCGGCCGAGAAGGCGCCGCTCTTCCCGGCGCGGCCGTTCTCTCCAGCCGCTGCCTCGCGCTCCGCCGCGGCGCACCCGCCCGCGTCCCGCAGCACGCTCAGGTCGCTGGACAGGACCACGAGCTGCACGCCCCCGGCGCCGTCCACCACCGTGCACTCGAGGCAGCGCAGCCGCGGAACGCGCAGCACGGAGAGGAGCGCGCGCGCGGTCTCGGAGAACCTGCGCGCCACGAGGATCATGCGCGGCGTCTCGCGGGAATCGAAGTCCCGGTTCGGATAGAGTCGCGCGAGGAGCGGCGCGGTCCGGCGGAAGGCCACGGCCGCGCGCGCCGCTCTCTCGAGGAGCGGCTCCGCCGGTCCGTCCTCGACCAAAAGCAGGGCGATCCGGCCGTCGGCGTCCTCGACCAGGGAGTCGATCACGACTCCGTCCGGCATGGGCACGGATGACGCGATGACTTCGAGACCGCGCTCGACCAGATCAATGTCGGTCGCGACCTGGGCCGCCAGGTCCTGGGCGCGGCCGCCGCGAAGGCTGCGGATTGGAATCATCGGATCCACTCGCTGTAGGGCGCCTTCCTCCCAAGAGGTGGAAACACGCGGTGCCGAGGCGCGGGTGGACGGAATGCCATCGTGAGGCCACATTCCATTGTAGGTTGGATTCCCATGGATACAACATCTTCGATTCTCAGACTCGTCGGTCCGGCCCGGCGCAGGTCAAGACGACCGTTTCAGGCATGAAACCAAGCGACGTCCGCAAGCTGTTCCCCGTGACGAACGGGTACGCCTACTTCAACGTCGCCGCCACGGCGCCCATGTGCGCGCCGGTGCGGGAGGCCATCGCGCGCTTCACGGACGAGGTGCAGGACCATGGCTCGGCGTTCTTCACGCGCTGGATCGCGACCTTCCAGGAGACGCGCGCCGCGGCGGCGGCGCTCATCGGCGCGGCGCCGGAGGAGGTTGCCTTCCTGCACAACACGTCCGAGGGAATGAACGTCGTCGCCAACGGGCTCGACCTCGGGCCGGGCGATTCGGTCGTGCTGGTGGACGGGGAGTTCCCGGCCAACGTCTACCCCTGGCTGCGCCTGCGGCGGAAGGGAGTCGAGGTGCGCTTCGCCGCTCCGAGCGAGATGGGCCGCGTGTCTCCCGAGCAGATCCTCGCCGCCTGCGACGCGAGCACGCGGCTCGTGGCGGTCTCGTTCGTGGCGTTCGCCAGCGGTTTCCGGCTCGACGTGCGCGGCCTCGGCGAGCGGCTGCGCGAGCGCGGGATCCTCTTCTTCCTCGACGCCATCCAGGGGCTGGGCGCGCTCCCCCTCGACGTGGCCCGGGACCACGTCGACTTCCTGGCGGCGGACGGGCACAAGTGGCTGCTCGCGCCCGAGGGGATCGGCCTGTTCTTCCTGCGCCGCGAGCTGCTCGAGCGGCTCGCGCCGACTTTCGTCTCCTGGCTCTCGATGAAGGAACCGTTCGAGTTCGACGCCTATCGCGGCGAGCTGGCCGACAGCGCGCGCCGCTTCGAGTACGGCACGCCCAACACGATCGGCGTGCACGCGCTGCAGGCGGCGCTCGCGCTCATCCGCGCGGTAGGCGTCGAGGAGATCGAACGCCACGTGCTCGGCCTCACCGACCTCCTGGCCGCCGGGCTGCAGGAGCGCGGCTGCCGCGTGCAAAGCCCGCGCGCCGCGGGCGAGAAGTCGGGCATCATCGCCTTCGATCGTCCGGGCGCGGACCTCGGCGCGGTGCACGCCCGCCTTGTCGAGCGCCGCGTGCAGACCTCCATGCGCGGCGGGCGCATCCGCGCCGCGGCGCACGTCTACAACGACGAGTCGGACGTCGCCCGGCTGCTGGACGCGCTGCCCGCATGACGGCCGCGGCGGAGCACGCCGGCCGGTTCGCCTTGCCCGGCCTCTCCTGGCCGGTGGCGGCGCTGCAGGCGGCGGCGGGCGTCGCGCTCTCGGCCGTCCTCTTCCTGCTGCTGCTGCGGCTGTTCCGCGCCCGCCTGCCGGGCACGGCGCGCCCGCCGCGCTCCGTGCTCGACCTTGGCGCCCGCGCCCTGCTGCTCTACTTCGCCGCCTTCCTCGCCAGCGGGCTGCTGTTCGGCCTGCTGTCCGGGGCGAAGGACTCCGCGCGCGCCCGCGACGTCGAGCTCGGCCTGGTGCTTACCACGCTCGTGAACGCCGCGCTGATCGCGGGCGTCCTGGCCTACGGGCGCCTGCGGCTCGGCCTGAGGCCGCGGGATCTCGGCCTGGCCGCGCCGCGGCCGGCCGGGCTCTTCTTCGCCGTGCTGGCCGTGATCGCCGCCTGGCCCGCTTTCCACGGCGCCAGCCTCGTGAACGCCAAGCTCGTGGAGCTGTACGGATGGGAGCCCTTCCAGGAGGTCATCCAGTCGCTGCTCGATGACCCGGGCCTGCGCAGCAACCCGCTCGTCCTCCTCGGCATCGTCGTGCTGATACCGCTGCTCGAGGAGATCCTCTTCCGCGGCCTGGTGCAGCGCGCGCTGCGCGCGGTGCTCGGCCCGGCGCCGGCCATCGCCGCCGCCTCGCTGGTGTTCGCCGTGGTGCACGACGTGCAGTCCTCGCTGCCGGTGTTCTTCGTCGGCGCGGCGCTCGGCATCGTGTGCGAAGCCACGGGCTCGGTCCTGGCCGCGGCGTTCGCCCACTCCGCGTTCAACGGCTTCATGGTCGCCTGCATCCTCGCCTTCTCCGCGTAGAGGAAGACCCTCGTGGACAACATCGCCAACGAGACCTGCTGGCTCCGTCCTTTCGACCGCGGCTTCGTGGCGTCCACCGCCGCCGTCGTGGGAGAGGTCCACCTCGGCGAGGACGCCTCGATCTGGTACGATCGTGCACCTCAGGTCGATCGGCGACCGCTGCCTCATCGGCATGGGAGCGATCCTGCTCGGCGACGCGGAGATCGGCGCGGAGTCGATCATCGCCGCCGGCGCGCTCATCAAGGAGCGCGCGGTGATCCCGCCGCGCTCGCTGGTGGTGGGCGCGCCCGGCCGCGTCGTGCGCCAGGTGACGGACGAGGAGCTGCGCTTCATTCTCGACGCAGCGCAGGGCTACCTCGCGAAGACGCGCCGTCACTTGAGACGCTGAGCACGGCCCGCCTCCCGCTGGTCAGGAAGATCACGAAAAAAGGGAAGGGCACGCGAACGACGAGCTCGCGTGCCCTTCGCATTGGTGAGGACGCGCGGCCACTTCCTGGCCGGCGCGCCCTCGCCCGCAGCGCCACCCGCGCTTGACCTGCCCGATACCAGACCGGCTGGAGCGAACACACGCCCAGCCGATCCACGCGCGGGTGGAGGCTGTTTCTTTTCATGTCGCCGCCGTTCGCTCCGGGAGCCGCGCGGCGGTCTCGCTTCTTCGCCCTCGGCCGGCCAGTTGGACGAGTCCGCGCGCGCGCTTGTTCCCCTGCTTCGGCAAAGCACCGCGGATCGTACGGCCGCGCGCGCCGCCGCATGCTACGCTGTGATCAGGATGAGGGCCGCAGGACCCGAGTCCG